>NZ_JAWHTE010000011.1:0-147315 GCF_032586175.1 Ovoidimarina sediminis
CCTCCCAGACAGGATGAATCACAAATCAGCTCCAACAGGAATCCCCGCGATTCAGGTTTTCAGTCGGATGCTTTAGTGGGGGCTGTGCGTCCCCCCGGCGGTCGGACGCTGGCCCGGCTTGTCGCTTGATTGGCCCTTGGCCGCGGTTACCCGTTTTCAGTCGTCCGGCGGCAGCGGGATTTCCAGCCGGCAGCGGAAGGTGCCGCCGCCGATCTCGCGCGAGAGGCTGCCGCCAAGCTGGCTTTCGATCATCATCTTGAGCAGCTTTTCCCCGAAGCCCGAGCCGCCCGTCTTGGCGTCGTCGCCCGGCGTCACGTTCCGTTCGCGCCAGTCGACGGCGAGAACACTGTCGGGGCCGATCACCCAGGAGATCTCGAGCGTGCCGTCGGCACCGGAGAGCCCGCCGTATTTGACCGCGTTCGTCACCAGTTCGTGCAGGGCCATCGACACCGGCTGTGCCTTGAGCGGCGGGACGAGAACCTTCGGCCCCTCAAGCGTGATGCGCCCGGGATCGTCGGGGGCGAAGGGGGCGAGTTCCTGCCTCAGAAGATCGTCGAAACCGGCGCCGGCCCATTTCTGCGAGGACAGCACCTGGAGGCTGTTGCCGAGCGCGCGGGTGCGGCGCATCAGCGACTCGCGGAACGCCTCGACATCCTCGGCCTCGGTCATGCGGATCAGCGCCTGCGAGACGCCGAGCATGTTGCGGGCGCGGTGATCGATTTCGTCGGTCAGGGCCTTTTCACGCTCCTGCGCGCGCTGCCGTTCGATCGCGCGGATGATCCGTTCGAAGACCTGTTCGGCGGTGGCCACCTCTTCATCCAGCCAGGGCTGATCCTTCGGGCGGTGGACGAAGAGGATGGTGCTGAGCTCTCCCGACCGGTGGAGCGGAAGGGCGAGGACGGCGGCCGCGCCGAGGGCCGCAAGCGTGCGGGCTTCGTCCTTGTCGAGGCTTTCGGTACGGTCGATCCGCACCACCTGCCGGTTTCGCAGGGCTTCGGCGATGGAGCCGAGCTGCGACCACGGGAAGGTCGATCCGATCTTTTCCGTTCCCTCCGCCGTCCATTCGGTGTGGATATGAAGCTGGCCGTCGTCTTTGTCTTTTTCGCGTACGCCGACGCGGATCGCGCCGAGGTGTTCGCCAAGCAGGCGGCATCCCGCCTCAAGCGCGCTTCGCGAATCGGCGCTGGCGCGCAGGGTATCGGCGAGGCGGAGGAGAAAGCCCGTCTGCCGCTGTTTCAGCACCTTCGCGGTGGTTTCCTGGCCGGAGTTGAAGATGCCCTCGATCGCGCCATCCTCGCCGCGGATCGGGGTGAAGTTGTAGGACCAGTAGGTTTCCTCTTCATAGCCGAAACGGCGCATCGGCAGGAACTGGTCATCCAGCGCAAGACCTTCGCCGCTTTCGATTACCTGCGTGAACTGCGGCTCGATCACGTGCCAGATATCGGACCAGACCTCGTTCGCGGGCTCGCCGAGGCAGGCCGGATGCCGGGGGCCCGGGATCGTAGACCAGGAATCGTTGTAGAGCAGGCGGAGGTCAGGCCCCCAGTAGATCGCCGTCGGAAAGGCGGAGTTCAGGCAGATGCCGAGGGCCGATCTGAGCGACTGGGGCCAGGTTTCGATCGGGCCGAAGGGGTGCGCGGACCAGTCGAATTCGCGGATGCGCCGGGCCATCTCGCTGCCGCCGGCGAGGAAGCTCATGGGCGTCCGGTCTGGGCTCTGGCGCCTCAGCATCGATCTGTGTTCCCGTGTGACCCCGGCAGTCCGGCCCGACCAGCCGGGCGCGGTTTGATGATCGGGCCGCACTCCTCCCAAGGCTGTATTATAATCTACGATGCAACTTTCGCCATGTCCGAATGCGCGGTGTTCCGCCAGGCGAGAAAGGGGTTTCTCCGGCGGCGCACCCCTGCGCCCCGAGGAAGCCCGGTTCTGTCGGACACGCCCTAGAGCAGGCGTTCGGCCTCGTCGCCCGCTTCGGCCACCAGCCGGCGGATATCCGGCACGGTGAGCTGGCGGGTGCCTTCGAGCTCGATCACCCCTTCGCGCTTCAGCGCCGAAATCTGGCGGCTGACGGTTTCGAGGGTGAGGCCGAGATAATCGGCCATCGCCTCGCGCGTGAGCGGCAGGGTGAGCGTGGCGCGGCCCTTTTCGAGCACCTGCTGGATCTCGCTGTCGCGGCGGACGATGATCGTCAGAAGCGTCGCGATTTTCTCGCGCGCGGTCTTGCGGCCGAGAAGCAGCATCCAGTCGCGCGCCGCGTCGAGTTCATCAAGCGACATTTCCAGAAGCCGCTGGGCGACGTTGGGTGTCGAGAGAAGAAGCTGTTCGAACGGCCGCTTGCGGAAGCAGCAGACGGTGACGTTGCTGACCGCCGTGACGTTGTAGGGTGCGGTGTCGCGCCCCGGGCGGCCGATGAAATCGGATGGCAGGAGAAGGCCCACCATCTGGGTGCGCCCGTCTTCCATGGTTTGCGACAGGGTTGCGACGCCCTCGACCACCGAGGCCACGAATTCCATCCGGTCGCCCGCCCAGATCATCGTCTGGCCGGCGTTGAAGCTTCGGTAGTACTTCATGTGCTCGAGTTCGAGGAGTTCGTCGGGTTCGCACCGCGCACAGACCGCCCTGTGCCGAATCGGGCAGGACGAGCAATTCTTGAAATCGGGCGTTGTCAGGTTCATCGCGCACTCCCCAGGACAGCGTCACGTCAGGTCACTGCCCTTGAGCTTATCAGTATGCGGGCCGGTCCGAAACACCGCCCTTCGCAGGCGGATTGCCCCAGGGCTCAGCGCCAGTCGAAAAAGCCGTCGCCGGCCCGGCCGAGCAGGGTCTGGGCGAGATCGCGGCCCGCCGCCGCGCCATCCTCCACCGGGACGGTGAGTTCGTCGGCGATCGACTCGGACCCGTCGGTGCGCAGGATCTCGCCCCGGAGCCGGAGCGTGCCGCCGTCGATTTCCGCAAGCCCCGCGATGGGGGTTTCGCAGGAGCCGCCGAGGGCGGCGAGAAAGGCGCGTTCGGCGGCAAGGCGCTGGCCCGTGGGGCCGTGGTGGATCGCCTCGAGCATCGCGGCGGCGCGGGCATCATCCTCGCGCCGTTCGATGCCGATGGTGCCCTGGGCGACGGCCGGCAGCATCTCGTCCGGTTCGATGGCGGAAGAGGCGATATCGGCCATCCCGAGCCGGTTCAGCCCCGCCATGGCGAGGAAGGTGCAGGCGGCGACGCCATCGTCGAGCTTCTTCAGCCGGGTCTGGACGTTGCCGCGGAATTCAACCACCTCGAGATCGGGCCGCCGGTTCAGAAGCTGGGCCTTTCGGCGGAGGCTGGAGGTTCCGACACGCGTGCCCGCGGGCAGATCGGCAAGATGCCGGGTGGCGCGGGAGAGGAAGGCGTCGCGCACATCCTCGCGCGGGAGATAGCAGGTGAGGCAGAGGCCCTCGGGCTGGTCGACCGGCATGTCCTTGGTGGAATGCACCGCGATGTCGATCTCGCCCGCCAGCATCGCCTCTTCGATTTCCTTGGTGAAAAGGCCCTTGCCGCCGATCTCTTTCAGCGGCCGGTCGATGATCTTGTCCCCGGTCGTCTTGATGACGACGATCTGAAACGCCTCGAACGGCAGATCGTGGGCATGGGCGAGCCGTTCGCGGGTTTCGTTGGCCTGCGCCAGCGCCAGCGGCGAGCCGCGGGTGCCGATGCGGAACGGCTTGGCGGGAGTGGGCATCTCGATTGTCATAAGCGCATGATTACCCGCGTCAATTCTGCCTGACAACTGGATGCGTCTTGACATTTTGACACGGGTCCAAGACCACCGGGAAGACGCTGGAGAGGACGAACGTGATGGCAGAGACGAAGGCGCTGATGCGCGCGCTGGCCGGGGAGACGCAGGCGGTGCCGCCGATCTGGATGATGCGGCAGGCGGGGCGCTACCTGCCGGAATACCGGGCGACGCGCGAGAAGGCGGGGGATTTCCTGTCGCTCTGCTACAACCCCGAGCTGGCCGCGGAGGTGACGTTGCAGCCGATCCGGCGCTATGGGTTCGATGCCGCGATCCTGTTTGCCGATATCCTTCTGGTGCCGGACGCTTTGGGCGCGGATCTGTGGTTCGTGACCGGCGAAGGGCCGCGCCTGTCGACGATCACGAGCGAGGCGGATTTCGGCAAGCTGAAGGGTGCGGAGGACATTCACGACCATCTGGCGCCGGTCTACGAGACCGTGCGGATCCTGTCGCGGGAGTTGCCGAAGGAGGTGGCGCTTATCGGTTTCGCCGGGGCGCCCTGGACGGTGGCAACCTATATGATCGCGGGCCGGGGCACGCCGGATCAGGGCCCGGCGCATGCCTTGAAGGCGGAGGACCGGGCGCTGTTCGAGGCGCTGATCGGGCGGCTGACGGAGGCGACGATCACTTATCTCTCCGCCCAGATCGAGGCCGGGGCGGAGACGGTGAAGCTGTTCGACAGCTGGGCGGGATCGCTGAAGGGCCAGGATTTCGAGGATTTCTGCGTGGCGCCGGCGAAGACGATCATCGCGGCGCTGAAGGCGAAGCATCCCGGCGTGCCGGTGATCGCGTTCCCGCGCGAGGCGGGCGAGAAATACATCGGCTTCGCGAAGGCGACGGGGGCGGATTGCGTGGCGCTGGACAATTCCGTTTCGCCCGAATGGGCGGCGGAACATGTGCAGGCCGATGGCTGTGTGCAGGGGAACCTCGCGTCGTCGCATATGGTGACGGGCGGCGAGGACCTGGTGCGCGAGACGCGGCGGATCGTGGAGGCGTTTTCCGGTGGCCCGCATATCTTCAACCTGGGCCACGGGATCACGCCGGATGCGGACCCGGCGAATGTGCAGCTGATGATCGATACGGTGCGGGGCGGGTAAGGCGGGCCTGCGCCTCAACAGGAGGCCAGTGCAGGCCCGTGGGGCTGCGCCGCGCGGTTTCGCCTGAGCGCTTTATGGGGCAAGCGCGTCTGCCGCATCGCTGCGCGGTATCGTCAGCAAAAGCGCAGACCCGTGGGGACGGGCCTGCGCTGGCCGGGCGGCTGGCGCCGCTGTTAACCGGCCCTTGGCCGAAAAGCGTGACGATTGCGGAAGTGCGCGCGGCCTAGAGAACGGCCAGAACCGCCAGGTAGACCCCCGCCTCGCTTGTCTGCTGGACCGCGCCGAGGCAATCGCCGGTATAGCCGCCGAGCCGTTTCTCGAACACGCGGCGCATGGCGATGTGGCCGAGGATCAGCCCCAGCGCCCCCGCCAGAAGAAGCCGCGCGTCGCCCGCCAGCGCAAGCGGCAGGCAGGCGAGACCCCCCGTGATCCAGGCAAGCCAGAGCCCATCGGTGCCCGTGGCGATGGGTTTGCCGGTGCCGTGATCGCGGACATATGTGCTGGTCGCGATGACGAGGACGCTGGAGGCGCGGCTTGCCGCATGGCCCGCGACCAGAAGCCAGGGGACGAGCGCGGCGGGCAGGCTGGCCAGGGCCGCGATCTTCGCCGCGACGAGAAGCCCGAGGCCCAGCGCGCCATAGGTGCCGAGGCGGCTGTCGCGCATGATTTCGAGCGTGCGCTCGCGCGAGACCGCGCCGCCCAGCCCGTCGCAGCAATCGGCGAAACCGTCTTCGTGGAAGGCGCCCGTCAGGATCACGCCCGCGGCGGTGGCAAGAAGCGCGGCGAGGAGCGGCGGGACGACCTGCGCCGCGCCCCAGAAGACGAAGCCCGCGATGCCGCCGATCAGGAGGCCGACGGCGGGATACCAGCGGGGGGTGGCGGACATGCGCGCCTCCGACCAGTCGGGCGACACCGGGATGCGGGTCAGGAACTGGACGGCCAGGAGGAAGATGGCCCATTCCTCGGTCAGCCGCGCCCTCATCCTTCGCGGCTGACCCCGGCGCTTTCGAAGCTCGCCATTTCGCGGAGCATGGCACCCGCGGCCTTGACGAGCGGCCAGGCGAGAAGCGCGCCGGTGCCCTCGCCGAGGCGGAGGCCGAGATCGAGGAGCGGATCGGCGCCGAGATGGGCGCAGAGGAGGCGGTGGCCGGGTTCGGCGGAGAGGTGGCAGAAGACGAGCGCGTCCTTCACCGCCGGATCGAGCCCGATCGCGAGGGCGGCGGCGGCGGTGGCGATATAGCCGTCGACGAGAACGAGGCGGTTTTCGGACGCCGCGCCGAGCATGGCGCCCGCCATCATGGCGATCTCGAACCCGCCGTATTGGGCAAGCGCCTCGGCGGCGTCGAGGGTGGCGGGGGTGCGGGCGGCGGCCTCTGTCAGGATGTCTGTCTTGGCCTTCAGCCCGGCATCGTCGAGCCCGGTGCCGCGCCCGACGAGATCGGCCATCGGGCGCCCGGTGAGCTTGGCCGCGATGAGTGCCGCGGCAGAGGTGTTGCCAATGCCCATTTCGCCCAGGGACAGCGCGTCGGTGCCCGCCCCGGCCCCGAGCGTCCGGCCCGTGGCAAGGGCCGCATCGCGCTGGGCGGGTGTCATGGCGGGGCCGTCGAGCGCATTGGCCGTGCCCTCGCCGATCCGCTCTTCCAGAAGGTCCGGAAGGCCGAGCGGGCCGCCCGCCACGCCCGCATCCACGACGGCGAGGGACGCGCCCACGGAACGGGCGAAGACGTTCGAGGCCGCGCCGCCGGCCACGAAATTCGCGACCATCTGGCGGGTGACCTCCTGCGGGTAGGCGGAGACGCCGGCGCGCGCGATCCCGTGATCGGCGGCGAAGACGATATGGGCGAGCGTTCCGGTGCGGGGCGCGAGCGTGCCTTGCAGGCGGGCGATCTGCCCCGCGAGGGTTTCGATCCGGCCAAGCGAGCCCGGCGGTTTCGTCTTGCCGTCGATCGCGGCCTGCAGCGCGGCGTCGAAGGCGGGGCCGCTTAAGTCCATTTCGCGACCGGTGGCAGGCTCATCAGGACCGCGTTCGCGTCATGGCCGGTTTCCAGCCCGAATTTCGTGCCCCGGTCGTAGACGAGGTTGTATTCGGCATAGAGCCCGCGATGGATAAGCTGGGTTTCCTTGTCGTCCTCGGACCAGGCGGTGTCACGGCGGCGTTCGACGAGCGGCACGAAGGCCGGCAGGAAGGCGCGGCCCACATCCTGGGTGAAGGCGAAATCGGCCTCCCAGTCGCCGGTGGTGTGATCGTCGAAGAAGATGCCGCCGACGCCGCGCGCCCGGCCCCGGTGGGGAACGAAGAAGTATTCGTCGGCCCAGTCCCTGAACTTCGGATAATAGGCGTCGGAATGAGGCGCGCAGTGGCGTTCGAGCACGGCGTGGAAATCGGCCGTGTCCCCGGCATATTCGATGCATGGGTTGAGATCCGATCCGCCGCCGAACCACCAGGCATGCGGTGTCCAGAACATCCGGGTGTTCATGTGGACGGCGGGCGTGTGGGGGTTCTGCATATGGGCGACGAGGCTGATCCCCGAGGCCCAGAAGCGCGGGTCGTCGGCCATGCCGGGGATACCCTTGCGGGCGGCCATCGCGGCCTGGGCGCGGGCGCCCAGCTGGCCATAGACGGTGGAGACGTTGACGCCGACCTTTTCGAACACCCGGCCGCCGCGCATCACGCTCATAAGCCCGCCGCCCGCGTCGGTGCCGTCGTCGGAGTGGCGCCGGGTTTCGGAAACCTCGAACCGTCCGGCGGGCCGATCCGCGAAGGGGCCGGTCGACTGCGTGTCTTCCAGCGCCTCGAAGGCCGCCACGATCTGATCGCGCAGTTCGCGGAACCAGGCGGAGGCGCGGGCTTTGCGGTCATCGAACTGTTCGGTCATGGTGTTCCCCTGTCTTGCGGGCAAAGGGCTAGCAGGTTTCGGCCCGTCACGGCAACGTGCGTTCTGACGCTTTCGCTGGGGCGGGTTGGTCTGGTAGGATCGGGGCATGACCAGGGTTCGCTTTCATATCGTTCTGGGGCTCTGCCTCGTGCTGGCGGGCTGCGCCACGACCGAACAGCGCTGCGTCGCGCAGGCGACGCGGGATCTGAGGGTGATCGACGTGCTGATCCTCGAGACCGAGGCGAACCTCGCGCGCGGCTATGCGATCGAGACCGAGACGACGGTGTCGCCGCGGCTGAGCTTCTGCACAGGGTACCGGGACCGGGTGGGGGTGAGCTTCTGCACCGGCGACCGGCTGGTGGAGCGGGAGCGGGCGGTGGCGATCGATCCGGTGGCGGAGCGGCGGAAGCTGGACGATCTGCGCGCGCGGCGCGTGGTGCTAGCGCGGCAGGCCGAGCAGGTCGTGGCGGGGTGCCGGGCGGGATAGCGATGCGGGAGGTCCCGGCGCAGGGCCGGGACGGCGGTTGGCACATGGCGGTGCGCCGCGCGGGCGTCAGGCCGTGTGCCGGAACGCAGAGAGTGATCATTGAAGCCGGGGGCTGAGCCGCGCGGTCGACAGACCGTGGGCTGGCGAACCGACGGTCGGGCGGCGGGGTTTATTCCGCAACCCCGCACGCCGAATAGGCGGAGCGCCCAGCCTCACACTATCGCCAGCCCGCCGGACGGTCTGGCCCTCTCGGCAGATTTCGCGGTGCGAATTCGCCTGCCGGGCAGTGGATCGCGTGGCGGCTTCGCCGCTGTTCACGCCGGGGTTCGAAGTGCGGAGGGGGAAGAGACGCGGCGTGCAGGGTTGTGGCCGTATCGTCAGACCGGGGGGCGGTCTGGCCCTCTCGGCAGATTTCGCGGTGCGAATTCGCCTGCCGGGTAGTGGATCGCGTGGTGTTCGGGGCACAGACAACAATCATTGAAGCCGGGTGCTGAGCCGCGCGGTCGACAGACCGTGGGCTGGCGAACCGACGGTCGGGCGGCGGGGTTTATTCCGCAACCCCGCACGCCGAATAGGCGGAGCGCCCAGCCTCACACTATCGCCAGCCCGCCGGACGGTCTGGCGATTGCGTGGCGGCTTCGCCGCTGTTCACGCCGGGGTTCGAAGTGCGGAGGGGGAAGAGACGCGGCGTGCAGGGTTGTGGCCGTATCGTCAGACCGCCGGCCGGGCGGTGGATCGCGTGGCGGCTGCGCCGGTGGTCTCGCCCGGGGTGCGGGGCGCCTAGTGCGCCGCCGCGTCCACCGCGTCGACAAGGGTGCGGCCGCCATCGACCGTCAGGATCTGCCCGGTCATGAAGCCCGAGCCGTCGGACGCGAGGAACTGCGCCACCTCGGCGAGTTCGCCGGCGCTGGCGATGCGCGATAGGGGCGTGTGGTCGATGATCTTTTCCCGCACTTCCGCGTGTTCCTTGAGCGTGCCCTGGAGCGACGCGCTCATCACGCTGCCGAAGGCGACCGCGTTCACGCGGATCCGGTGGGGCGCGAGGGCCACGGCGAGGGAGCGCGTGAGCTGATCGAGCGCCGCGGAGCTGACGGAATAGGCCAGAAGCTCGGGATGGGTGCGCTGGGCGGCGATCGAGGAGAGGTTGATGATCGAGCCCGCGGGGCCCTCGGCCTCTTCTTCCTCGGCCTGCTTGATCATGCGGCGGGCGAAATGCTGCGACAGACGGAGCGAGGTGATGAGGTTCTGGTTCAGAAGCTGGGTGACGGCATCGTCATCGGGGTTCAGGGGATCGGACGACAGCATCTGGCGGCTGGCGTTCACCAGGATATCCACCCGGTCGAAGGCGTCGATCGTGGCCGACAGCAGGTTGGCGATGGTCAGCTTCTCGCGCAGGTCGCCGACGAAGATGCGCATGTTGCCGTCGTCGCTGGTTTCGTCGAGTTCGGAGCGGAGCTTCTTCTCATCCATATCCGCGAAGACGACATTCGCCCCGCGATCGGCGAAATGGCGGGCGATGGCGAGGCCCACGCCGTTGGCGGCCCCGGTGACGACGGCGGTCTTGCCAGCGATCGAGAAGCTCATGCACGTGTCCCCGTTTTGCGCGGCCGCGCGGCGCGCAGCAGCTTGTAGGATCGGTCTCCGCCGATTTCCGCGGCCTCGCCGAAGCGATCCGCAAGGTGTCTTTCGTAGGGAAGATGGCGGTTCGCGACAAGGAAAAGCTGGCCCTTGGGCTTCAGAAGCCGCTGGGCGGCATCGATGAAGGCCTGGCCGAGGGCCGGGTCGCTGGCGCGATCGGTGTGGAAGGGCGGGTTGGTGACGATGGTGTCGAACTGTGCGGGCGCGCCCCATGAGCGCGCGTCGGCCCATTCGAAGCGGGCGCGGGGATCGGTGATGGCGCGGCGCGCGGCGTCGAGCGCGCGTTTCTCGGCCTCGATCAGCGTGCAGGTTTCGACCGTGGCCCGGGTGAGGATGGCCCGCGCGAGAAAGCCCCAGCCCGCGCCCAGATCGGCGACATGGGCCCCAAGCTTTTCCGGCAGTGCCGCGGCGAGGCGTTCGGAGCCGGGATCGGGGTGATCGGCGGAAAAGGTGCCGATCGGCGCGAGAAGGCCGGGGGCGACGGGTTGGGGGCCGGGATCGGCCCAGTCATCGAAGGCCGCGCCCGGGGCCAGGACGGCGAGCTTGCCGTGGGCCTTGGAGAGAACGCCCGTCACCTCGGCCCGCTTGCGAAGCGCCTTCAGGATCGATTCGACGCCATCGGTTTTCTGCCCGTCGATGACGATGGGCCCGGTGGTGATGCGGGCGGCGTGGGCAATCAGAGCCTCGGCATAGGCACGCGACTTCGGGAGGAAGACGAGAGTGAGGGCCGCGCTGTCCGGCAGATCGGTGGTAACGGCGAGGCCCTTCCGTTCGAAGGCCTCGTAATCGGGGCGGAACGTCTGGAAGACCTCAAGCGCGCTGTCGTTCAGCGGCGTCAGATCGGTGCCGGCGCGGGGTTGGAGGGCGACGGTGGCGCCTTCAGCGGGCAGCGCGAAAAGACCCTCTGCCAGTGCGGTTTCAAGACGGGAGGCCATGGATCGGCGGAGGGGCGTTGCCGCCCTACTCCCGCTCCATCGTGCATTGCAGGGGGTGCTGGTGGCGGCGGGCGAAATCCATCACCTGGCTGACCTTGGTTTCCGCGACCTCGTGGCTGAAGACGCCGACGACCGCGACGCCCTTCTTGTGCACCGTCAGCATGAGTTCGAAGGATTGCGCATGGCTCATCCCGAAGAATCGTTCGAGGACGTGGACGACGAACTCCATCGGCGTGAAATCGTCGTTCAGCAGCAGCACCTTGTAGAGCGGCGGGCGCTGCGTCTTCGTCTTGGTTTCGAGCAGGACACCACTATTGCTCCCGTCCTTGCCGGGGGTGTCCTTGTCGGCCATCGAAATGATATCGGTCGGGAGCACGGAACCTGAAGCTACAATGATTGCTGAACTCGGGCTTGCAATATAGTGGCTGATCGGCCCGTGAAAAGGGGGTGTTTGGCATGAGACAGGCCGGTGCGCTGGATGTCGTGGCGTTCGATGCGGATGACACGCTCTGGCACAACGAGCGGTTCTTCCAGCTGACGCAGGCGCGGTTCGCGGCGCTTCTGGAGGATTATGCCGACGCCGATCACCTGGGCGCGCGGCTTCTTGACGCCGAGCGGCGGAACATCGGGCGCTATGGATACGGCATCAAGGGCTTCGTTCTGTCGATGATCGAGACCGCGCTGGAGGTGACGGAGGATGCCGTGCCGGCCCCGGTGATCCGCGAGCTGATCGAGGCGGGCCACGAGATGCTGGAGCATCCGATCGACCTGTTGCCCCATGTGGCAGAGACGCTGGAAGCCCTTGCGGGCCAGTACAGGCTGGCCCTGATCACCAAGGGTGATCTGCTGGACCAGGAACGGAAGGTGGCGCAATCGGGCCTGGGCGAGATGTTCGGCGCCGTCGAAATCGTGGCGGAGAAGAACGCGGCCACCTATCGCGAGGTGTTCGGAAGGATCGGCACGGCGCCCGAGCGGGCGGTGATGGTGGGCAATTCGCTGAAATCCGACGTGCTGCCTGCGCTGGCGGTGGGCGCGGCGGGCGTGCACGTGCCCCATGCGCTGACCTGGGCGCTGGAACACGAGACTGCGCCCGAGGCGCATCCGCGATTCTTCCGGCTTCCGGATATGAGCGGGTTGCCGCCGTTGCTGCGCGATCTCGCGGAAAACAGCATCTAGTGGTTCACGCAACGTAAACCACAAGATCCTGTTATCACCCCTTGATGCCCGAAAAATGCCTGAATTTAAGGTATTTTTTGGGACCCGCCGCTATGTTAGCGTGCAGTCAAATCAATTCGGACAGGGCATAAAGCCCTGCCATCAGAGGCAGATATTGGGGCAGGCGACGTGATACACGCGCAGGGTCGACGGGCGGTTTGCGCCCTTTTCACGGGAATATTTCTGGTCATTTCAGCTGCCGGGGCGCTTGCCGCACCCTATGCCGCGATGGTGATGGATGCGCGATCGGGCGAGGTTCTGCATTCGCGGAACGCCGACACGCGGCTTCACCCTGCATCGCTGACCAAGATGATGACGCTTTACATCGCCTTCGAGGCGGTGGAGCGGGGCGAGATTTCGCTGGACACCAAGCTGAAGATTTCGCCCAAGGCGGCGTCGGAGCCGCCCTCGAAGCTGGGGCTGAAGGCGGGGCAGCGGATCGCGTTTCGTTATCTCATTCGCGCCGCGGCGGTGAAATCGGCGAACGATGCGGCGACCGCGATCGCGGAGGCCGTCGAAGGATCGGAGGCCGCCTTCGCGCGGCGGATGAACCGGACGGCGAAGGCGCTTGGCATGACGCGGACGACATTCAAGAACGCCCACGGGCTGACCGAGGCGGGGCACCTGTCGACGGCGCGCGACATGACGATCATGGGGCGGCGGCTGTTCTATGATTATCCGCAATATTACAACATCTTCTCGCGCCGCTCGACCCATGCCGGCGTGCGCGAGGTGGCGAACACGAACCGCAAGCTTCTGGCCGCCTACAAGGGCGCGGACGGGATCAAGACGGGATACACGCGGGCGGCCGGGTTCAACCTCGTCGCCTCGGCGGAGCGGGGGCAGGAGCGGATCATCGCGACGGTGTTCGGCGGCCGGTCGACCGCGACGCGGAATGCGCGGGTGGCGGAACTTCTGGACATGGGATTCAAGCGGGCGCCGACCCGGGTGGCGGTGCGCAAGCCCGCGCCGCCGGTTTATGCCGAGGAGCCGGGCACCCCGGCCACGACGCTGCGGACGCTGGCGGTGGTGAAGAGCCTGAGGCCCGAGGCGCGGCCCGATCTGGCCGTGTCGGCGCCGGTGGCCGTGGCAGCGGCGGAGACCGTCGAGCCCGAGGTGATCGAATCGTCGGTGGCCGAGGCGCTGGCGGAGGCGCTGGTGGACCTCGACCAAGGGGCGGCCCCGGTTCTGCCCGCGATCGCGCCCAAGGCGCGGCCGGTGACGGCGGCGGGCGCGGTGGCGCTGGCGGCGCTTGAGACCGAGGCGGAGCCCACGCCCACCGAGGAGGCCGGGGAACAGATCGTGACCCGGATGACGACCTCTGGCGGGCGGCACTGGGGCATCACCGTGGGCCGGTTCGGATCGCGGCAACAGGCGGAGCGGATCCTGCTGCAAACCGCATTGCTGGAGCTTGGGACGCTGGACGAGGCGCTGCGGAAGGTGGTGCAGCGGTCTGGCGGCTATGAGGCGAACTTCGTCGGCATGTCGGAGGAGCAGGCGGATTTCGCGTGCCGGCGCCTCAGCGCCCGGAACGTCGATTGCGCGACGATCGGGCCGGGGTGATCTGACCCGCGCGTCAGAGTGCGGCGGACAGGCGCGCCGCCATATCGGCCAGCGCCGCGTCGGCTTCGGCTGGCAGGGATCGAAAGGTCAGATCCGTATTCCGGATGTAGCGCCGCGAGGTGATGTCGTCCTTCTGCTGCATCGGGAAGAGATGGGCATGGGCATGCGCGATATCCCCTCCGGTGAAGAGAAACGCGACCCGATCCGTTCGAAATAACCGCTTCTGGAGACATGCGAGGCGTTTCGCGAGGCCCATGATTTCGGCGCTTTCGGTATCCTCAAGCAGGTCGAACGTCTCGACATGCCGGAGGGGAACGATCTGCACGTGCCCGGGGCGGATGGGCGCGTTGTCGAGAAACGCGAGCACCCCGTCCGATCTGTAGACCTCGTGGCACGGGGCCGCGCCCGTGGCGAAATCGCAGAAGAGGCAGGAGGCGGCGTGCATTCCACAGTCTAGGCGCGGATCAGGGCGCGCCGCCACTTCTATCGCGCCCTGACCCTCAGGCCACCTCTCCCGGCACCGCGAAGGCGGCAGCCATGAGTTCGCGGGTGTAGGGATCCTTGGGCGCGTCGAAGATTTCGGCCGCAGGCCCGGCCTCCACCACGTCGCCGCGTTTCATCACCATCACCTTGTGGGCGAGCGCGCGAACGACCTTCAGGTCGTGGCTGATGAAGATGTAGGCGAGGCGGTAGTTGCGCTGAAGCTCGCGCAGAAGTTCGACGATCTGGACCTGCACCGTCATGTCGAGGGCCGAAGTCGGTTCGTCGAGCACCACGAGGCGGGGGCGCAGGATCATGGCGCGGGCGATGGCGATGCGCTGGCGCTGGCCGCCGGAAAACTCGTGCGGGTAGCGGTGCATGGTGGCCGGGTCGAGCCCGACCTCCACCATGATTTCCGCGACCATCTGGCGGGCGTCCTTGCCCGGCGCCGTGCCGTGGACGGTGAGGCCTTCGGCGATAATCTCTTCCACGCTCATCCTCGGCGAGAGCGAGCCGTAGGGATCCTGGAACACGATCTGCATGTCGCGGCGGAGGGGGCGGAGGGCGCGGGTTTTCAGCCCCTGGATGTTCCGCCCCATGAAGACGACGGGGCCGTCGGACGAGATGAGGCGCATCACGGCAAGCGCGAGCGTCGTCTTGCCCGAGCCGCTTTCGCCCACGACGCCCACGGTTTCGCCCTCGCGGACGCTGAAGCTGGCGGCGTTCACCGCCTTCACGTGGCCCACGGTGCGTTTCAGAAGCCCGCGCTGGATCGGGAACCAGATGCGCAGCCGGTCGGTTTCGGCCACCACCTGCGCGTCCTCGGGCACCGGCGCGGGTTCGCCCGCGGCCTCGGCCGACAGAAGCTTGATCGTGTAGGGGTGCTGGGGGTTGGCGAAGATTTCGGCCGTGGGCCCCGCCTCGACGATCTCGCCATCCTTCATCACGCAGACGCGGTCGGCGATCCGGCGGACGATGCCGAGATCGTGGGTGATGAAGAGCATGCTCATGTCTTCGGCGGCCTTCAGCTCGGCCAGAAGTTCGAGGATCTGGGCCTGGATCGTGACGTCGAGCGCCGTGGTGGGTTCGTCGGCGATCAGGAGATCGGGGCCGTTGGCGAGCGCCATGGCGATCATCACCCGCTGGCGCTGGCCGCCCGAAAGCTGGTGCGGATAGGCGCCGAGGCGGGTTTCGGGATCCTGGATGCCGACCTTGTGGAGGAGTTCGAGAATGCGTTCCCGCGCCGCCGCGCCTTGCAGGCCCTGGTGGAGGGCGAGGCTTTCGGCGAGCTGTTTTTCGAGGGTGTGGAGCGGGTTCAGCGAGGTCATCGGCTCCTGAAAGATGAAGCTGATGTCGTTGCCGCGGACGGCGCGGAGGCGGGATTCGTCGGCGCCCACCATCTGTTCGCCGTCATAGGTGATGGAGCCCGTGATCTCGGCACTGTCGGGCAGAAGGGAGACGGTGGAGAGCGCGGTGACGGATTTGCCCGACCCGCTTTCGCCCACCAGCGCCACGGTTTCGGCACGGCCCACGTCGAAGGAGACGCCGCGGACGGCGTGGCTTACGGCCCCGTCCTGGCGGAAGGAGACGCTGAGATCGCGGACGGAGAGGACGGCATCGCTCACTGGAACGTCTTCCTCGGATCGAAGGCATCGCGCACCCCTTCGAAGATGAACACCAGAAGCGAAAGCATGATCGCGAAGGTGAAGAAGGCGGTGAAGCCGAGCCAGGGGGCCTGCAGGTTCTGCTTGGCCTGAAGGGTGAGTTCGCCGAGCGACGGCGCCGAGGAGGGCAGGCCGAAGCCGAGGAAATCGAGCGAGGCGAGCGTCGCGATGGTGCCGGTGATGATGAAGGGCAGGAGCGTGACGGTGGCGACCATGGCGTTGGGCAGCATGTGGCGGAACATGATCGTCCAGTTCGAGACGCCGAGCGCCTTGGCCGCGCGGACATATTCGAAGTTTCGCGCGCGCAGGAATTCGGCGCGCACCACGCCGACAAGGGCGGGCCAGCCGAACAGGACGGCGACGAAGACGAGGAGCCAGAAACTTCGCCCGAGGATCGCGAAGAGGATGATGATCACGTAGATCGAGGGCGTGGCGCCCCAGATTTCGAGGATGCGCTGGAAGATCAGATCGAGCCAGCCGCCGAAATAGCCCTGCACCGCGCCCGCGATGATGCCGATCACCGAGGCCGCCGCGGTGACGATGAGGGTGAAGAGGATCGAGAGCCGGAAGCCGTAGATGACCCGCGCGAGCACGTCGCGCGAGGTGTCGTCGGTGCCGAGCCAGTTCTCGGCGTCGGGCGGCGCGGGGGCCGTCTGGCCGATCTTGTCGACGATGGTGTCGTATTTGTAGGGGATGGGCGGCCAGAGCATCCAGCCTTCCTCGAACGCCTCGCCGTCGATGACGCCGGTTTCGGCCATTTCGAGCGTGCCTTCGGGATCGTCGAAGCAGAAATCGGCCAGCCCGCCGGTGCGGATCAGGCATTGCACCTCGACATCGCCATATTGCGCCTCGGTCCGGAAATCACCGCCGAATTCCGTTTCGGGGTAGAAGCTGAAGATCGGGGTGTAGAAGGCGCCCTGGTAGCGGACGAGGATCGGTTTGTCGTTGGCGATGAATTCCGCCAGGAGCGACAGGCCGAAGAGGATGCCGAAGATCCAGAGCGACCAGAGCGCGCGGCGGTTGCGCTTGAAGTTGCGCCAGCGGCGCTTGTTGATCGGCGAAAGCCAGCCGCGTTCGCGTGGCGGGGCGACGGGGGCCGGGGCCTCGGCGCCCGGGGCCGGTTCTTCCACGAGCGGGGGTGTGATGTTCGGATCGGCCATGCGCCCTACCCTTCCCGCGTTTCGAAGTCGATCCGGGGATCGACGAAGACATACATGAGATCCGACAGGATCCCGACGACGAGGCCGATCAGGCCGAAGAAATAGAGCGTGCCGAAGACGACCGGATAATCGCGGGCCACCACCGCCTCGAAGCCGAGCCGCCCCAGCCCGTCGAGCGAGAAGAGCGTTTCGATGATCAGCGAGCCGCCGAAGAAGACGCCGATGAAGACCGCCGGGAAGCCCGCGATCACGATCAGCATGGCGTTGCGGAAGACGTGGCCGTAAAGCACGCGCGCCTCGGACAGACCCTTGGCCTTGGCGGTGACGACGTATTGCTTCTTGATCTCGTCGAGGAAGCTGTTCTTCGTCAGAAGCGTCAGCGTCGCGAAGCCCGAGATCGAGGACGCGAAGACCGGCAGCGCGATGTGCCAGAGGTAATCGCCGACCTTGCCCAGGGCCGAAAGCTCTTCCCAGTTGTCCGAGGTGAGGCCGCGCAGGGGGAAGATCTGCCAGTAGGAGCCGCCGGCGAAGAGCACGATCAGGAGGATCGCGAAGAGAAAGCCCGGGATCGCGTAGGCCACGATGATGAGCCCGCTTGTCCAGGTGTCGAAGGTCGAGCCGTCCTTCACCGCCTTGCGGATGCCGAGCGGGATCGACACGAGATAGGCGATGAGCGTGGACCAGAGGCCGAGGGTGATCGAAACCGGCATCTTTTCGATCACCAGGTCGACAACCGAGATGGAGCGGAAGTAGCTGTCGCCGAAATCGAAGCGCATGTATTTCAGCATCATGTCGATGAAGCGTTCGAGCGGCGGCTTATCGAAGCCGAACTGGCGTTCGAGATCGGCGATGAAATCGGGCGGCAGGCCGCGGGCGCCGATATAGCCGCTGTCGCTGCTGAGGGAATCGAGGGTTTCGGCGCCGGCGCCCGTGATGCCTTCGAGCACGTCGCCCGAGCCCTCGAGTTCTGCCAGGATCTGTTCGATCGGTCCGCCGGGGACGAACTGCACCAGCGAGAAGTTGATGATCATGATCCCCAGAAGCGTGGGGATCACGAGAAGCAGACGTCTGAGGATATAGGCGCCCATGCCGTATCAGCCCGTCAGAGTGCGCCGGATGCTTCGAGTTCGGCCTTCCGATCCACGTCGATCCACCAGAAATCGAGCTGGCCGAGGGCGTAGGGGGGAAGCGTCTCGGGATAGCGGTAGAAATCGAAATAGGCGACCCAGTGCTGGTCGTTGAACCATTGCGGGACCCAGAAGCGCATGGCGCGCAGCACCCGGTCGAGCGATTTGACGGACGCGATCATCTCGTCACGGTCATTGGCGTTGCGGATGACCTCGATCAGCCGGTCGACGGCGGGATCCTGGACGCCCGCGGAGTTGAAGACGCTTTCGGCGGCGGTGGCGGAGCCGAAATACTGTTGCAGCCCCGCGCCGGGTTCGTAGCCCATCGGGAACTGATCGACGACCATGTCGAAATCGTGGGAACGGGTGCGGTTGGTGTATTGCGAGGGGTCGATGCGTTCATAGCGCGCGTCGATCCCGGCGGCCCGCAGGTTCTGGATGAACGGGTTGTGGACCCTGTCGAAGGTCGGGCTGTCTTCGAGGATCTCGACGACCAGCGTCTTGCCGTCCTTGCGGCGGAGCCCGTCATCGCCCACGTCCCAGCCCGCCTCGTCGAGAAGGGCCGAGGCGCGGCGGAGGTTGCGGCGATCAAGCTGGCGTTCGCCCGAGGTGGGGGCCATCACGGCGGGTTCGGTGAGGATCGCGGCATCGAGGAGCCCTTCGTCGACGAGGGGCTGAAGGACCGCGACCTCTTCTGGGGAGGGCACGCCCTCGGCCGCGAGTTCGGAGTTTTCCCACAGCGAGTTGATGCGCGCGTAGAGCCCGTAGAACAGCGCCTGGTTCGACCATTCGAAGTTGAACATGAGCCCGATCGCCTCGCGCACGCGGGGATCGGAGAATTGCGGGCGGCGCATGTTGATGGCGTAGCTTTGCCCCGTGGCGATGGAACCGTCGGGGAGTTCGGCCTTGATGACGCTGCCGCTTGCGATGGCCGGGAAGTTGTAGCCTTCGGCCCATGTCTTCGACGAGTTTTCGACCCGCAGGGTATAGGCGCCGGCCTTGAACCCTTCGAAGGCCGCGAGCGAATCCCCGAAATACTCGACGCGGATGGTTTCGTAGTTCCACCGCCCGACGTTGAGCGGGTGATCCTTGGCCCAGTAATCCTCGTTCCGGCGGTAGACGATGCGCTGGTTCACATCGAAGCTGTCGAGCACGTAGGGCGCGCTGCCGAGGTTCGGCACGAGGCGGCTTTCGTCGAGCCCGTATCCGTTCGTCTCGAACCATGCCTTGGAGAAGACCGGCAGGCCGCCGACCGAGCCCACGCGGTCGCGTTTGGGGCTTTCGGGTTTGAAGGTGACCTTGAGGCGGTAGGGGTTTTCGACCTCGACACTTTCGACGATGGCGCCGAGGACGGCGCGGAACGAGGGCAGGCCCTCTTCGACGAAGATGTCGTAGGTGAACTTCACGTCCTCGGCGGTGATCGGCGAGCCGTCGGTGAAGGTGGCGTCGTCGCGCAGGTTGTAGACGATCCAGTCGCGGCTTTCGGGATATTCGACCGTGGTGCAGATCAGGCAGTAGGATGCGCCGATTTCATCGGCCGTGCCGCTGAGGAGGCTGTCGTAAAAGCTGGAGATCAGCGAGCCGCTGCGCCCCTTGCGCGTGTAGGGGTTGAAGCTGTCGAAGGTTC
Organism: Ovoidimarina sediminis; assembly: GCF_032586175.1. Classification (NCBI taxonomy): domain Bacteria; kingdom Pseudomonadati; phylum Pseudomonadota; class Alphaproteobacteria; order Rhodobacterales; family Roseobacteraceae; genus Ovoidimarina; species Ovoidimarina sediminis. Next base: position 19,636 of record NZ_JAWHTE010000011.1, read on the forward strand.
CCGCGCCCCAGAACGAGGCCTCGCCACCCTTCGGCGCATCGGGATTGACGTAATCGAGATGGGGGAAATCGGCGGGATATTTCAGATCGCCGAAGGTGGAGATGCCGTGGCTGACCGTGACCTCTTCGTGGCTTTCGCCGAAGGCCGCGCTTACCGCCGCCGCGCCGATCAGAAGCCCTGCGGCCCATGTCGCGGCGATGCGCCATGCACCCTCGTGAACCGCGGCGCGCGTCGCGCCGTCCCTGCGCCGAGCGGGGCGTTGCGTCATCTGAACCTCCAAAAGTGGCCTGTAACTGCCTTTGTCTGGGATTTAGAGTAAGTTTGCGAGTGTCGACTGTTCAAGGCGCGATTTCCTGAACTGTTGGTGATCCGTATGTCACCCCCCGCGCCCAAACGAAAATGCCCGGCCAGTGGCCGGGCATTCGCAAATCCGGGTAAGGGACGGATCAGCCGCCGATCGTCGCCAGGTAGGCGATGAGGTTCGCGCGATCCTCGACATCCTTCATGCCGGAATAGGACATCTTGGTGCCCGGCGCGTAGTCGCGGGGGCTTTCAAGGAAGCCCGAGAGGTTTTCCGGCGTCCAGTCGCCTTCCATCGACGCAAGCGTTTCGGAATAGCCGAAGCCGCCGACCGCGCCCTTGTCGCGCCCGACCACGCCGTAAAGGTGCGGGCCGGTGCCATTGGCGCCGTCTTCAAGCTTGTGGCAGGCCTGGCACTGGCGCCACAGGCGTTCGCCCGCGCCGGCATCCGCAGAGGCATAGACCTCTTCGAACGGCACTGCGGCCACTTCCTCGGCTTCGCCGGCCTCTTCCTCGACCTCGATCGAATAGGCCTGCTCGCCATGGCCCTCGACGTGATAGAGCCCTTCGGCCGCCCATTTGGCCAGAAGCAGGATCAGGAACGCGCCGCAGAACGCCCCAAACGCCTTGGTCATGGTCATTGTGTCGAACATGTGTGTGTCCCAGCGTATCTCGATTTCGGCGGTATCTATCCGCTTCCCTCGACGCTCTGCAAGGGATATGACCCGCGACCAAACGACCATCCCGGCGAAATTGCAGACGAAAACCATGACCCAGAGAATCGCGTTTCAGGGAGAACCGGGGGCCTATTCGCATCAGGCCTGCCACGAGACGTTTCCCGAGGCCGAGCCGGTGCCCTGCCCGACCTTCGAGGATACGGTGGCCGAGGTGCGGGCGGGGCATGCGGAGCTTGCGATGCTTCCGGTCGAGAATTCGATCTACGGACGGGTGGCGGATATTCACCGGATGCTGCCCGAAAGCGGGCTGCATATCATCGCCGAAGCCTTCGTGCGGGTGCATATCAACCTTCTGGGGGTGCCGGGCGCGAAGCTTGAGGACGTGAAGGAGGCGCATTCGCACCTTGTTCTGCTGCCGCAATGCGCGGCCTTCCTGCGCGAGCACGGCATCCAGGGCCGGGTGAGCCCCGACAATGCCCGCGCCGCGCGCGAGGTGGCGGAGCGGGGCGACCGGCACGTGGCCGCGCTGGCCTCGGAACTGGCGGCGGAGGTGTACGGGCTTGATATCCTCGCCGCCCATATCGAGGACCATGCCCACAACACCACGCGGTTCCTCGTCATGGCGCCCGAGATCGACATGACGCGGCGGGGCGAGGGGACGATGATCACCTCGTTCGTGTTCCGGGTGCGGAACATTCCCGCCGCGCTTTACAAGGCGATGGGCGGATTCGCGACGAACGGCGTCAACATGACGAAGCTGGAAAGCTACATGGTGGACGGGTCGTTTTCGGCCACGCAGTTCTATGCCGATATCGAGGGCCACCCCGACGACGAGAACGTGAGGCTTGCGCTGGACGAACTGGGCTATTTCACCAGCGAACTGAAGATACTGGGCGTGTATCCATCGGACCCCAGGCGCCGCTGAGCGCGTTGTCGCGCAGGCGTTTACCAACTTCGGCAGAAATGCGGTGAACGCCACATTTCTGCCACAATCATTTTGTCTAAACTTGTATTAGTAAATCGGGTATCGAGTGAAAGGTTACGAAATGCTGGCCAAGGCGAACCCCACAGGGAAACAATCGGGCGCCACGCGGCAGGTCTATCTTCAGAACGATCCGACACAGAACGCGTTTCGCATGCTGGTGTCGCTTCTGGATGACCGCGAGCTTCTCGATCTAGAAGACGACCTCGACCTCTATCAGCGGTCCGGCCTGATGTCGGAAACGCTTGGACAATTACTCTCTGACGCTCAGCCGGGTTACTCTGAAGTCGCCTGAGCCGTTTCCCTATCGCGCGCGCGCCGTTCGGCGTCGCGCGCGACGCGCCCCACCTGTTCCGAAAACGTCTTTCCGATCGCCGGCGCCTTGAGGCGCAGGGCCGCGAGCGCGGCGGTGTTGCGCAGCCCCGAGGCGGACAGTTCCGCCTTGACCGAAAGGCGGCATTGCCGGCGGGAGAGCGCCGTCACCTCAGCCACGAGATCGAGGGTGAAGCCGCCGCTTTTGGCCCCCATGACGAGGCGGCCGGGCGGGGCATGTTCCACGATCCAGAGATCGGCCCCGTCGATCTGGGGCACGGGTTTGTAGGCCACCTGCCAGCGCAGATCCTCGGGCCCCGCGCCCTCGGCGGTGCGCGTCACCTCGATGCCGCGCCGCAGGAGCTGGCGTTCGAAATAGGGGGTGTCGGTCAGAAGCGCGAAGGCCCTGTCGGCGGGAAGATCGAGATCCTCTGTCGCAGTGAGTTTCATGAGGCCTTTCCGGTTCAGTCGAGGCTGTCGGACAGCCAGCGGGTGACAAGGAAATGGGCGATCGAGCCCTTGCGCGCGGCGCGGATATCGGTGCGGTGGCCCGCGACGATTTCCATCATGTCTTCGCGCGAGACCCAGAGCGCGGCTTCGATTTCCGCCGGGTCGATCGTGATCTCGCGGCTGGTGGCGTGGCCGTGGCAGCCGATCATCAGGGAGGACGGGAAAGGCCAGGGCTGGGAGGCGAGATAGGACACCTCGCCCACGCGGACCGAGGTTTCCTCGAACACCTCGCGGCGGACGGCGGCCTCGATCGTCTCGCCCGGTTCGACGAAGCCCGCGAGCAGCGAATACATGCCCTCGGGCCAGCCCGGGGAGCGGCCCATCAGCACGTTGTTGCCGTGGGTGATGAGCATGATCACCACCGGGTCGGTGCGCGGGAAGTGATGCGCGCCGCAGGCCGGGCAGGTGCGCTGCCAGCCGCCCTGGCTGATCGACGATTCGGCGCCGCATTGCGCGCAGAAGCGGTGCGTGACGTGCCAGCCGAGGATCGCCTTGGCGGTGGCCGCGAGTTCGGCCTCGCGGGCCGAGAGGCGGATCATGTTCTGGCGAAGCTCGGCGAAGGCCTGGGTGTCCGGCAGATCCGGGTGGCGCTGTTCGGAGGGGTCGACGAAGGCGCCCACAGTCTCGGCGGTCTCGCCCGGTTCCCAGCCCGAGACGTCGGCGGCGAAGCGCGGCGCACCATCGTCGAGGCCGAGGAACACGCGCGGCGCCCCGGCAAGGAGCCCGTGATCCGGCGCGATCCAGCCGCCCCGGCGGGCTTCGCCATCGGCCTCGAGAAGCGGCTTGCCGCGCCAGACAGGCATCACCTTCGCGCCCGGGTCTGCAAGAAGCGCCTCGGCGTCGCCGCGCCGTTCCGCCGCCCGGTCGAGGCCGGAGCCCCCGAATGTCACATGTTCCGCATCCTTCATGCCCGCCCCATGCCACGGGCGCGGGGTCTTGGCAAACCCCAAGCGGCCGTTCCCAGGCCGGCGCCGATCTGGCAAGCTCGTCCCGGCCAGGGAACACAGGAGACGGCCCCATGACCTATTCGATCGTCGCCCATGATCCCGCGACCGGTGAACTTGGCGTCGCGGTGGCCAGCTGCTTCTTCGCGGCGGGCGCCATCGTGCCGCACCTGTCGTCCGTAGTGGCCATCGCCACCCAGGCCTGGCCGAACCCGCTTTACGGCGTCGAGGGGCTGGGACGGATCGCTGCGGGCGAGGATCCCGCGCAGGTCCTGTCCGACATGTCGGCGCGCGATGCGGGGCGCGACCGCCGCCAGTGCCACATGATCGACGCCTCGGGCCGGATCGCGGCCCATACCGGGCAGGCCTGTTCGGACTGGGCGGGCCATGCCGCCGGCCCAGGCGTCTCGGCGGCGGGCAACATCCTTGCGGGGCCCGACGTCGTCGACGCGATGGTCGCGGCCTACCTCGACAGCGCCCGGCTTCCGTTCGCCGAGCGGCTTCTGGCCGCGCTCGATGCCGCCGAGGCGGCGGGGGGCGACCGGCGGGGGCGGCAGTCGGCCGGGCTTGCCGTCACGCGGGGGCAGGACTGGCGGCATCTCGATCTGCGCGTCGACGATCACGCCGATCCGCTTTCGGAGCTGCGCCGGCTCTACGACGTGGCCGGAGAGATCTACCTGAAGGTCGCGGACCATTTGCCGACGCGCGAGGCGTTCGGCCGTCTTCCGCCGGATGCCGTTCCCGGCCCGGAGGATCCCGGGCTGTCGCGGTCGCGGGCCTGGGCGCGGCCAGCCGGCTAGACCGCCTCGCGCGCCACAACCATAGGTAGATTTTTCTTCCAATGCCTCCCTTATCTGGTAGTCTAGCCAAGGTCCGCTCTATGTGAAAGGTCACGGCGGTGCTACGGTCGCTTTCCAGAAGAACGCAGAGTCTTTTCCAGGGAGCCCCGCCATGCCAATCCGCACGATCCGTTCCATGAGCCGCCGCGAATTCATCGCCTCCTCCGCCCTAGGCGCGTCCTTCACGATGCTGCACCCGTTCTCGGCCCGTGCCGCCGCGAACCAGGCGCATCTGAGGATCATGGAGACGACCGACCTGCACGTGCATGTCTTTCCCTATGACTATTATTCCGACCGTCCGGTGGACACGGTGGGGCTGGCGCGCACGGCGGCGCATATCGCGGATGTCAGGGCGGAGGCCACGAATTCGATCCTGCTCGACAACGGGGATTTCCTGCAGGGCAACCCGATGGGCGATTACATCGCCTATGAGCGCGGGATGAAGGAGGGCGACATGCACCCCATCATCTCGGCCATGAACGCGGTGGGGTTCGATGCCTCGACGCTGGGGAACCACGAGTTCAACTACGGGCTTGATTTCCTGATGAAATCGCTGGCGGGCGCGGAGTTCCCGGTGGTGTCGGCCAACGTGGTGAAGGAGGCGGGCGGCAAGCCCACGAATGACCAGACCCTTGTGCCGCCCTATGCGATGATCGACCGGGTGCTGACCGACGGGGCGGGGGTGGAGCACCCGATCCGGATCGGTCTGATCGGCTTCGTCCCCCCGCAGATCATGCAGTGGGATGCGCGCCACCTGACCGGCAACGTCACCGCGCGGGACATCGTGGAGACCGCGCGCGCCTGGGTGCCGCTGATGAAGGAGGACGGGGCGGATATCATCATCGCGCTGTCGCATTCCGGGATCGGTGCGGCGCAGTACAGCGAGGGGATGGAAAACGCCTCGATCCCGCTGGGCGAGATCGAGGGGATCGACGCGATCCTGACGGGGCATTCGCACCTCGTCTTCCCCGGCCCCGCCTACAAGGAGACGCCGGGCGTCGATATCGACGCCGGGACGATCCACGGAACGCCCGCCGTGATGGGGGGATTCTGGGGCTCGCACCTGGGCGTGATCGACCTGATGCTGGAACGCGACGGAAACGCCTGGCGGGTGGCCGCGCACACGGTGGAGACCCGGCCCATCTCGCAGCGGAACGAGGACCGGTCGGTCACCGCGCTCGTGGAGAGCGAGGAGGAGGTGCTGGCGAGCGTCGCGGATGTGCACGAGGAGACGCTGGAATACGTGCGCCGCGCGGTGGGCAAGACGGCGGCGCCCTTGCACAGCTATTTCGCGCTGGTGGCCGATGACCCATCCGTCCAGATCGTGAGCCAGGCGCAGAAGTGGTATGTCGAGGAGATGCTGAAGGGCACCGCCCATGGCGGCATCCCGGTTCTGTCGGCGGCCGCGCCCTTCAAGGCGGGGGGCCGGGGCGGCCCCGAATACTTCACCGACGTGCCGGTGGGCGACGTGGCGATCAAGAACGTGGCGGACCTTTACCTCTACCCCAACACCGTGCGGGCGGTGAAGGTGACGGGGCGCGAGCTGAAGGACTGGCTGGAACGGTCGGCGGGGATGTTCAACCAGGTGGAGCCGGGGAAGGCCGACCAGGTGCTTCTGAACCCCGATTTCCCGAGCTACAATTTCGACGTGATCGACGGGGTGCGCTATCAGATCGACCTGTCGGAGCCGTCGAAGTTCGATCCGAAGGGCGAGCTGATCAACCCTGATGCGAACCGGATCAAGAACCTGACGCGGGCCGGGAAGCCGGTGACGGACGACCAGGAATTCGTGATCGCGACGAACAATTACCGCGCCGGCGGCGGCGGGAACTTCCCCGGCGCCTCGCCCGAGACGGTGATCCTGGAAGCACCGGATACGAACCGCGACGTGATCGTGCGCTATATCGTGGAGCAAGGCACGATCGACCCGAAGGCGGATGCGAACTGGTCCTTCGCCCCGCTGCCGGGGACATCGGTTCTGTTCGACACCGGGCCCAAGGCCGCGGCCTATGCCGACCAGGTGCCAGGCGTGAAGATCGAGCCCGCGGGCGAAGGGCCGGACGGGTTTGCGCGGTTCCGTATCGGGCTGTGATCCCGCGTGCCGGATTATTGGGCAAATGCCTAAGCGAGTGTCAGAAACGGGCCTGAACGGCCCGTTTCGCCCTTGAAATCCGCGCGCCGAGACGCACAACTCCCTCTTGTCAGACGGGCCAGAGAGCCCGTTTTCAGAATCCTGGGGAGACCACGCATGTACATTCGCTCACTGGCCATGGCCGCCGCCATCGCCATCGCCGCGCCCGCCGCCTGGGCGCAGACGCAGGTGCCGTTCGCGCTCGACTGGAAATTCGAAGGGCCGTCGGCGGCCTATTTCGCCGCGATCGACAACGGGCATTTCGCCGAAGAAGGGCTGGACGTGACCATCGAGGCCGGGAACGGTTCGGTCAACACGATCCCGAAAATCGCGACGGGTGCCTTTCCGATCGGCTTCGGCGACATCAATTCGGTGATCAAGTTCCTCGACCAGAACCCCGGCGCGCCTGTGACGGCGGTGATGATGATCTACGACAAGCCGCCCTTTGCGATCGTCGGCCGGAAATCGCTGGGCGTTTCGGAACCGAAGGACCTGGAAGGCAAGGTGCTGGGCGCGCCGCCGCCGGATGGCGCCTGGGCGCAATGGCCGGTCTTCGTGGCCGAAACCGGCATCGACGCCTCTACCGTGACGGTGGAGCCCGTGGGCTTCCCGACCCGCGAGCCGATGCTGGCGGAAGGCAACGTGGCCGCGATCACCGGGTTTTCCTTCTCGTCGGTGGTGAACCTCAAGCGGCTGGGCGTGGAGGCCGATGACATCACGAACATCCTGATGGCCGATCACGGGCTGCAGCTCTATTCCAACGCGATCCTCGTCAACACCGACTGGGCGGCGGAGAACGGCGAGACAGTGGAAGCCTTCCTGCGCGCGGTCGCCAAGGGCTGGGCCGACGTGATCGCCGATCCGGCCGCCGGCATCGAGAGCCTGCTGGAGCGCAACCCTGCGGCGGATGCGGCGCTGGAGGAAGAACGGCTTCAGATGTCGATCGACCAGAACGTGATGACCGACTGGGTGAAGGCCAACGGCATGGGCGGGATCGACGCGGGCCGCATGGCCGCCGCGCTGGAACAGCTGGGCCAGACCTACGCGTTTCAGAACGCGCCCGATGCGTCGCTGTACTTCACCGATGCCTACCTGCCCGAGGGTGGGTTCAAGCTGAACTGAACTGACCGGCCCCGGCGCCGCTGGCGCGGCGCCGGACTTTCTTGCCTTCGGCGAGGATATTTCCGGCCACATGAAGCCCCCGGGGCGGTATCGTCCGGGGGCGTGGCGCATCAATCGGGGTGGGCGATGGCGGAGCCGCTGATCAACATCACGGGCGTGACCCATGCCTATAAGACGCAATCGGGCCCCCTGCCCGTTCTGGCCGGTCTTGACGTGGAGGTGCCCGAAGGCGGGTTCGCCGCCGTTGTGGGCCCCTCGGGCTGCGGGAAATCGACGCTGACGAAGCTGATCGCCGGGCTGATGAAGCCCGATGGCGGCGAAGTGCGGGTGCACGGGGAGCCGGTGAAGGGGCCGCGGTCGAACGTGGGCATGGCGTTTCAGAACCCGGTGCTTCTGGAATGGCGGTCGATCCTGAAGAACGTGCTTCTGCCGCTCGAGATCGTGCATTCGCCGCTCTCGAAGGCCGAGCAGGAGGCGCGGGCAAGGCGGCTTCTGGCGCTTGTTGGCCTTGAGGGGTTCGAGGAGAAGCGGCCCTCGGAACTGTCGGGAGGCATGCGGCAGCGGGCGTCGCTTTGCCGGGCGCTGATTCACCAGCCCGAGGTTCTGATTCTCGACGAGCCCTTCGGGGCGCTCGATGCCTTCACGCGCGAGGATCTTTGGCAGATCATGCACGAGGTGAAGAAGGAGGAGCCCTTTACCGGTGTTCTGATCACCCATGACCTGCGCGAGGCGATCTTTCTCGCCGACGAGGTGTTCGTTTTGTCGGGGCGGCCGGCGCGGACGCAGTACCGCATGACCGTGCCGATCGAGGGGCCGCGGGATATCGATCACCTCTACACCCCAGAGGCGGCGGAGATGCTGAACATCCTGCGCCACCAGATCGAGGTGGCCCAGGGGCGCGCGCCCGCAGAGGCCAGCTGAGGACACCCATATGGCTTATGTTCCCACGCAACCCGCCGGGCCCACGGAACCCGCCGCGCCCCGCACCGGGGTTCTGGCCTTCCTGACGAGCCGCGCCGTCGTCGCGCCGCTGGCCGCGATCGTCGTCTTCCTGATCCTCTGGGAGCTTCTGGTCTGGGCCGCGGGATGGCCGAATTACCTGATGGCCTCGCCCAGCGACCTGCCGGCGGCCTATATCCGGTTCTGGGACCTGTTCCTGGTGATGGGCTGGCAGACCCTGTGGCGGACGGTGCTGGGCCTGCTGCTCGCCGTGATCGTGGGCGTGCTGATCGGGATGGTGATGGGGTTTTCGCGGGTGATGCGCGATGCGCTTTACCCGCTTCTGGTGGGGTTCAACGCGATCCCGAAGGCCACCGTGGTGCCGATCGTGGCGCTTCTGTTCGTTGGCGCGCATGATTTCAACACGGTGCTCATCGCCTTCATGATCTCGTTCTTTCCGATCGCGGTGTCGGTTTCCATCGGGCTGTCGACGCTCGAGCCCGAATACCGGGATATCCTGCGCTCGCTGGGTGCGTCGAAGGTGGATATCTTCTGGAAGATCGCGCTGCCGAAGACCCTGCCGGAGTTCTTCGGGGCGCTGAAGGTGGCGGTGACGCTGGCCTTCATCGGGACGAACCTGATGGAGATCGTGAGCCCCCATGGCCGGGGGCTGGGGGCCCTGTTCGACAGCGGCAAGACCAATTCGGATTACCCGCTGATGTTCGCGGTTCTGATCGCCTTGGCGTTTCTCGGGATCGTCCTTTACTACATCGTCGTCGGGCTGGAGAAGATCTTCGCCGGCTGGGCGGAGCGCGAGGCGCACTGACCGAGGATGGCGGGCCAGTGTGCGGCATTCTCCGGCGAGAAGACCGCGATATGGCCGATCGGGCGCCCGGCGGGGCGGATCACGGCCTGGGATTTCCACGCTTCCGGATAGGTCTGTAACAGGCGCCAGACGGCGGCGGGCGGCACCATGCCGTCATCGGCGATGGCCACGGCGCGCAGGTGGCCGGTGAAGGCCCGGAACTCGGGCATCGGAAGCGTCGCGCCGATATCGCCGAGGTAGAAGCCGCGCGTGGTGCACCAGCGCCGCCATTGCCAGTAGACCCCGGCGGGAAGATCGGCGCCGAGGCCGAGGATCTTGCCCGGGAGGTATCCAAGCGCCGCCGCGGCGAGCGCGCCGGGACCGTTCCAGAAGAGATGGGCGCGCGCCTTCCAGCCAAGCGGGTGATCGGAGAGATGAACCGGCCCGGAGGCCACGGTGATCAGCCGGTCGAGCCGGGCGGCGCCTTCGTTAAACGGGACCATCATGCCGCCGATGGAATGGCCGATGGCCCAGACCGGCACATCGCCGACCGCCGCCTCGAGCGCGCGCTGGGCGGCGGGCTGATCGCGCAGCCCCCAGTCGGCGAGCGTCGCGGTTTCGTCGCGCATGGGGCGGGTCGCGGAGGCGCCGAGCCCCCGGTAATCGTAGGTCAGGCAGGCATAGCCCCGGTCAGCGAGCCAGGCGGCGAAATGCCGGTAGTAGCGGGCGGGAACGCCGGTTGCCGCGTGGAGGACGATGGCCGCGCGGGGCCGGCCCGCCGGGCGGAACAGCGTGCCCGTGAGCGTGGCGATATCGGCGCGGAAGGTCAGCGTTTCCACTGCGGGCGCGAGGGCGCGGATCGGGGCGTTCATGGGAGTCTCCGTCTAGACCGTTCGGTCTGCTACCATGCCTAGACCATTCGGTCTAGAGCGGATATACGAGATCTCATGACGGACCACTCCACGAAATCGCGACTGATCCTGGCGGCGGCGGAGCTGTTCCGCATGCGCGGATATCACGGTGTGGGGGTGACCGAGATCCTCGAACGGGCGAAGGCGCCCAAGGGATCGCTTTATCACCACTTCCCGAACGGGAAGGCGGATCTGGCGATCGTGGCGGCGGAATGGGCGTCGGACGGGATGGTCGGGATCATCGACGAGGCGTTTCGCGAGGCCCCGACCTATGCCGACGGGGCCACGACGCTTTGTCACAAGCTGGCGAAGTTCTTCGACCTGTCGGGCGGCTGGGACGGCTGCCCGGTGTCGTCGATCCTTCTGGACGGCCCGGAGAACGATGCGTTCCGCGCTCAGGTGGCGCGATCCTACGAGACGTGGGTGGCGCGGGTCGCACAGCATGGCACCCGCCTGGGCCTTGCCCCCGAAGAGGCGCGGTTCAGGGCAGAGACGCTTCTGATCGCGATCCAGGGGGCCTGGACGCTGGCGCGGGCGCGCAAATCCTCCGACGTGCTGCGGGGGATACCGGCGCGCATCCTGGCCTGAGGGCCGATTGCAAAAGCGGCGGAAACCCCCTATATCCCCGCGTGAGAGGTTGGCGCGGGCAGGCGCCTCGCCAACCCGGTCAGGTCCGGAAGGAAGCAGCCGTAACGAGCCCCGCTTGGGTCGTTGTCCAGCCTCTCACCCCAGAGTCTGAAGCTCTTGTTCGAAGGATGTCCATGAGGGCCACCCGGGCATAGGCGGCCACCGCGGAAGCGGGCGGGCCGGATCGAGAGAAGCCGCCACTGGCGGGCTTTTTCCTTGTTTGCTTCATGCTCAGGACAGTTCAATGACACTTACGCTTCGGGATCTCGGATGGTCCCCCCATTTTGCCCGCCAGATCGAGGACGGGCCTTCCCTTGACCTTTACCGCGTGGCCGCCGTCGACCGCGACAGGATCGCCGCGCTGGGGCCGGGCGGCCCCGTGACGCTTCTGCCCGACCGGCCGGTGGGCGAGATCGCCGTGGGCGACTGGATCGCCGCGGAGGATGGCCGGATGGTGCGGCTGTTCGAGCGCGAGACGGTTCTGAAACGCCGGGCAGCGGGGGTGGAGGCGCGGGTTCAGCTGATCGCCGCCAATGTTTCCACCCTGTTCATCGTGTCGTCCTGCAATGCGGATTTCAACGAGGCCCGGCTGGAGCGCTACCTTGTGCTGGCGCGGGAGGCGGGATCCTACCCGGTGATCGTGCTGACGAAGGCGGATCTGGCGGAAGAGGCGCGCGATTACGTGCGGCGGGCGGAGGCGCTGCAACCGATGCTGACGGTGCTGGCCGTCGATGCGCGGCAGGATGCAGAGGCGGTGATGGCCTGGTGCGGGCGCGGGCAGACGGCGGCGCTTCTGGGATCGTCGGGCGTGGGGAAGACGACGCTGATGAACGCGATGACCGGCGGGGCGGAGGCGACGCAAGGGGTGCGGGAGGACGATGCCAAGGGGCGGCATACGACGACGCGGCGTTCGCTGCGGGCGATGACGAATGGCGGGTGGCTGATCGATACGCCGGGGATGCGGGCGCTTCGGCTGACGGATGCGGAGGCCGGAATCGACGAGGTGTTCGGCGATATCGTGGAGCTGGCCGGGGCGTGCCGGTTTGCCGATTGCGCGCATGAGGCGGAGCCGGGATGCGCGGTGCAGGCCGCGATCGCGGCGGGGGCGCTGGAGGACGGGCGGCTGCGGCGGTGGCGGAAGCTTCAGAGCGAGAACCGGCGGAACACCGAAACCGTGGCGGAGGCCCGGGCGCGGGACAAGTCGTTCGGGAAGATGGTGCGGGAGGTGATGAAGGAGAAGACGGGGCGGAAGGGGCGGTGAGGCCGGGGCGGCGCTTGCCCGGCTGGACCGGAGCGACGAGCCGGGACGGCGCATGCCCGTGGGCTGGCGCTGCCGACGGTGGAGCGGGACGTTTTATGGAGCAAGCCCGTGGGGGCTTTAGCGGTGAGGTGCCCGCGCAAGAAGCGCCTGCCCGCCGGGACGGGCATGCGCTGGCCCGGCGGCCCTGCGGGCCTTGACTCCGGGCCAACCACCGCCTTGCCGATCCTCGTGCGTGGCGGGCCGGCTTCACCCTGCGAGGCGGGCTCAGAGGATGGTGGTGAGGATCGCCGCCAGAAGGAGGCTCGCGCAGGCGATCGGCACCAGCCCGAGCCGCCGCGGGGTGCTGCGCGCCGGCCAGTGGCGGGAGACGCGGTAGACCGGGATCGACAGCATCGCCGCGATCCCCTGCCAGCCGAGGAAGGTGGTGACGCGGTTCAGCCCGCGCACGAAACCGTCGCCCGTGGGCTCCACCACCCAGAAGGCGAGGACGGAGCCGGCCCAGGCAAGCAGCCAGGCCGTGCCCCAGATCATCAGCCAGAGACGCGCCTTGTCCATCGCCCCGAAGCCTGCCGTCAATCGGTGTCGTTGACCACCCTCTCGGGGGCCTCTTCGGCCCAGTCTTCCAGCAGGGCGGCCAGATCCTCGACCCCGCAATGGGTGATGTCGTGGCGGTGCCGCGGCGATCCCGCTTCCCAGATCAGCCGCGCCGCGCCCAGATGATCGCGGCGGGCGCGGGCCGGGCAGAACTCGGCCCCGTGGATCACGGTGCCCATGAGATCGCCGCCGTAGATGTTGCGGTGGGCGAGGTCGGGGGCGTGATCGAGGAGGAAGGCGACCACATCGGCGTGGCCCTCCCAGGCTGCGATGTGGATCGCGGGCATGCCCTGTTCGTCCATCTCGTTCGGATCGAGGCCGAGGGAGACGAGGCGTTTGACGTGCCCGAGCGGATCTTCGTAGCCGAGGATGCGGTGGATCATGCGGCGGGATTCGTCGGTGAGGCCCGAAGGCTCGATCCGGCCCGTGGCGCGGCCGTCGGCGGCCTCGGCCAGCAGGGTCTCACTGGGATCGAGGGGCGTGGCCTGCCCGGCCTCTTCGAGAACCTGCGCGACCGCGCGGTTGCCGCGCATCCGGGCGAGCGCATAGGCGGTGTGGCCCTGATAGGGGGCGGTTCCGTCGGCGCCGTGGGCGATCAGAAGCCGCGCGACCTCGGCCGAGCACATTCGGCGGGCGGCCTGGTGGAGGCCCGGAATCACCACGGGCGGCTGGCCCGAGGGGTGATCTGCGGGGCCTTCGTTGGGGTCGGCCCCGGCCTCAAGCAGCAGGCGCACCATTTCGGCGTCGTCGAAATCCATCGCGCGCAGAAGCGCGTTGGTGCCTTCGGTTTTGGCGTTGAACTCGAGGAGGAGTTTCAGGCCCTCGGTGTGGCCGAGTTCGGTGGAATGGTAGAGGGATTCGTTGTCGTTCGGATTGGCGCCCTGTTGGAGAAGCCATCGGGCAAGGGGGACGTTTCCGGCATGGCCCAGCGCGCCGTAGAGGGCAGAGAGGCGGTGGACTGAGCCCTCCTCGGCGGGGTAGCTGTCATTGACATCCGCGCCATGCGCCACGAGGCGTTCGGCGATGTGGATCGAGGCGGCGGGCCCGTCTGGGTGATGCTTCCACTGATGCGAGAAGGCGAGGTGCAGGATCGGGGCGCGGACGCCGATCATCGACGTCGCCGCACCCGGGTCACGGGCAAGTGCCGCCGTCACCGCGTCTTCACGGTAGAGCGCGATCTGGAGGCCAAGGTTCATTTCCGGAAGATCGGGGTCTTCGGCCAAGAGGCGCTCGACCACCCAGTGCTGGCCGTAGAAAAGCGCGATCTTCAGGCGTTCGGCGCGCGCCTCGCGCGACATGGCGGCGATCTCGGCGGCGGCCTTGAGCCTGGGCCAGCTGTCGAAGCCTTCCTCGCGGGCGATGATGTGCAGCGCATCGGCGTGGCGGAGGGTGCGGCCATCGGGGAAGACTGCGCGGATGCGGGCGAGCGCGTCGGGCTCGCCCGCGCCGGCGGCGCGTTTCAGCCGCCTGGCGGCACGTCTGAGCGTATCGAGGGATTGGGTCATCGGGGTCTCCTTCAGGGCCCGATGGTCCGCCGGTCGGGCAGGAAGACCCGATGAGGGTGATTCCTGAGAAAACTCGGGGGTGGCTTGCGCCTTTCCGCGGACCCGGATGCCGCCCCTGACGGCAGGGCCAGCGTACAGGGACAGGTTTCGCCGGGCAAGCCGGGCGGGAGGTTTACCCCGGACCGGGGGCGTCCTATTCTCGCGCTTCAGACGTTCCCGACAGGTGCCCATGTCCGATTCCCCCACCCCCGGCTATCAGGTTCTCGCCCGCAAATACCGGCCCGAGACGTTCGCCGATCTCGTGGGGCAGGATGCGATGGTGCGGACACTGCGGAACGCCTTCGAGGCGGACCGGATCGCGCAGGCCTTTATCCTCACCGGCATCCGGGGGACGGGAAAGACCACGACCGCGCGGATCATCGCGAAGGGGATGAACTGTATCGGCCCCGACGGCACCGGCGGCCCGACGACCGACCCATGCGGGCAGTGCGAGCATTGCGTCGCGATTTCGGAAGGCCGGCACGTGGATGTGCTGGAGATGGACGCGGCCTCGCGCACCGGGGTGGGCGACATTCGCGAGATCATCGAAAGCGTGGCCTACCGGGCGGCGAGCGCGCGGTACAAGGTGTATATCATCGACGAGGTTCACATGCTGTCGACGAGCGCGTTCAACGCGCTTCTGAAGACGCTGGAGGAGCCGCCCGCCCATGTGAAATTCATCTTCGCCACAACCGAGATCCGGAAGGTGCCGGTCACCGTGCTGTCGCGCTGCCAGCGGTTCGACCTGCGCCGGATCGAGCCCGAGGTGATGATCGATCTTCTGAAGAAGATCGCGGGGGCCGAGGGGGCGGAGATCGCGGGCGACGCGCTGGCGCTGATCACGCGCGCGGCGGAGGGATCGGCGCGGGATGCGACCTCGCTTCTCGACCAGGCGATCAGCCACGGGGCCGGCGAGACGACGGCCGAGCAGGTGCGCGCCATGCTGGGGCTTGCCGACCGGGGCCGGGTGATGGATCTGTTCGACATGGTGATGTCGGGGGATGCCGCCGGTGCCCTGGGCGAGTTGTCGGCACAATATGCCGACGGGGCCGATCCGATGGCGGTGCTGAGGGATCTGGCGGAGGTGACGCACTGGATATCCGTCATCAAGATCACGCCCGATGCCGCCGACGACCCGACCGTATCGCCCGACGAGCGCGCGCGGGGGCAGGCCTTTGCCGAGAAGCTGCCGATGCGGGTGCTGACGCGGATGTGGCAGATGCTTCTGAAGGCGCTGGAAGAGGTGGCGCAGGCGCCGAACGCGATGATGGCCGCCGAGATGGCGGTGATCCGGATGACCCATGTGGCCGACCTGCCGACACCGGAGGAGCTGGTGCGGAAGCTGGGGGATGCGCCCCCTTCCCCGGCGCCGGGGCCCTCGGGCGGTGGCGGCGGTGGTGGAGGCGGCGGGCGCGCCGCGCCGCAGACGCAGGCCGTGTCGGGACCGGCGGCCGGGGCCGAGCGGCCGGTGCCGAGCGGGCCGTCGATGCAGGCGGCGGCGCCGGTGCTGGGGGCCGAAACCTCGCTCGCGCGGTTCGCGCGGTTCGAGCAGGTGGTGGAGCTGATCCGCGCCAACCGGGACGTGCAGCTTCTGATCGAGGTGGAAACCGGCGTAAGGCTAGTGAGCTATTCCCCGGGGCGGATCGAGTTCGAGCCCGCCGAGACCGCGCCCGCGAACCTGGCCGCGAAGCTGGGCCAGCGGCTTCAGGCCTGGACGGGGGTGCGCTGGGCGATCAGCGTCACCGGCACGGGCGGCGCGCCGACGATCGCCGAAATCCGCGATGCCGAGACGGCGAAGACAGAGAAAGAGGCGCTGGGCCACCCGATGGTGCAGGCAGTGATGGCCGCCTTTCCCGGCGCGACGATCAAGGCGGTGACGACCCGCGAGGCGCTGGAAAACGCCGCGGCGGAGGAGGCCCTGGCCGAAGTGGACGAGGAATGGGATCCCTTCGAGGAAGAGTGAGCGCCACGCTTGCCCTGATGCTCGCCCCCCTGCCCGCCCTGGCAGAGGTATGCGACAAGGTGCGCCCCCTGTGGGAGCCGGGCGCGCCCGCAACCGGCTGGGACGAGCTTCTGGGCCTGATGGCCACCCCGCCCTCGCTTGCGCTTCTGATCCTGTCCGCCGCCGCGATCCGGTTCGGGCACCAGTGGCTGGTGCTGACGGCGGTGGTGGGCTGGTCGATCTGGGTATCGTTCGTGGCGATGTCGGCACCCGATGCGATCCGGCAGCAGGCGATCGCCGAAGGCTGTATCGGCAGCCCCGTCTTGTTCATCATCGTCGTCGCTGCGATATGTGGCGGGATGATCCTGTACACCTCGCGCCGCGCAAAGCGGCCGAACTGATCGGAGGCAGTGAATGTTCAAGGGACTTGGGTCGCTCGGCGACATGGGCAAGATGATGAAGGCCGCGCAGGAAATGCAGGGCAAGATGGAGCAGTTGCAGGAAGACCTGGCCTCCATCACCGTGACCGGGGAAAGCGGCGCGGGGCTTGTGAAGGCCACGGCGACCGCGAAGGGCGAGTTGACCGCGCTGGATATCGACCCGTCGATCTTCAATCCCGACGAGAAGGAAGTGGTGGAGGACCTGATCCTTGCCGCGATCAAGGACGCCCAGCAGAAAGCCCAGGAAAAGAGCGCCGAGGAGATGCGGAAGCTGACCGAGGGGCTGGGCCTGCCGGCGGACATGAAGCTGCCGTTCTGAGCCCCGCACGCGCGTGAAGCCCTCGCCAGAGATCGAAACGCTGATCGACATGATGTCGAAGCTGCCGGGGCTTGGGCCCCGGTCGGCGCGGCGTGCGGTGCTGCACCTGATCAAGAAGCGGGCGGTTCTGTTGACGCCCCTGGCCGAAGCGATGCGGGCGGTGGGCGAGACGGCGCGCGAATGCCTGAATTGCGGGAATATCGGCACCGGCGATATCTGCGAGATCTGCGCCGCCGAGAAGCGGGCCACCGGCGAGATCTGCGTGGTGGAGGACGTGGCCGATCTTTGGGCGATGGAGCGCGCGGGCGTGTTCGGCGGGCGCTATCACGTGCTGGGCGGCACGCTGTCGGCGCTGGATGCCGTGGGGCCCGAGGATCTGAGGATCCCGCGGCTTCTGGACCGGATCGCATCCGAGAGCGTGCGCGAGGTGATCCTTGCGCTGAATGCCACGGTCGATGGCCAGACGACGGCGCATTACATCGCCGAGCAGGTGCCCGACGGCGTAAGCGTGACCTCGCTGGCGCAGGGGGTGCCGATCGGGGGCGAGCTTGATTACCTCGACGACGGGACGATCGGGGCGGCGCTGAAGGCGCGGAAGACCTTCTGAGAACCTCTGCAATTCTGCATGGGCCTCATGCGCGGGGCGCACGGTTTCGCGGGTTGCGCCGGAGGTGTGGAACGCCCTAGGAGACGGGACCATGGCCCCCATCGTTTCCATACGCGACCTGAAGAAGACCTATGCGAGCGGGTTCACCGCGCTGAAAGGCGTGACGCTCGATATCGAGGAAGGCGAGATCCTTGCGCTTCTGGGCCCCAACGGCGCGGGGAAGACGACGCTGATTTCCACCGTCTGCGGGATCACCACCGCAACCTCGGGCACCGTGACGGTGGGCGGGCACGACATCATCGACGATTACCGCGCGGCGCGAAGCCTGATCGGGCTTGTGCCGCAGGAGATCAGCCTGGAGCCGTTCGAGACGGTGACGAGCACGGTCAACTTCTCGCGCGGGCTGTTCGGACATCCGCGCGATGCGGCGGCCGTCGAGGCGGTGCTGCGGCAGCTGTCGCTCTGGGACAAGCGCGACGCGAAGACGATGGAGCTTTCGGGCGGGATGCGGCGGCGGGTGCTGATCGCGAAGGCGCTGAGCCACGGCCCGCGGATTCTGTTTCTCGACGAACCCACGGCGGGCGTCGATGTCGAGCTGCGCCGGGACATGTGGGAGACGGTGGCGAAGCTGAAGGCCGAAGGCGTGACGATCATCCTCACCACCCATTACATCGAGGAGGCGGAGGCGATCGCGGACCGGATCGGCATCATTTCGGACGGCGAGATCCTTCTTGTCGAAGAGAAGGAGGCGCTGATCCGCCGGATGGGGCAGAAGCAGCTTGTCGTGGAACTGGCCGAGCCGGTGGAGGCGATCCCGGAGAGCCTGGGCGATTACGCGCTGGAACGCGAGGGCGGCGGGGATCGGCTTGTCTATACCTATGACCGGCAGGCGGAGCGCACGGGCATCCGGCGGCTTCTGAACGATCTGGATGCCGCCGGGCTGACGCTTGCGGATGTGCAGACGCGGGAATCCTCGCTGGAGGAGATATTCGTAGGGCTTGTGAAGGAGACGGGGGCATGAACCTGACCGCCGTGATCGCGATCTACCGGTTCGAGATGGCGCGGACGTTCCGCACGCTTCTGCAATCGGTCGTCTCGCCCGTGCTGTCGACCTCGCTTTACTTCGTCGTCTTCGGGGCGGCGATCGGCAGCAGGATCGACGAGGTGGAGGGCGTGAGCTATGGCGCCTTCATCGTGCCCGGGCTGATCATGCTGTCGGTGCTGGTGCAGTCGGTGTCGAACGCCTCGTTCGGGATCTATTTTCCGAAATTCATCGGCACGATTTACGAGCTTCTGTCGGCGCCCGCGTCGTTTCTGGAAATCACCGCGGGCTATGTGCTGGCGGCGGCCACGAAATCGCTGATGATCGGGCTGATCATCCTGGCGACGGCGTTCTTCTTCGTCGATCTGAGGATCGAGCATCCGGTGTGGATGCTTCTGTTCCTCGTGCTCACGTGCCTCAGTTTCAGCCTCTTCGGCTTCATCATCGGGATCTGGGCGCAGAGTTTCGAGCAGTTGCAGCTTGTGCCGCTCCTCGTCGTGACGCCGCTCGTCTTCCTCGGGGGGTCGTTCTACTCGATCTCGATGCTGCCGCCGGTCTGGCAGACGATCACGCTGTTCAACCCCGTGCTTTACCTCGTCTCGGGCTTCCGCTGGTCGTTCTACGGGATGAGCGACGTGGCGCTGGGGTGGTCTTTGCTGGCGATTCTGGGGTTCACCGGGGCCTGCATCGCGGTGATCGCGTGGATCTTCCGCACCGGGTATCGGATCCGGCAATAATCGCCTGCTTTCGTTTCCCGGGCGGCGGGTAATCGGCGTTTTATGTGACATGCCACACATAGTTCGGGGGGCGGGGGCCCGAAATTTCCTTTTTCTGAGCCGCAATGCTCCTTACCCGCGTCCGATTCGCCCGGCATCTTGGCACCATCGAACGCAAGCGAGGATTGGCAGATGACCGCGATTATCAACCGCCTGAAGGGCACGCAGATCGACGAGACGCTGGAAAGCCGCATGGACAAGCTTTCGGCAGAGCTCGCCGCCCCGGTGCCCGCGAAAGGCCGCCTGTTCGGTTAATGAGTTTCGGGCCGTGTGTGGCCCATCGTAAAGAAAAGGCCCCGCCGGTTGGCGGGGCTTTTCTCTTTCTGGAGGTCGGATTGGCGGGACTTTGCTAACACATGCGATAAGCCGGGCGGGGCCCGACCGCGGGTGGGTCCGCCGACGCCTGCTCTGGGCGCTTTATCTCTCAAACCCGAATGACATCGCGCAGGATTGCGGCGTTGGAATAGGGCCCGCCCGGGGGGCGGTGTCCCTCGGGCGAAAGGTCCACCGGACCTTTCGCGGGACCCTCGGAACCGCTGCCCGGCGGCGCTGCGCGCCTTGATTCCGGGCAAAGAGGGCTCAAGTCAGACATCCTCCACTCCCGCGCATGCCCCCGAATGCATCCCCGGCAAGTTGAAAGCCCCGCCGTCGAGCGGGGCTTCCCTTCGTCCACCTTGCGCGTCGTCACACCATCGCGATGATCCGCGCCGGGCCGCCGGAGCCGCCGCGATGGGTGGGGGCGCCGACGAAGACGGTGGCGCCCGCTTCCGGCACCTGATCGAGATTGGCGATGTTTTCCACCCCGTAGCGGTTCGTGGGCAGCCAGGCGTAATGGGTTGCGAAGGTTTCGATGGAACCGATGTCGAGCGAGGCGGAATCGGTGGCGATCGCCACCGCGCCGGTGTTTTCCATCAGCATCTGCGCAGCCTCGACATGGAAGCCGGGGTAGTGGCGGACGTTGTTGTCGTCGAAGCCGATGAATTTCGGGGTGGCGACGTGCTTCTGCCAGCCCGAATTCATCGCGACCATCGCGCCGTCGGGAATATCGCCATTGCGGCCGATCCAGGCGGCGAGATCGTCGGGCGTCACCTCGGCCTCGTCATCGGCATCGGCCTTTTCGCGGATGTCGATCACGCAGAGCGGGCAGACGAGGTTTTCGACCGGGATCTCCTCGACCGACTGGCCGTCGGCGGAGAAATGGAGCGGCGCGTCGATATGGGTGCCGGTGTGTTCGAAGACCGCGAGGTTGAAGGCGTTGAACCCGCTTTCCGAAAACTTCGCCGCCTGATCGATGCTGATGCCCGGGGGGTCCGACCAGGTGGGAAAGGCGGCGTCGACCACGTAGGTGAGATCGACGATGCGGCCCGGGGCCTGCGCGATGGCGCGGGTGCCGGCGGCGAGCCCCGCCGCCGCGACGGTGGCCGCGGGCGCGGCGGTGAGAACCTGGCGGCGCGACAACATGCGCGCCTTCACGCTTTCCATCACACAGACGTGGCACATGGCGTATCCTTCCCTGCTGGTGCCGGGGCAGCCTAGCAGGTTCGGAGGATTCCCCAAACGCCCCCGTGAGAGGGGGCGTGCGCCTTAGCGGTGGTCGTCGTCGTCCTCGTCGTCGTCATCCGAGGCGTCGGGCAGGTTGAAGAAGCTGTCGGCGTCGGGGACGCGATCGTCTTCCTTCTCGTCGTCGTCGCTGTCGGTGAGCGTGAAGGTCTCGAGCCCCGAGATCGCCGTCGGGATCTTCGGTTCGTCCGGCATGCCGAGGCTTTGCTCGGTCGAGACAAGCTTGCGGCGTTCGTCATCCGTCATCACCTCGCCGTCGCGGGCGCGCTTGGCGGCGGCCTTCTGGACGGCGGCGTCAAGCTCGGACTGCTTGGTGAGGCCCAGCGCCACCGGATCGACCGGCTGGATGTTCGTGATGTTCCAGTGCGTGCGCTCGCGGATCGACTGGATCGTGGGCTTCGTGGTGCCCACGAGTTTCGAGATCTGCGCGTCGGTCAGTTCTGGGTGGAACTTCACGAGCCAGAGGATCGCCGCGGGGCGATCCTGCCGCTTCGAGAGCGGCGTGTAGCGCGGGCCGCGGCGCTTTTCCTCGCCCACGGCGGCGGCGTTGAATTTCAGTTGCAGCTTGTGCAGGGGATCCTTCTCGGCCTTGTCGATCTCGTCCTGGGTCAGCTGGTTGTTCTGAACCGGGTCGAAGCCGCGCACGCCGGCGGCGACGTCGCCATCGGCGATGCCCTGAACCTCAAGCTCGTGCAGCCCGCAGAAATCCGCGATCTGCTTGAAGCTGAGCGTGGTGTTGTCGACCAGCCAGACCGCTGTCGCTTTTGCCATGATCGGTTTGTTCATGCGGATTCTCCTCGGACACGTCTCTCCCCGTGCCGGAAAACGGCTGTTCCGGGCTGGAACGGTTCCTCGTTTTCGGGGAGGTTGGCAGGCATATAAGCGTATCGTGTGCCGGAGAAAAGAGGAAATGCGACTGGCTTTTGTCCTGATGGCCCTCTGGCCCTTTGCCGCCATTGCGGATGGCGAGCGGGCCGGGGCGTTCGATTATTACGTGCTGTCCCTGAGCTGGTCGCCCACGTGGTGCGCGCTGGAGGGCGATGCGCGGGGTTCGCCGCAATGCGCGCCCGAACGGGATCACGGCTGGGTTCTGCACGGGCTTTGGCCGCAATATGAGGAAGGCTGGCCCAGCTATTGCCGGGGGACGGCGCGGAACCCGTCGCGGGCGGATACGGCCGCGATGGCGGATATCACCGGGACGGCGGGGCTTGCCTGGCATGCGTGGAACAAGCACGGGCGGTGTTCGGGGCTGTCGTCGGAGGCGTATTTCGAGGCGGCGCGGGCGGCGTTCGTGGCGGTGGAGAAACCCCCTGTGCTGAGGGCGCTGAAGGAACCTGTGCGGGTGCCCGCGCGGGTGATCGAGGACGCGTTTCTGGAGGTCAATCCGGCGCTTGAGGCGGACATGATCACGATCACCTGCAAGTCGAACCGCATTCAGGAGGCGCGCGTGTGCCTGACGAAGGAATTCGAGCCCCGGGTGTGCGGGCGCGACGTGATCCGGGATTGCCGGGCGACAAGTGCGCTTATCGAGCCGATCCGGTAGGGGGACGTGATGGACGTGTCAGAAGCGATTGCCGCGTTTGCGGAAGCGGGTAAGAGCGCGCCGCCGGCGCGGCTGGGGCAGCGCTACAGCGCCGCGGAATTTCTGCCCGAGCATGGGAATACGGTGGTCTGCCATCTTGATCTTGGCGCCCCGGGGCATGAGGCGGTGCTGGAGGCGCGGGCGCGGATGCGGGCGTTGCCGGAGGCGGAGCGGTTTCTGTTCACGCCGGTGGAGAGCCTGCACATGACGGTGTTCGAAGGCGTGATCGAGACGCGGCGGACGGCGGATGCCTGGCCCGGCGCGCTTGACCGGAACGCGCCCGTGGACGAGGTGACGGCCTGGCACCTCGCGCGGCTTCAGAACTTCGATGCGCCAGAGCCCTTCGAGGTGCGGGTGGCCGGGGTGAGGCCCACGGGGCTGGTGCTGACCGGGGCGACGCCGGCCGATGAGGAACGGATGCGGACGTGGCGCGAGGCGCTGACCGGCCCCTTCGGTTACCGGCATGCCGATCACGACGCCTATACGTTCCACATGACCTTCGCCTATCCCGTGGCCTGGTTGCCCGACGCCGTGCTGCCTGACTGGGAGGCAGCCTATCGCGAGATCCTTGACGCGCTTCAGGCGATCCCCGCCCTGCCCCTCAGGCCGCCCGCGTTCTGCCGCTTCGCGGACATGACGTATTTCGAGGAGCTTCTGGTGCTGGGCCGCTAGCCGCCCACGCGGAGCACGATCTTGCCGATATGGCCGGAGCTTTCCATCCGGGCATGGGCGCCTGCGGCGTCGTCCAGCGGAAATTCCGAATCCATCACCGGGCCGATCCGGCCCGCGTCGAGGAGCGGCCAGACACGGGCCAGCAGCTCTTCGGCGATGCGGGCCTTGGCGGCGTCGCTTTGCGGGCGGAGGGTGGAGCCGGTGATCGTGAGGCGGCGGACCATTGCGAGGGCGAAGTTCACCTCGGCCTTGGGGCCTTCGAGGAAGGCGATCTGGACGAGGCGGCCGTCTTCGGCCAGCGCGCGCAGGTTTCGCGGGATGTAGGGGCCGCCCACCATGTCGAGGATCAGGTTCGCGCCGCCTTCCGCCTTCAGGATGTCGACGAAATCCTCCTCGCGGTAGTTGATGGCGCGCTCGGCGCCCAGATCGCGGCAGGCGGCGCATTTGGCCTCGGACCCGGCGGTGGCGAAGACGCGGGCGCCGAAGGCGCGGGCCAGCTGGATCGCGGTGGTGCCGATGCCCGACGAGCCGCCATGGATGAGGAAGCGTTCGCCGGCCTCAAGGCCGCCGCGCATGAAGACGTTGGACCAGACGGTGAAGAAGGTTTCGGGCAGGCAGGCGGCCTCTTTCAGCCCCATGCCCTGCGGCACGGGCAGGCAGTGGGCGGCGGGCGTGGTGACGTATTCGGCGTAACCGCCGCCGGGAAGAAGCGCGCAGACTTCATCGCCCACCGACCAGCCGGTGACGCCGGGGCCCAGTTCGGCGATGCGGCCCGAAGCTTCGAGCCCCGGCAGATCGCTCGCGCCTTTCGGCGGGTCGTAGGCGCCCGCGCGCTGCAGCGCATCGGGGCGGTTCACGCCGGCATAGGCGACCTCGATCAGAACCTGGCCGTGGCCCGGCACCGGCCGGTCGCGGGTGGCCGGGGCGAGAACCTCGGGCCCGCCCGGTTCGGAGATTTCGACGACCTTCACCGCGGGCCTTCCGGGCTGACCGGCCACTGGCCCGGAACGTCGGTGCGGCGGGTGCGGGGCGCGCGGACCCTGGCGAAGATCTGGTTCGGGATGTCGGCAAATTGCTTCAGCACCGGGGTTTCGCGCATCTTCGCCTTCAGTTTTTCGATCTGCATCACCTCGTCGATGCGGCGATCGAGGAAGGCCCAGGTGTCGGCATGTTCGTGGCTGTCGTCGCCCAGCCAGTAAAGCACCGTGGCGCTGTAGACGCCCGAAAGCGTGGCGCGCTTTGTGTACCAGTTCAGGTCGTCCGAGGTGTCGCCCAGCGCCGTCCAGATCGCATCTGCCGTGCCCCAGATGAGCTGCGCCCCGAGCGGCGCGTTCTGGGGCAGGGCGAAGAGCGTGGTGCCGCGGCGCACCGCCTCGCGATCCTCGGCCAGTTCGAGGCGGAGGCGGACGGCGGTGGCGACCCGGTCGCGGAACCGCATGGAGGAGAGATCCATCGCGCCAAGCTGTTCAACCATCGCGGCATCGCCCATGCGGTGAAACGCGACCGCGAGATCGAGCGCGCCGCGGGGCGCCTCGGTGGCCGCGAGGGCCGGGTCGATCCCGCTATCGGCCACGGCGGCGCGGAAGGCCGCGGGCGACCAGCCGTCGAAGGCAACATGGGGCAGCGCGGCCCCGACAAGGGCCTGAAGGGTGTCTGAAACGGGCTGTGTCACGGTCATACCTCCTGAAATGCGCAGTGGTAGACAAGGTAATCGGCCTTTGCTATACGGCCACCTTCTGCAATTCTTGCAACCCTTAACCTAGAAAGGTGGTGACAACCACATGCAGGTCAGTGTTCGCGACAACAACGTCGATCAGGCGCTTCGTGCCCTGAAGAAGAAGTTGCAGCGTGAGGGCGTCTTCCGCGAAATGAAGCTTCGGCAGCATTTCGAGAAGCCCAGCGAAAAGCGCGCACGCGAGAAGGCCGAGGCCATCCGCCGCGCCCGCAAGCTCGCACGCAAGAAGGCCCAGCGCGAAGGGATGCTTTAAGCGACTTCGACACTGGCGGGCCCGGTTTCGGGACCGCGCGACGACCCCCGCGGCAGAGCCCCGGGGGTTTTTCGTTTTCAGTAGGCCGTCACACCAGCGGCGTGTCGTCGGCGAACCAGATCTCTTCGAACCCGTCGACCAGAAGGATCTGGTTGCCGTCCTCGATGCGATAGCCCGTGGCGGTTTCGGTCACGGTGACGTCCTCGGCCAGGAGGTGCTGGAGCGTGAGGATGTCGTAACCGTCGCCGCCGTCGATCCGCCCGGTGGTGCCGGGCTGGAAGGCATCGTTCAGGTCGATATCCAGAACGTCGTCGCCCGCGCCCATGTCGACCGTGCCGGACATGCCGAAGTTGTAGAGCGCGGCGTAGCCGCCGGTGTAGATCAGCCCTTCGACGAAGACCTGTTCGACCGCGCTGTTCGAGATATAGACGTAATCGTTCCCGTCACCGGCATAGACAGAGCCGTCGATTTCGCCCTGGAAGACGGAGCGGGTGGCGTCGAAGGTCAGCCGGAAGCTGTCATCGCCGCTGCCGAGGCTGACAGAGCCTGCATAGAAGGCGTCGGTGTAGCTGGCGTAATCGAGATTGGTGAAGTGCATCTCGACGATATCGTGGCCCGAGCCGGTGCCGATGCTGCCCGAGAACCACATCTGGCCCGGGGCCGCGATGCCGACCCAGACCTGATCGCTGTTCATGCCGGTATCGATATCGACATCGACGACACCCTGCACGGTGCCGCCGGTGGCGGTGATGACGACCACGTCTTCGCCGGTGCCGGTGGAGATCCCGGTCGACTGGGCGATGGCGTTGCCGGCCGCGTCGATGTTCAGGATGAACACGTCGTCGCCCGCGCCGGTATCGAAACCGAGCCCCGAGATGATTTCATTGCCGTCGGCATCGTCGAGATTGTAGCGGTCGCTGAAACCGAGGATCGCCTCGGCCTCGATCACGCGCACGTCGTCGCCATCGGTGAAGTCGAGAAGCGCGCGGAGTTCGGGTCCGTCGAGAAGCCGCGAGGCCTGGAGGAGCCCGAGGTTCGGCCCCGCATCGGGATCGACGCCGAGGCCCGCGTAATCCACCCCGTCGGGGGTGACGTAGATCGGCGTGTCGGGCCCGTCGGCGCCTTGCGCCGTAAGCGTCACGGTCACGGTTTCGGCGCTGGCCGCGCCATGCCGGTCGACCACGCGGAACACCACCTCGCCTTCCAGCACCTCGTCGGAGGTCATCCGGCTGTCGATGGTGGAAACGGAATAGGTGAGGACCGAGCCGTCGAGCGAGATATCGAAGCCTTCGGGAGCCGAGACGATTTCGTAGGTCAGCGTGGAGGCATCGTCGTCGCTGTCGATGTCGCTGGCGAACTGGGACAGGTCGATGGAGGTATCCGTGCCCTTCTCGACGACCTCGAGCGCGGCGGCGCCGGAGAATTCCGGCGCCTCGTTCACGCCGACGATGACGACATCGAAGAAGAATTCCTGGGTTCTTTCCTCAAGCTCGTAATCGACCACCACGGTATAGGTGATGGTGAGTTCCTCGCCTTCCGCGAGGTAGGTGAGATCGCGACGTCCATAGTAAGAAGCGCCCGAATCGAAGGTCAGAAAATAGTCGGCCTCCATGTTCATGATGCCCATGTTGGCGTCGCGGGAATGGGACAGACGGCCGACGTCGGGTTCGCTGCTTTCGAAGGTGATGGAATAGCGGTTGTCCCAGTCGCGGATGTGGAAGGTGAGGTCGATTTCCTCGCCCACGGTGACGTAATGCACCGCGTCCATTTCGAAGACGGTGGGGGAATCCTCGCCCAGCACGATCGTGGCGTCGTCGAATTGCAGGATCTCGATGCTGGAAAGCTCGTCGCGGCCGTTGTCGCCCACGCGGCTCCAGTGACCCCAATCCTTGACGAGATACCCGCGCTTCGAGGTTTGCTAGGAGTAATCGTAGACCGAGCCCGAATAGATCGCCGTATCGGTGCCCGCGCCGCCCTGAATGAGGTCGTCGCCACCCAGGCCTTCGAACGTATCGTCGCCGTCGCCGCCTTTCAGGCGATCCGCGCCATCGGTGCCGATGATGTTGAGGGGCGTCGTGCCGCCGCCGCCGCCACCAGAAGGTCCGCCCCCACCATTCTTGCCGCCACGTGCCATGATAGAATTCTCCGCGTTTCAATCGCCTTTCGGTAGCACAAGGCCCTGAAACTGAGGAAATTTTGAGGCAAATCGTTCAGGGTTCGGTGACAAGGCTCAGGGCGTGGCCGGATTGTTCAGGATTGGGGAAACATTCGGGCCTAGACGCGGGCGGAAGATCGCCTAGCTCTCCCGTCATGACCGAGATGATCCGGAACAACCTGACGATTTACGACGATGTGGCCGCCGCGTGGTGGTCGGACGATATCCGCTGGGTGCGGACGCTGAAGAACCTGGTGCCCGCGCGGCTCGCGTGGTTCGACAGGCAGATCGGCTGGGCGGGCAAGCGCGTGCTCGACCTTGGCTGCGCGGGCGGGTTCATGGCCGAGGCGCTGGACGAGCGCGGGGCGGAGGTGACGGGGATCGACCCGGCGGCGGAGGCGATCGGGGCGGCGCGGGCCCATGCCGCGCGCGCGGGCCGGGCGATTTCCTATGACGTGGGCGTGGGCGAGGACCTGCCCTATGAGGATCAAAGCTTCGACGCCGTGGTGTGCGTCGATGTGCTGGAGCATGTGCGCGACCTGCGGCAGGTGATGGCCGAGGTGGCGCGGGTTCTGGAGCCGGGCGGGCTTTTCCTGTTCGACACGATCAACCGCAACCCGCTGGCGCGGCTGGCGACGATCACGGTGGCGGAGGATATCCTGAGGCTGCTGCCGATGGGCACGCATGACCCGGAGATGTTCATCAAGCCCGAAGAGCTGAGGGCCGCGATGGCGGCGGCGGGGCTGGAGCCGGGGCCGTTCACGGGGCTCGGGCCGCGCGGGCTGAACCGGCGGGGGGATATCACCTTCGGGCGGCTTCCGCTGACGGCGATCCTCTACATGGGAACGGCGCTGAAGCCCGCAGGGCCGGCAACATCGCGATCCTGAGGGTCAGCCCGGCATTGCCCCAGCGGAGCGCTCGGCGTGAATAGCGGCGAAGCCACCACGCAATCGCCAGACCGTCCGGCGGGCTGGCAATTTCGTGGCTCGTCACTCCTTTCCTCCCGTCGTTCAGATCGGCAGCGCCGTCGTCTGCAGCACGGTGCGGAGCGCGAAGGACGAGTGCATCTGCGAGACCCCCGGAAGCCGCGCGAGGGAGCGGCGGTGGATGCGGGCGAAATCCTCGCTGTCTTCGGCGGAGACCTTGAGGAGGTAATCCGCCGTGCCCGCCATCAGGTGGCATTCGAGGACTTCGGGGATGCGCGCGACTTCGCGTTCAAAGGCATCGAGGATGTCGTCGGCCTGGCCCGACAGCGTGATCTCGACGAAGACCGTGGTGGGCCGCCCGATGCGGCGGCGGTCGAGCAGCGCCACGTAGCCCGAGATATACCCCGCCGCCTCGAGCCGGTGGACGCGGCGGTGGCAGGCCGAGGGCGAGAGGTGAACGCGGTCGGCAAGATCGGCGTTGGAGAGGCGGCCCGCGCGCTGAAGCTCCACCAGAATGCGCCGGTCGATTTCATCGATCTTTTCCATGGCGATGAATTCTCTCGCTGAATGATCCTTCGGCGCGAGATTATTGCAGAACTGCCCCGAGAGGCAGGAGAAATTTCAACCCGATTTCTCGGGACGGGCGGCATAAGCGGATCAATGGAGGAGAGGGACCATGAGAATCGGTTGTCCGAAAGAGATCAAGGCGCAGGAGTACCGCGTGGGGCTGACGCCCAACGCCGCGCGCGAGGCCGTGTCGCACGGTCACGAGGTGCTGATCGAGACCGGCGCGGGGGCGGGATCGGGCTTTCCCGATGCCGACTATGTCGCCGCCGGGGCGAAGCTCGTCGAAACCGCGGAGGCGGTGTTCGAAGACGCCGAGCTGATCGTCAAGGTGAAGGAGCCGCAGGCGGTGGAGCGCAAGCGGCTGAAGGAAGGGCAGGTGCTGTTCACCTATCTGCACCTTGCGCCCGATCCGGAGCAGACGCGCGATCTGATGGAGTCAGGCGCGACCGCCATCGCCTATGAGACGGTGACGGATGACCGGGGGGGGCTGCCCCTTCTTGCGCCGATGTCGGAGGTGGCCGGGCGGCTGGCGCCGCAGGTGGGAAGCTGGGCCCTGCAGCGCGCCAATGGCGGGCGCGGCGTTCTTCTGGGCGGCGTGCCGGGCGTGGGCCCCGGCAAGGTCGTGGTGATCGGGGGCGGCAACGTGGGCACCCATGCCGCACGGGTCGCCGCCGGGATGGGCGCGGATGTGACCGTGCTGGACATGTCGCTGCCGCGGCTTCGGTATCTCGACGACACCTTCGCGGGCGTGTTCGGCAACCGCTATGCCTCTAAAGGTGCGACGGCGGAGCTGGTGGCGGAAGCGGATATGGTGATCGGCGCCGTGCTGATCCCCGGCGCCGCCGCGCCGAAACTGATCAGCCGCGCGCAGCTTTCGGAGATGAAGCCGGGGGCCGTGCTTGTCGACGTGGCGATCGACCAGGGCGGGTGTTTCGAAACCTCGAAGCCCACGACGCATGAAAACCCGATCTACGAGGTGGACGGGATCATCCATTACTGCGTGGCGAACATGCCGGGCGCGGTGGCGCGGACCTCGACCATTGCGCTGGGGAACGCGACGATGCCCTACCTGCTGGCGCTGGCCGACAAGGGATGGCGGCGGGCCTGCGAGGAAGATCCGCACCTGATGGCCGGGCTCAACGTGCATGCCGGGCGGCTGACCTATTACGCGGTCGGCAAGGCGCTGGAAATCGACGTGCTGTCGCCGCAGCTGGCCCTGAAGCTCTGACACGAAAAAGCCGGCCTGACGGGTGCAGGCCGGCTTTCAGAATGTTCCCGGGTCGATTACCGCGCTTTGAGGGCGTCGCGGATTTCGATCAGGATATCCTTTTCGGAGGGTCCGGAATCGACCTCGGGCGCGACCTCGTCGGGCTTTTCCGCCATTGCCTTCACCCGGTTGACCATCTTGACCAGGATGAACACGACCCAGGCGATGATCAGGAAGTTGATGACGGCCATGAGGAAGTTGCCGATGGCGAAGATCGGGATGCCCGCTTCCGTACAAGCGTCGACCGAGGAGCATTCGCCGTCGCCGAGAATGTAGAACCAGCCGGAGAAATCGATCCCGCCCGTGAAGAGCGCGATGATCGGGTTGATGATATCGCCGACAAGCGATGTGACGATGGCCGTGAAGGCCGCACCGATGATGATGCCGACGGCCATATCCATGACATTGCCCTTGGCAATGAAGTCCTTGAATTCCTGAATCATGTTCCCACCTTTGGTTCCCGGCCCGCACGTTTCCCCTGCAGACCCGCACACTGATTACCATGAATTCGCACCGTTGCGACCCTTACATTGCGGCACCTGTGCCGCCATGTGAAAGACTGCTCAAAATTCCTGCCGTGGAGGCACCTTCGATGAACGACCTGAGCCCTCTCACTGCCGACGACCGCTGGGCCGCGACGCGGCCCGATGTGCTGCAGCTTTATTCCTTCCCGACCGCGAACGGAGTGAAGGTTTCCATCGCGCTCGAGGAGATGGGCATCGAGTACGAGCCCCATCGCGTGACGCTGGCCGACAGCGACGTGAAGAGCGAGGCCTATCTGAAGATCAATCCGAACGGAAAGATCCCGGCGATCATCGACCCCGACGGCCCGGATGGCGCGCCGATCCGGGTGTTCGAAAGCGGGGCGATCCTGATCTATCTGGCCGAGAAGACCGGCAAGCTTCTGGGCCGGACCGCGGCGGAGAAATACGAGATCATCCAGTGGGTGATGTTCCAGATGGGCGGGATCGGGCCGATGTTCGGCCAGCTTGGCTATTTCTCGAAATTCGCGGGCGCCGAGATCGAGGATCCGCGGCCGAGAGAGCGCTACCTGAACGAGGCCAAGCGGCTTCTGTCGGTGCTGGACGGGGCGCTTGAGGGCAAGGAGTGGATTGCGGGCGACTATTCCATCGCCGATATCGCGATTGCGCCCTGGCTGCGCGGGCTTGAAGGCTACGGGGTGCGGGATGCCGTGGGGTGGGAGAGCTACACCAACGTGACGGCCTATCTCGACCGGTTTCTTGCCCGGCCCGCCGTGCAGACGGGGCTGAACATTCCCGCGCGCGAGGGTTAGCCGCCACCGGCGTCGCGGCGGATGAGCTGAGGCAGCGTGTAGACGGGCGCGACGGGCCCCACGAGGCGCCCGTCATAGGCCGGGTCGCTTGCGATGCAGCCCGGGCCGCAGAGAAGGCGGGTTTCCTCTGCCTTCCAGTCGACGAACCAGACCCGGCCGCCCGGGGTGGCCACATAGCCGTAGGTGCCGTGTTCGATGTCGAGGATCACGTCATTGGCAGACG
The DNA here is from genome assembly GCF_032586175.1 of Ovoidimarina sediminis. NCBI lineage: Bacteria > Pseudomonadati > Pseudomonadota > Alphaproteobacteria > Rhodobacterales > Roseobacteraceae > Ovoidimarina > Ovoidimarina sediminis. The sequence goes on from NZ_JAWHTE010000011.1 coordinate 51,494, forward strand.
GTACCTCGCCATCGGCCGACGGATCGAAGGCGGCGTGGGTGTGGTAGGAGGCGACGATCGAAACCCCCGGCGCGTTGCGCGGCAGTTCGCAGGTGAAGGTGTCGCCCCGGTTCGGACCGGTTGCCGTGAAGCGCCCGTTGCCGTCGATCCCCATGTAGCCGCAATATTCGCGGTTTGCGGCGATGGAGGCGGGTTGAACGCCGCTCAGGAAGGCGATGGCCTCGCGGTGATAGGCCCCTGTCACCTCGATATCGGCATAGTCGAAATCGCAGGCCGCCAGCGCGAGAAGCGCGGCGAGAAGAGTGGCGCGCCTCACCCGGCCGCCATGGCGCTTTGCGCGCAGAAGCAGGAGGCCGCGACGCGGCGGTCGGCGCGCGCTTCCGCAAGGTCGAGGCGCTGGCGGACCTGCCGGATTTCCACCTCTTCCCCCCGCGCCTTCAGGCAGTCGTGGAGGCCGCGCAGCGCCCAGACATTGTCGGGGTGGATGGTGGCGCGGCTGAGGGTGCCGCCAAGCCCCAGATCCTCGCGGTAGACGGCTTCGGCCTCTGCCGTACGCCCCTGTTCGAAGAGAAGCGCGCCGAGGGCGTGGCGGGTCGGCTGCATCCAGCCCCAGGGCTCGTCATAGAGGAGCGCGTCGTCGAGGGCGACGGAGCGGCGAAGCGCGGCGAAGGCCGCGTCGTATTCGCCCTTGCGGTAGAGGATTTCGCCCCTGAGCATCTCGCGCCCGATGGCCAGAAGATCGAGCACCCGGTTATTGTGAAGAAGCCGGGTTTCGGGGACGCGGGCCATGGCCTCGAGATACAGCGCTTCTTCCGCCTCGGCCCTGTCGATCTCGCCCAGCGCGGCATGGCCGACGCCACGGGCGTAATGCACGTTGGCGGCATGGGTGCAGAAGAGGTCGGGATCCTCGGGAAGCTCAAGCTCTGTCGCCTCGCGCCAGAGGCCGAAGCGGACGAGGACGTGGGGTTCGAAGCCAAGATAGGCCTCGAAGTAATCCGCCATGGGCGGGCTTTCCATGCGCAGCATCTCGTCGGGCACGGTGTCGCGCGCGCCCCTGAGGGCGGTGAGCGCCGGCTGAAGCTGGCCGAGGAACATCGCCCCGTAGATGACGAAGTGGTAATTGTGGAGGCGGTAGCCGGTGTAGATGTTGAAGGCGCCCTTGTCGCGCCAGAACTTTTCGTCCGCGACCACCGCGGCCTCGTTCCAGCGCACGACGTTTTCGTAATGCCCGCAGAGCACGTCGATATGGGTGGGCATGTGAACGAGGTGGCCTGCGTCGGGAACGATGGTGCGCAGGACGTCGCCGTGTTTCAGGGCGCGTTCGGGGAACGGCGACATCTCCATCAGGTGGACATAGAGGTGCAGGAGGCCCGGGTGGGCCATGGCGCCGGGGTGGGTGTCGAACAGGCCTTCGAGAAACGCCTGAACCTCTTCGGTCGCCGCGCCTTCCGCCGGTGTGCCGGTGGGCAGATCCCACATCTGCCAGGGGGTGAGGTTCAGAAGCGCCTCGGCGAAGACGCTGGCGACCTCGAGGTTGCCGGGGTGCCTTGCCGCGACGGGGCGCATGGCATCGGCGAAATCGGCGTTCCAGCCTTCCATGACGTCGAGTTCGGCGGGTTCGGCCTGGGGGAAGCGGGCGGCAAGCGCCTCGATCAGGTCGGCTTCCCAGGGCGCGACGTCCGCCGTGCAATCGCGCGCCGCGGCGATGGCGGCGTGGCAGGCGGCGGTGGCGTCGGCCTGCATCGCGGCATCCATATGCTCCCACGCCATGTTGTAATTGGGCCCGAGCGCATAGGCGCGGCCCCAATGGGCGAAGGCGCAGTTCGGATCGGCGGCAAGCGCCTGGTCGAAGCAGGCCACGGCCTCTTCATGGTTGAACCCATAGGTCCAGAGGAGCCCGCGGCGCGCCCAGAGGCGCGCGTCATCGTTGGCCGCCGTGATGGTGACGTCATAGGTTCCCAGATCGTATGGATAGTCCGTCATTGCAGGTGTTCCCCTTTGTCCCTGCAATTCAGACTAGGATACTCCCGCCCAAATCCAAACCGCCCTAGTCGGCGCCGGTTTCGACGCAGTGGCGGCGAAAGGCGCGCTTCATCATGTCGAGTTCCGCGCGCAGCAGATCGACCTCGGCGCGGATATCGTCGTCGAGCGGTTTTCCTGCGGCGATGACGATGCGTTCCATGGCGTCGCCGGTATCTTCGTCGCGGATCAGGATCGTCTGTATGCCGTCGGCGAGGATCTCGGCCGGAACGTGCATCGCGACGTTCCAGATCCCCGGCCCCTTGCCGGGGCTGAGTTCGAGCCCGTCGATCGGCCGGTCAAGATGCCAGGCGGTGAAGGCGGGGCCCGGCGCATCCTCGCCATCGGCGCGGGTGGCCTGCCCTTCCCATCTGCCGGCCCGGAACGCGGTTTTCGTGAGCGTGAAGTCAGACATGCCCCCTCCCCTCACAGATCCGCGCGCGGGCGGCGCGCCGTGGTGATGTCGCGCAGGACGATCTGGTTCATCTGCGGGCCTTCGAAGATCAGGTCGATCCAGGCCCGTTCGATCCGGCGTTCGTTGAGTTCGGTGTAGCCCAGATCGAATTCGACGGTCATTTCGGTGGCGTCCATCGGAAATTCGCGCACGATCTGTTCGGTGTTGGGGCCGTGGCGGATGTTGAGGCGGGCGAACATCTCCAGCGGTTTTTCGGTTTCGACGGTGAGCGTGAGGCCGAGGATGTGGCGTTTCTTGAGCCCGTCGACGCCCTGCGGCGGCAGGTCGAGCACAAGCGACAGGAACGAGCCGTCGAAGGCGAAGACATCGAAGCGGGCGCCGAAGGGGGCAAGATCGTCGGCCCCGGTGTTGCGGATCTGGCGGAAGGAGATTTCCGAGACGCGGCAATCGTGGAAGAGCGTGGCGCCGGGCCCGATCGCCATTTCGTTTTCGACAGAGGCGCGGCCCGCCGGGAAAACGGGGCCGGACCAGAGCGGCGCGCGGTGCACCCAGTCGGCGTGCAGCGGGCGGGGCACGGCGGAATCGATCCGGGGCAGCGTGAGCCGCCCGTCGGCCACGTGCAGGAGCCGGTCGGCATGGCGCCTCAGCCGGCGGGCGCGATCGCGCAGCTTTTCGAGCGCCGCGAGATCCATCGCGTCGGCCCGGTCGGCAAGCCGCGCCCAGCGCCGCGTGACGTTCTGTTCGAGGATCGTGCCGAAGCGGCGGCGGAACCCGATGATCGCGACCATCAGCTTGCCCCCTGCGCGCTGGCGGCGCGGATCTGGTCTGTCATCGAGCGGAGTGTTGCGAGCCCCTCGCTCGACGTCATCGGCAGATCGTCGAAGCCAGAAACGGCAACCGTGACGAGCCGCCCGTCGAGCCGGAAGAGCGCACGCCAGTGTTCGGGCGAGAGGCCGAGCTGGGCCACGCTTTCATCGGTGAAATGCAGGATCAGGGCGTTCTGGCTGACATCGGTGTCGAGGATATCGACCGCGTTCGCATTGCCCGAGCGGCTGAGGATCGCGCGGCCTTCGGGGGTGTTGAAGAAGCGGCCCAGTGCGGTGCCGATCTGATCGTCGCTGAGCGGCACGGGGGCGTCGGAAACGGTGACCGTCAGAAGCCCCGGCGTGAGCGGCCGGGGCGCGCTGGCGTTGCGGCTGATCGCGGCGCAGGAGCCCAGCAGCACGAAGGCCCCGCCGCTGTCTTTCACGCGTGAGGCCTCGCGGTCGATGCAGTAGCCCGGCGGCGCGGCGATCACGATGCCTTCGGAGACGGGCAGCGAGCGCGTCACCGGAACCGGCGCCGCGCAGGCCGAGAGCAGGATTGCGGCCGCAAGTGCGCCCGCGCCGCCCCTAAAGGTCCATATAGACGTGCTTTTCGCCCTTCGCCCCGGGATGCGTAACCGCGCCGAGGCGCGTGGCCCCGACGAGCTGTGCGTATTTCCAGAGTGCGCCCGACGCGTAAATCGTCTCACGAGGCCCCGCCCACTGCTCTTTCCGGCGGGCCAGCTCTTCTTCGGAGAGGTCCACCGATATCTCACCCTTGATGGCGTCGATGGTAATCACATCTCCGTCCCGGATCAACGCGATTGGGCCGCCATGGGCGGCTTCCGGCCCGACATGGCCGACGCAGAAGCCGCGGGTGGCCCCCGAGAAGCGGCCATCGGTGATGAGCGCGACCTTCTTGCCCATCCCCTGCCCCGAGAGCGCGGCGGTCGTGGCGAGCATTTCGCGCATCCCCGGGCCGCCCGCGGGGCCCTCGTTGCGGATCACGATGACCTCGCCTTCCTCGTATTTGCGCTGCTTCACGGCCTCGAAGGCATCTTCCTCGCATTCGAAGATCCGGGCCGGGCCGGTGAATACCTGTTCCTCGGCCGCCATGCCCGCGACCTTCACGATCGCGCCTTCGGGGGCGAGGTTGCCTTTCAGCCCGACGACGCCGCCGGTTGCGGTGATCGGGGTGTCCACCGGGTAGATCACGCGGCCGTCAGCCTCGCGTTCGATGAGGTCGAGTTCCTCGCCCATCGTCTTGCCGGTGGCGGTGATGCAGTCTTCGTGCATGAGCCCGGCCTTGCGAAGCTCCTTCATCACCACGGGCACGCCGCCCGCCTCGTACAGATCCTTGGCGACGTACTGACCGCCCGGCTTCAAATCGACGAAATAGGGCGTGTCGCGGAAGATGTCGCAGACGTCGAAGAGATCGAAATCGATCCCCGCCTCGTGCGCGATGGCCGGGAGGTGCAGGCCGGCATTGGTGGAGCCGCCGGTGCAGGCCACCACGCGGGCCGCGTTTTCAAGCGATTTGCGGGTGACGACGTCGCGGGCGCGGATGTTCTTTTCGAGCAGGTTCATGACCGCCTCGCCCGAAGCCACGCCGTACTGGTCGCGGCTTTCATAAGGAGCCGGTGCGCCGGAGGAGTTGGGCAGGGCGAGGCCGATCGCCTCGCTGACGCAGGCCATGGTGTTCGCGGTGAACTGGCCGCCGCAGGCGCCCGCCGAGGGGCAGGCCACGCGTTCGAGCGTGCGCAGCGCGTCGTCGGAAAGGTTGCCCGCCTGATGCTGACCGACCGCTTCGAACACGTCCTGAACCGTCACGTCCTTGCCGTCGAGCCGGCCCGGCAGGATCGACCCGCCATAGATGAAGACGGAAGGAACGTTGAGGCGCACCATGGCCATCATCATGCCCGGCAGCGACTTGTCGCAGCCCGCGAGGCCCACGATGGCGTCGTAGCAATGGCCGCGCATGGTGAGTTCGACGGTGTCCGCGATCGCCTCGCGCGAGGCGAGGGAGGAGCGCATGCCTTCATGCCCCATGGCGATCCCGTCGGTGACGGTGATCGTGGTGAATTCGCGCGGCGTGCCGTTGGCGTGCTTCACGCCAAGCTTAACCGCCTGGGCCTGGCGGTTCAGCGCGATGTTGCAGGGCGCGGCCTCGTTCCAGCAGGTCGCGACGCCCACGAAGGGCTGCGCGATCTCTTCTTCCGAGATGCCCATGGCGTAGTAATAGGAACGGTGGGGCGCACGCGCGGGCCCTTCCGTCACATGCCGGCTTGGCAGTTTCGACTTGTCCCAATCACGCTTCAGCATGGCGCCCTCCCGATCAATCGTTTCGAAACGGGAATAGGCGACCCGGCTTTCCTCGGCAAGCCATTCCGGCAAACCCCTGCGGTGACAGGATTTTCGAGCGCACACGCGGATTTCCGCCGTTTCCGTCCGGTGGCCGGATTTCCCGGGATTTGCCGCAAACTTTCCGCAATTCGGCAAGATACTGCATCGCGTTCGGGACAATCCCGCGAAGAGACATGACCGAGATGGTGCAAGCAGAGCAGCTACTGACCCCTATGTCCGGCCCGAAACGGCGGAAGCCCGCGCGCCGGCTGCCGTCGCTTGCGCCTGCCGACCGGAAGCACGAGGACGCGCCGGAAACCGGACTGGCCCGGTTCGGCATCCGGCTGAGCCAGGGCGCGATCCAGGATGAGCCCACGGATTTCCGCGAGCGCGCGGAATCCTACGACATGGTGGCGCGGCTGACCGTCTATACGCTGAATGCGACGGTTCTGGTGCTGGCCTTCCCGGTGGGGTTCGGCCTTCTGATCTTCAACATCCTGGGCGGCGAGAACCTGAGAACCACGGCGCACACGCTGGCGCTGACCGGCCTCGGCACCGCGCTGGGCGCGGCGGGGGTGATGGCCGATCTGCTAGGCCTGATCTGATCCCGCGAGCTTCGGCCAGCGGGCGCGGATCGCGCGCTGCTGGTCTTCCGGCAGATCACCGATCCGCAGCATGTAGGTGTGGATGCTGAAGAGAAGCGCGCCGGTTTCGGGAAGCCTGAGAAGCACCTGGCGTTCGGAGCGGAGGAAGGGGCCTGCCTCGACCGGCGGCGATTTTCCGTCTTCGCGTTCGGGGGTGAAAAGGCGCGCGTCCTTCTGAAGATGGGCGTTGGCGCGCCAGAGCGGGTGGCCCGGCTTGATCCCGTCGAAGAGGCGCTGGACGCGGCGGCCCAGGGTGGCGTCGTATTTCGCCACCGGGCGGTGGATGCGGATGAGCGGGCGGCCGATCTTTTCGGCCAGCGTCCAGGAGGCGGGAAAGCAGAGGACGGCGGCGGTGAGCACATGTTCCGCCGCGCCCCCGGGTTTCTGAAGCAGGCAGAGATCTTCCTGGAAGAGGCGGCCCAGGGTTTCGAGCGGGCGGCCTGCGTCAAGCGGCACCTCCACCCCGCCGGGGCGGGTGATGTGCGTCTCGGTTACGGTGAAGCGGGGATCGGCGGCGAGGCGGGCGCGGGCCATGGCAAGAAGCTCTGCCAGGGGTGCCGCGGCTTCGGGCCGGGCGGCGATGACATCCGCAGGACGTTCCGCGATGAACCGGTCGCGCAGCGCCATCTGCGCGCCGTAGGCTTCGTCGACCACACACCAGCCCCCGGGATCGACCGGCTGTGTGCCCGGAAGCCGGGCCTGCCGCGGATCGGCCCAGGGCATCTGGGGCAGAACGGTCTGAAGAACGGGATCGGGCGGCATGGCGGCGTACGCCCCTCGAAGGCCTGGGACAAATGCGACCCGCTCAGGTGTCGCAATCTGGCAGGACGGGTCAAGCCCTGCCCTTCCACGATAGGCCAGGACCAACAGAGCACCGGATACCCGCCGCCGTGAACCGCCATTTCAGCGAGACGCGCAAGATCGATCCGAGCCGGGGCGCGACCCTTGGCGACGGCAGCCCGAACGATGCGAACCGGATCGAGATCGGCCCGACGCTTCTGGCCTTCCGGGAATGGGAGGCGGCGGGGCTGGAACTTCCGAACCTCGCGGCGATGCGCCAGTACCGCCTGGGGCGGCTCGTGGATCATATCGTGGCGCGGGACTATGCCGGGCTTCTGGTGACCGATCCGCTGAACATTCGATACGCCACCGATTCCACCAACATGCAGCTTTGGAACACGCATAACCCGTTCCGGGCGCTTCTGGTCTGTGCCGATGGGTATATGGTGCTGTGGGATTACAAGAATTCGCCCTTCCTGGCCGCGCACAACCCGCTGGTGCGGGAAGTGCGGTCGGGGGCGGACCTGTTCTATTTCGACCGGGGCGACAAGGTGGGCGATCAGGCCGACGTGCTGGCCCGCGAGATCCGCGAGATCCTGGCGGAACATGCGCCGGGGAACATGCGGCTGGCTGTCGACAAGGTGATGCTGCATGGGCTGAGACGGCTGGAAGCGCAGGGGTTCGAGATCTTCGACGGCGAGGAGGTTACGGAAAAGGCGCGGTCGGTGAAGGGGCCCGACGAAATTCGCGCCATGCGCTGTTCCGTTCATGCCTGCGAGGCCGCGATGCGCGCGATGGAGGATTTCGCGCGCCGCGAGGTGCCCGGCGGTAACGTGAGCGAGGACGATATCTGGGCCGTGCTTCACGCTGAGAACATCCGGCGCGGGGGCGAGTGGATCGAAACCAGGCTTCTGACCTCTGGCCCTCGGACGAACCCGTGGTTCCAGGAATGCGGGCCGAGGATCGTGCAGAACAACGAGATCGTGGGGTTCGACACCGATCTGGTGGGCTCATACGGGATCTGCACCGACATCAGCCGGACATGGTGGATCGGCGACCTGCCACCCCGGGCCGACATGATCGCGGCGATGCAGCACGCCCATGAGCACGTCATGACGAACATGGAGCTTCTGCGCCCCGGCATCACCATCCCCGAGATCATCGCGCGGGCGCATAGGCTGGACGAGAAATTCCAGGCGCAGAAATACGGCTGCATGATGCACGGGGTGGGGCTGTGCGACGAGTGGCCGCTGGTGGCCTATCCAGATACGGCGGTGGAGGGCGCGTTCGACTATGCGCTGGAGCCGGGGATGGTGCTGTGCGTCGAGGTGCTGGCAGGCGAGGTGGGGGGCGACTTTTCCGTCAAGCTGGAAGAGCAGGTGCTGATCACCGAGACGGGGTATGAAAACCTCACCTCCTATCCCTTCGACCCGCGTCTTATGGGCACCGCCTAGGGCAGCGCGATGCGGGCGAGGACGCCCCGGTGATCTGATCCCAGCGCCGGGCGCTGTTCGACGGACCGGAGGCGGGCGTCTTCGGGCATCAGCACGTGATCGATCGCGATCGGAAGAAGCGGGTGTTTCAGATCGAATGTGCCGCCCGGGAAGCCCGCGTGCCGGGTGCCCGACGCGCGGCGGATCTCGGCCATGGTGTGGGACCAGGGCACCATGTTGAAATCGCCCCCGATCAGAACCGGCCCGTCGAGCGCCGCAAGGATCGGGCGCAGGGTGGCGAGATCCTGCGGCTGCTGGTGCGGCCAGGGCCAGTGGAGATGGATCGAGACGATCCAGAGCGGGCCCGCCGGCCCGGTGACCTGCATGGCGGCGAAGCCCAGCCCCTCGACACAGCGCTGGCTGCCCTCGACCACCGGCAGGCGCGAGGCGACGGCAACGCCGCCCACCGTCCGGAACGCGCAGTAGTGGCGGGAGGGGTATGCGGGAGCGAGCTGATCGAGGATCTTGCGGTTCCTGGCATGCATCTCCTGCAGGAAGACGACATCGGGATCGGCCGCGCGGATATCCGCGACGACAGGGGCGAGATCGGGAAGAAGCCAGAGCAGGTTCTTCTGGTAGACCGTGAGGGCCGGCCCGCCCGCCCCGTCATCCGTCGCGGGCGGGATCATCGTCGCACCGCCAAGGGCCGTCAGCGCAACCCCCGCCACCGCAAGCCGGCGCGGGCCCGTCAGCAGCATCGCGAGACCGAGAAGCCCGAAGACCCCGGCGAGATAGGGGCGGAACACCGCGAGCGAATCCCCGAACGGATGGAGCGCGCCCGCGAAACTCCCCACGAAAACAAGGGCGCTTGCGAGCCAGAGAATGAAAACGCCCGACCTGACCTGGGCCATCCGACATACCTTCGACGTGAACACCTTGATGTAACATGGGCTCACCATGGCGTTATGCCCACCCCTCATTCCTTGTTATTCGCGGCCGCACTTCCCACTCTGATCCGGCACGCCTGAGTGAAGGACGACCCATGCCCACCGAACGCATCACCTTTCCCGGCCATAGCGGGGCGGAACTGGCCGCGCGGCTGGATCTGCCCGACGGGCCGCACCTGGCGACGGCGCTGTTTGCCCATTGCTTCACCTGTTCGAAGGACATTCCGGCGGCGCGGCGGATCGCGGCGCGGCTGGCGGCCATGGGGATCGCGGTGCTGAGGTTCGATTTCACCGGGCTCGGCCATTCCGGGGGCGAATTCGAGAACACCACCTTCAGCTCGAACGTGAGCGATCTTCTGGCCGCAGCGAAGGCCCTGGACGAGAAGGGCATGCCGCCCACGCTTCTGATCGGTCACTCGCTGGGCGGGGCCGCGGTTCTGAAAGCTTCGGCGCAAATCGCGAGCGCGAAGGCCGTGGTGACGATCGGCGCGCCTTTCGACCCCGAGCACGTGACGCACAACTTCGGCGATGCGCTGGAGGCGATCAATTCGAACGGGGCCGCGGAGGTGAGCCTCGGCGGGCGGCCGTTCCGCATCCGGCGCGAATTCGTGGAGGATGTGGCGGGCGAGAACCTCGAACCCATCATTCGGTCGATGAAGAAGGCGCTTCTGGTGCTGCACGCGCCGAAGGACGCGGTGGTGGGGATCGAGAACGCGACGCGCATTTTCGTGGCGGCGAAACATCCCAAGAGCTTCGTCACGCTCGACGATGCCGATCACCTGATCACGCGCGCCGAGGATGCGGAATATACCGCTGGGGTGATCGCCGCCTGGGCGGGCCGGTACCTTGACCTGAAGCCCCCGGCCCCGCCGATCGGCGCGCCCGAGGGCGTGGTGCGCTTGGCCGAGGCGGATGGGGAGGGCTTTCTGCAGGACGTGAACGCCGGCCCCTATCACCATGCGCTGGCCGACGAGCCGCTGGCCTATGGCGGGACGAACAAGGGCATGACGCCCTATGGCTTCATCTCGGCGGGGCTTGGGGCGTGCACGTCGATGACGATCCGGATGTATGCGCGGCGGAAGGGCTGGCCCCTGACCCACGTGCAGGTGGACGTGACCCACGACAAGGTGCACGCGCAGGATGCGGGCGCGCCTTCGGAGCAGAAGATCGACACGTTCCGCCGGGCGATCCGGCTGGAGGGCGACCTAGACGAGGAGCAGCGCGCGCGGCTTCTGGAGATCGCGGACAAGTGCCCGGTGCACCGGACGCTGGAACGGTCGTCGAAAATCGAGACGGTGCTGAGCGCGGCGGAGTGACGGGGCGCACCGGCCTGCGGCGGGGGCAGCGGCGGGGGCGTCGACTGGGGCGCCAGGGCCCGCATGAAGTGGATTGACCCGCGCGGGGTGCCTGCCCTAATGGCGCGATGACGCCGCCACCCGACATTGCACACACCGGCCCGCTCTGGCTTCTCCTGGGTCTTCAGGCCGGCATATCGGCCGCGGGCCTTGTGGTGGAGATCGTCGCGGGCCGGATGATCGCCCCGTATGTCGGGATGAGCCTTTACACCTGGACGTCGATCATCGCAGTCGTGCTTCTGGGCTTTTCGATCGGGCACTGGTGGGGCGGGCGGCTGGCGGAGCGGGAAAGCCGCGCCGCGCTCAGGATCACCGGGTGGGTGATGGTTGCCGCCGCGGTGTTCACCGCCTCTGCCTCGCTTGTGCTGCGCGTGGCGGCGGAGCCGGTGCTCGACACCGTCGCCAACCCGCTGACCGCGATCACGGCGATCGCGATGCTGGCCTTCTTCCTGCCGTCGCTGTTCGCGGGCGTTCCCGCACCGGTGCTGGCGATCGTCGCGATGCGGCATGCGGCGCAACCCGAGCGGGCGCTTGGCGCGATGTTCGCCGCCGGGGCGGCGGGGGCCATCGTCGGGACGCTTCTGGCCGGGTTCCTGTTCGTTTCCTGGCTTGGCTCCGTCGGCACGCTGGCGGTCATGGCGCTGTTCTATGGGCTTGCGGCGGCGATCTGTTTCCGGCTGGGGGGCCTTGCCGGGGGCCAGCTTCTGTTCGCGCTGGCCGCCGGGGCGGTGGCGCTTCTCGCCTGCCTGCGCGCGCTGGCGCTTCCGGCGGTCAGCGACGTGGAAAGCAGCTATTACTGCATAAGAACCGTGCCGCTTGCGGACGAGCCGGAAGGCCCCGTGAACCTGATGGTGATCGACCATCTTGCCCATGGCATCAATGCGCGCGGGGCCCCGCGGGTCATGTATACCGAGCACACGGCGATGCTTGACGCCCTGCCGCGGATGCGGATGGGGCGGGACGATTTTTCATCGTTTCACGTGGGCGGGGGATCCTATTCGGTGCCGCGCGCCTGGGCGAACCGCGGCGCAACCGCGATCACGGTGGCGGAGATCGACCCGGCCGTCACCGGCGTCGCGGAGGCGCGGTTCTGGTTCGACCGGGAGACCGCGACTGTCCTGCATGCCGATGGCCGCACCGCGCTTCGGCAGAGCGCGGCGTCCTATGACGTCATCGTGGGCGATGCCTTCACCGATATCGCGGTTCCGGCCCATCTGGTGACCGTCGAGTTCTTTCGCCTCGTGGGCGATCGCCTGGCCCCCGGCGGGGTTTTCGCGATGAACGTTGTCGACAATACCGATCGGCTTGATGCCCTTGCCGCCCTCATCGTCACGCTGCGCGAGGTGTTCGGCGTCGTCGAAGTCTGGACCGAAGCGCGGGGCCCCGAGCCCGGCGAGCGGCGCGTGTTCGTGCTTCTGGCGGGCGCGGCCGACAGCCCCGTCTCGACGATCGTCGCCCGGACGCCGGAGCCGAAGCGCTTTGCCGCGCTGGACCGGGCATTTGTCGACGACATCATCGCCCGCACCGGCGCACGGGTTCTGACCGACGATTATGCGCCCATCGACCGGCTGATCGGGCTGGGGCCGATCCTGGAGTAAGGCCCCCGCGCGGCTCTCATCGCTTCTCGTCCGGAGCGTGCCGGTGGCCCCGCTTCAGGCAGCCAGCGCCGCGATGACCATGAAGATCAACGCCGACAGAAGCGCCGCCGCCGGAACCGTGATGACCCATGCCGCCGCGATCGTCATCACGTGGGAGCGGCGGACGAGCTTGCGCCTGCGCCGCTCTTCCCGGGCGATCACGGTCGGTTCGGGAACCGTGCGCCGCGCTTCCGCAAGGCGCTTTTCGGCATACCATTCACGGAAGAACCCGACGCCGAACACGGCCCCGACGGCGATATGGGTCGAACTGACCGGAAGGCCCAGCCAGCTTGCGAAGATCACCGTGATCGCCGCCGACAAGGCCACGCAATAGGCGCGCATCGGGTTGAGCTTCGTGATCTCGCTTCCCACGACGCGGATCAGGCGCGGGCCGAAGATGAACAGCCCGAAGGAAATGCCGAACGCCCCGATCAGCATCACCCAGAAGGGGATGGCGAAGGCCTCGACGAACTCGCCGCTCTGCGACGCCTGGACGATGGCGGCGAGCGGCCCGACGGCGTTGGCGACATCGTTCGCCCCGTGGGCGAAACTCAGAAGCGCGGCCGAAACGATCAGCGGAATGCCGAACAGGATCTTGAGCGACTTGTTGCGGTTCTCCAGCCCCTCGGATTGCCGCCGGATGACCGGGATCATGACGATCCAGGTCAGCCCGCCGAACCCCGCCCCGATCAGAAGGGCGGTGCCGAGATCGATCTTGATCAGGTTCTTCAGCCCCTTCATCGCGAGGTAGGCGGCGAAGGCGCCCGCCATCACGCCGACGAGCGCGGGCACCCATTTCCGGGCCGCGGCGATCTTGTCATCCTGGTAAATGATCCGATCCTTGATGAACCACAGGAACCCCGCCGCGATGACGCCGCCGACGAGCGGCGAGATCACCCAGCTTGCTGCGATCATGCCCATCTGCGCCCAGCTGACGGCCGCGAAGCCGGCCGCCGCGATGCCTGCGCCCATCACGCCGCCGACGACGGAATGCGTGGTCGAAACAGGCGCGCCGAACCAGGTGGCGAGGTTCACCCACAGCGCCGAGGACAGAAGCGCGGCGATCATCGCCCAGATGAACACATCGACCGATCCGAGGCTTTCGGGCGCGATGATGCCCTTGGCGATGGTCGAAACCACATCCCCCCCGGCGATCAGCGCCCCCGCCGTTTCACAGACGGCGGCGATCGCGATCGCGCCGCCCATCGTCAGGGCGTTCGCCCCGACGGCGGGGCCCATGTTGTTGGCGACGTCGTTGGCGCCGATGTTCAGCGCCATGTAGGCGCCGAAGGTGGCCGCCAGAACGATGATAAAGGAATTGCCCGCCCCGCCGAACGCGATCGCGGCGAAAAGGGCCGCGGCCACCAGGAAGATCAGGGCGATGCCCTTGCCGATCAGGGGGCGCCCGACAAAGGCGGTTGCCTGTTCGAGCGTGGTGAGCCGCCCGAGATCCCGGTCGAGCGTTTCGAGATGGCGCGCTTCGAAATCTCTGTCGTTCATGCGGTTCCCCCTGGCCCCATGGCGTCCCTAGTTTCGTGGGAAAGCGCTTTCAATCACCCGCTTGAGAAAAGTCGGATCAGAAGGCGGCCAGAAGATCTTTCAGCTCGGGTTCGTCCACCATTTCGGCGGCCTCGGCCGGCGCCACCCACTTTCGCCGCCGTTCATCCGCTTCGGGGTAGTCTTCGGCAAGCTCCAGCACGCGAACGGGATAGACCGTCGTCTTGACCGGCACATTCCAGTCGCCCGGAAGCCCCTTGTCGTAGTGATAGCTGCCGAGCGGCACGGGCGAGGCCTCGCCACAGCGCACGCCGGCCTCTTCCCAGGCTTCCTGGAGGGCGGATGCGGGGGATTCGAGGCCATCGATGGGCCAGCCTTTCGGCAGGATCCAGCGCCCGGTTCCGCGGCTCGTGATCAGGAGGATCTTCTTCCCGGGCCCGTCCACGTCATAGCAGAGCGCGGCGAACTGAACCCGCTCGGGCCGCCTTAGCATTGGCTGAACAAAGCCGTTCCACACGGAAATAAGTTGGTGCTTCATTAGTAATTATCTGCCCATTTTCTTTTGTGGACATGAACTTAGCCAACCTGACCCAAGGAAACAAACACTTTGGCCGTCGCACCGAATTCACTGCGCAGGCGTGCCCGGCATGCCGCAGGCGGGATCTGGCGCGTCAGATTGGAACTGTGCCGCCCGCGCCCCCCCGGGGGGTCAGTCGAGCACGACGATGCCGGAATGCTTCTGCTTGTGCTCCGGCTCGACATGGATGGTGATGATCGCGCCTTCGACGGTGGTCTTCAGCGCGGCTTCCACCCGGTCGCAGATCTCATGCGCATCGAACACCGTCATCTCGCCGGGGACGACGAGGTGAAAATCTATGAAGGTCGCCTGACCGGCGTGCCGGGTTCGCAGATCGTGCGCCTCGACCGCGCCGCCCGCCTCGTTCGCGATGATGTCGCGCACCTGTTCCAGCGTTTCCCGCGAGATCGCTTCGTCCATCAGGCCGCTTACGGACTCGCGGACCACCTTGAAGCCTGACCAGAGGATGTTGACCGCGACAAGCGCGGCCATCAGCGGATCGAGGATCCACCAGCCGGTGACGAGGGCGAGGATGATGCCAAGCGCCACCCCCGCCGAGGTGGCGACATCCGCAACGAGGTGCCTGCCATCCGCAACCAGCGCCGGCGAACGGGCGGCGCGGCCCCGGGTGATCAGCACCCAGGCCCAGACCGCGTTGATCGCCGTGGCCGCCCCGTTGACGAGCAGGCCCTCGACCGGAAGATCCATCACGCGCGGTGACAGGAAGCCGAAATAGGCCTCGCGCAGGATCAGGAGCGCGGCCACGATGATCATCACGCCTTCGAGGACGGCGCTGAAGAATTCGGCCTTGTGGTGGCCGTAGGGATGGGTGGCGTCCGCCGGGCGGGCGGCGATGCGAATGGCGACGAGCGCCGCAATCGCCGTGGCCACGTTGACGGTGCTTTCCAGGGCATCCGCGAGCAGGGCGACCGAGCCGGTGAGCCACCAGGCGAACGTCTTGATCCCGAGGACCAGGATGCCGACGAAAATGCTGGCGATGGCGATCCGAAGGGTTGCGGACATCAAATTCCCCGTTTGGGTAGGCGGACTGGGTAGCCGCCCGGGTTGGCCGGTGCAAGCGAAGCGTCGCCGTTGGTGGGCGTGGGGAAGGGTGCGGAGCGGACGGGCGCCCTAGTGGCGAGGTGTCGCGCCTGGCGAGGGTGCGGGGTTGCGGACATTGCGGTCTTTCTCGATGAGCCGGGCGGGGCCCGATCGCGGGAGGGCCCACCAACGCGCGCTCAGGGCGCTTTATCTCTCAAACCCGAATGCGATCGCGTTGGATTGCGGCGTTGCAGGAGGGCCCGCCCGGGGGGCGGTCGGGCCCTGCCCGGCGGGGCTGACGCCCCTCGATTCCGGGCAAGATGGGCTTGACGCCACCGATGGCCGTTGCAGGGCATCTCCCGGGTTCGCCCCTGATCCTCCAAAAGGAATGGGGCGCCGGTTTCACCCGGCGCCCCTTTGCCTATGGTCCGGCCCGCCCGAAGCGGGGCCCGCTTTAGCCGCGGGCGTTCAGAAGCTTCCAGACCGCCGGGAAGAGGAGCGCCGCGAGGCCAAGCTTCAGCGCGTCGCCGATCAGGAAGGGCGTGAGGCCCCATTGCAGGATCGGCTGATCCCAGCCGTAAAGCTGCCCGAGCCAAAGAAGGCCCGGCACGTAGATGAGGAGGTTGCCGAGGATCATCGCGCCCGCCATCCGGCCGAAGGAGCGATCCCAGCCCTGACGCGCGGCCCAGCCGAGCGCGAGGACGGCGAGGACATAGCCCACCAGATAGCCGCCGGTGCCGCCCATCATGTAGGTGACGCCATAGGCCTCTGCCGAGGAGCCCGCGAAGACGTCGAAGCCAAGCGCGCCGACGATCATGTAGCCGAGGATCGTCGTCAGGCCGAGTCGGGGGCCATAGGCGGCCCCGATCGTCAGCACCGCGAAGGTGCCCATGGTGATCGGCACGGGCCACATCGGCACCTTGATCTTCGCGAACGCCGCGAGGGCGGCGATGCCGAGGGCCACGAGAAGTATATCTTTCGCGATCTTCGCCGCGCCCCGATCCGGCCCGATCGCCTCGGTCAGTACCCTGTCTCTGGTGGCCATCATCGCCCTCCTTGGAAAACCATTGAGATGTTTGTGCCCCAGTGTCGCGGGGGGTTCAAGTCGCCGCGCGGCGGAAGAGCGAGCGGCTGGTGTAATCCTTGCGGGGGCCGGTGACGCGCCAGTGCAGCTGCCAGTCGGGCCAGAGGGAGAAGTCGTAGCGCCCCTCGTAGCGGTCGGGGGCGCAGTCGTGGCCGGCCTCGGGCGCGTCGCCCGGGCCGATCCGGTGGAAGAAGCGGCCGTCGTCGAAATAGACGTCGATGCCGCTTGCCTCCTCCGCCGGGCGCCAGAGGTAGGTGCGGCTTGCCGTCACCGTCGTGCCGCCGAGGGTCAGACGCCCGGTTTCCTCGTAGCGGAGCCCGGTGCCATCGGGGGTGAAGACGACCGATCCGTCGAGCCGGCCCGTGCCGCCCGTCAGGCTGTCGGCGATCGTGCGGCTGAGCGTCCAGCGGCCTTCGAATTCCCCAAGATCTCTCATTCCGCGAAACGGCCTTCGGTGACGATGCCCTCGGCGGAGGTGAAGCGGAGGCGCGTGCCGTCGGGCGTTATCTCGGTGTCGTAGCAGTCCCAGATCTCCGCCGGGGGCCAGAGGCTGCAATAGCGGCCCTCCCGAAGCTCCCACCACCCCCAGCGGTCGCGGAAGACGCGGTAGCGGGTGCGCCCGTTTTCGAAGAAGATCTGTTCATCGGGGTCGTAGATCAGCGTCTGGCCAGTGAGCGCGTCGGCAAGCGCCTCGCCGGTGAGCGGGCGCCAGTCTTCCGCCGCGGCGGGTGCCGCAAGACAGATCGATATCAGCACTGCCGCTTGTCGCCCCATGCGTGCAAGTCTATGACGCCCTCACACGAGCGGAAAGGCCCCGAATGATACCCCGATATTCCCGTCCCGACATGGTTGCCATCTGGTCGCCGGAAACGAAATTTCGCATCTGGTTCGAGATCGAGGCCCATGCCTGCGATGCGATGGCCGATATGGGCAACATCCCGCGCGCGAATGCCGAGGCCGTCTGGAAAGCGAAGGATGTCGCGTTCGATATCGACCGGATCGACGAGATCGAGCGCGAGACGAAGCATGACGTGATCGCCTTCCTCACCCACCTCGCGGAAATCGTGGGCAGCGACGAGGCGCGTTTCGTGCATCAGGGGATGACGTCATCGGACGTGCTGGACACCACGTTCAACATCCAGCTGACGCGGGCCAGCGATATCCTGATCGCGGATATGGAGGGGCTTCTGGCCGCGCTGAAGCGGCGGGCCTACGAGCACAAGGACACGATCCGCATCGGGCGGTCGCACGGGATCCACGCGGAACCCACCACGATGGGCCTTACCTTCGCGCGGTTCTATGCCGAGATGGACCGGAACCTTGCGCGGCTGCGCACCGCGAGGGCCGAGATCGCGACAGGGGCGATTTCGGGCGCGGTCGGGACGTTTGCGAATATCGACCCGGCCGTGGAGGCCCATGTCTGCGCGAAGATGGGGCTGACGCCAGAACCGATTTCGACCCAGGTGATCCCGCGCGACCGGCACGCGGCCTTCTTCGCGGCGCTGGGCGTGGTTGCGAGTTCGATCGAGAACCTCGCCACCGAGATCCGGCACATGCAGCGGACCGAGGTTCTGGAGGCCGAGGAATTCTTCTCGAAAGGCCAGAAGGGATCGTCGGCCATGCCGCACAAGCGGAACCCGGTGCTGACGGAGAACCTGACGGGGCTCGCGCGGCTCGTGCGCATGGCCGTGATCCCGGCGATGGAGAACGTGGCGCTCTGGCACGAGCGCGATATCTCGCATTCCTCGGTCGAGCGGAATATCGGGCCCGATGCGACGGTGACGCTTGATTTCGCGCTGCACCGGCTGACCGGTGTCGTCGACAAGCTGGTGGTCTATCCCGACAACATGCTGGCGAACCTGAACAAGTTCCGGGGGCTCGTGCATTCCCAGCGGGTGCTTCTTGCGCTGACGCAGGCCGGGGTGAGCCGCGAGGATGCCTATCGCCTTGTGCAGCGGAACGCGATGAAGGTGTGGGAAGAAGGCAAGGATTTCATGGAAGAGCTTCTGGGCGACGCGGATGTGACCGCCGCGCTCAGCCCCGCGCAGATCGAGGAGAAGTTCGACCTCGGCTATCACACCAAGAACGTCGACACGATCTTTGCCCGGGTGTTCGGCGAGGGCTGAGGCGTGACCCTGCGCACCCCGGCCTTCGAGGCCTTCGTCGCCCCGGCGCGCCCCACGCGGCAGATCTGGATGCTGCTTCTGGGGCTGTTGCTGGCCGTGGTGATCTATGCCTTCGTGACGCTGGTGATCTTCGCGGTCGTCTGGGTGGTGCGCGGGTTGCCGCAGAACGTCATCTGGTTCGAGGAGCTTATCCGGGCGGACACGCCCGACAAGCTTCTGATCCTTCTGGTGAGTTTCGTGGGCATGGCGCTGGGGCCGATGGCCGCCGTCCTGATGCTGCACGAGCGGCCCGTGGGCACGCTTTTCGGGCGGGCGCCCGTCGTGCTCAGGGATTTCACGGTGGCGGCGGCGGTGGCGGGCACGGTGCTGGGCGCCTCGCTGATCTTCTGGAGCTGGGGCAACGATGCGGTGCCGGGCCTGCCCTGCGACCGGTGGATCGTGCTTCTGCCCCTCGCGGCGGTTCTGGTGCTGATCCAGACCGGGGCGGAGGAGCTTGTCTTCCGGGGCTACATGCAGCAGCAGCTTGGCGCGCGCTTCCGGTCGCCCATCGCCTGGGCGCTGGTGCCGGCGATGCTGTTCGGCGTGGCGCATTTCGACGTGGCCAGCGCGGGGCCCGTGGCGCCGCTCGTGGTGATCTCGGCGGGGCTGTTCGGGCTGATGGCCGCCGATCTGACGGCGCAGACCGGATCGATCGGGGCCGCCTGGGGGTTTCACTTCGCCAACAACATGCTGGCGCTGACGCTGATCGCCACCGAAGGCACGCTGACGGGCCTTGCGCTTTACAAGACGCCCTATGCGGTGAGCGATCTTGAGGTGATGCGCACCGCCCTGCCCTTCGACCTGCTGATGATGGGGCTGATCTGGTTCGCGATCCGGCGGATTTTGTCGCGATGAACCAGCCGGATCCGTACCGCGCCGCGCGCGATTTTCACGCCGCGGTCGATCACAAGCCGTCGTGGCTGAGCATCGCGGCCGGGTTTCTGGCCGTCGAGATCGTGTTCATGCTCAGCGGGGCGCTCATTGTCGCGCCGGTCGCCGAGGTGGCCGGGTCGACCGTCACCACGCTTGTGCTGATGGCGAGTTTCGCCTTCCTCGGCGCGACGGCCTTCTGGCTGGCCTCGCGGGTGCAGCGGCGGTCGCCCGCGACGCTGTTCGGCCCGCCCGGGGCGGCCCTTCGCGATGGGATTCTGGCCGCGAAGGGCCCGTTCGTGCTGTTCTTCACCCTGTCGGTGCTGCCGCCCTGGAACTATTCCGGCTTCTCACTGAACATGGCGCCGGTGGCCTGGGCGCTTCTGCTGCCCCTGAGCCTTGTCGTCGTGCTGATCCAGACCGGGGCGGAAGAGGTTGTCTATCGCGGCTGGCTTCAGCAAAGCCTTGCGCGGATCTCACCGTCACCGGTGATCTGGATGGTGCTGCCGTCGGTGCTGTTCGGGGTGGCGCACTGGTCGCCTGAAATGCCGCGCGATGCGGCGGCGGCCTATGTCATCTGGGCGATCTTCTTCGGGATCGCCTGTGCCGATCTGACGGCGCGGACCGGCACGCTGGGCGCCGCCCTGGGCTTTCACTTCGTGACGAACCTGTTTTCCATCGTGATCACCTCGCTCGAGGGGTTCGGCGACGGGCTTGCGCTGTTCACCATTCCCGAGGCGCTGGCCCGGTCCGAGGTAAATTCGATCACCCTGGTTTTCGACCTGTTCTACCTTTGGATGGGGTGGATGGCCTGCCGGATCGCGCTCAGGCGCTGATTGCATTTCCGGGGCCTGCGGCATATCTCGGGACAACGACAGAGGCTGAAGGCCCCATGAACTGGATCTCGAACTACGTTCGCCCCCGCATCAATTCGCTGTTCTCGCGCCGCGAGGTGCCCGAGAACCTGTGGACGAAGTGCGGCGAGTGCGGAACCATGCTGTTCCACCGCGAGCTGACGGATAACCTGAACGTTTGCTCGAACTGCGACCACCACATGAACATCACGCCGCGCACGCGGTTCGACGCGCTGTTCGATGGCGGGATCTATACCGAGGTGGAGGTGCCGCAGCCGATTTCCGACCCGCTGCACTTCCGGGATCAGAAGAAATACCCCGACCGCATGAAGGCGGCGCAGAAGACCACGGGCGAGCGTGAGGCGATGCTGGTGGCCGAAGGTGAGATCGGGCGCACGCCCATCGTGGCGGCGGCGCAGGATTTCACCTTCATGGGCGGGTCGATGGGCATGTACGTGGGCAACGCGATCATCGCCGCCGCCGAACGGGCCGTGGCGGCGAAGCGCCCGCTTGTGCTGTTTTCCGCCGCCGGGGGCGCGCGGATGCAGGAAGGCATCCTGTCGCTGATGCAGATGCCGCGCACCACGGTGGCGGTGGAGATGTTGAAGGATGCAGGCCTGCCCTACATCGTCGTGCTGACCCATCCGACCACGGGCGGGGTGACGGCGAGCTATGCGATGCTGGGCGATATCCATATCGCGGAGCCCGGCGCACTGATCTGTTTCGCGGGCCCCAGGGTGATCGAACAGACAATCCGCGAGAAGCTTCCCGAAGGCTTCCAGCGGGCCGAATACCTTCTGGATCACGGGATGCTCGATCGGGTGACCCATCGCCGCGAGATGCGCGACGAGCTGATCGGGATCATCCGGATGCTTCTGGATCTGCCGCCGCCGGTTGCGGGCGAACTGCCCGCGCCCGAGGACGCGGCCAAGGCCGACGGCGCCTGAGCCGCCCCATGACACCGCAAGGCTCGGACGCGCTCCTCGAGCGGATGATGCGCCTGCATCCGAAGGTGATCGACCTGACGCTTGACCGGGTCGATCGGCTTCTGGAGGCGACGGGCCACCCCGAACGCGCCCTGCCGCCGGTGATCCACGTGGCCGGGACGAACGGCAAGGGTTCGACCGTCGCGATGCTCAGGGCCGGGATCGAGGGGGCGGGGCAGACGGCCCATGTCTATACCTCGCCGCATCTTGCGCGGTTTCACGAGCGGATCCGGCTGGCGGGCCGGCTGATCGACGAGGCCGCCCTGAGCGCGATCCTCGACGAATGCCTGGAACGGAACGGGCCCGACCCGATCACCTATTTCGAGATCACGACCGTGGCCGCCCTTCTGGCCTTCGCGCGGACGCCCGCGGACTGGACGCTTCTGGAGGTGGGGCTTGGCGGGCGGCTTGACGCGACGAACGTGGTGGAGCGCCCGGCGATGACCGTGATCACGCCTGTCGACCTCGACCACCAGCAGTTCCTCGGCGACACGCTGGAGGCCATCGCGGGCGAAAAGGCGGGGATCCTGAAACGCGGCATTCCCTGCGTGGTGGGGCCGCAGCACGAGGAAGCGCTCGAGGTGATCGAGGCGAAGGCCGCGCGGCTGGGCGCGCCGCTTCTGGCGCATGGCCAGCACTGGCATGTGACGGTGGAGCGGGATCGCCTGATCTACCAGGACGAAACGGGGCTGAGGGATCTGCCCCTGCCGAACCTTCTGGGCCCGCACCAGATCGGCAATGCGGGGATGGCGCTGGCGGTGCTGCGGCACCTCAGGTTTCCCGATGCCGCGCTCGAGGCCGCGGTAACAAGGGCCGAGTGGCCCGCGCGGATGCAGCGGCTGAGCCACGGGCCGCTTGTCGAGGCGGCCGGGCGCGCGGAGCTCTGGCTTGACGGGGGGCACAACCCGGCGGCGGGCGCGGTGTTGCGCGCGACGCTCGACACCCTGCCGGAAAAGCCCCTGCACCTGATCTGCGGAATGCTGAAGACGAAGGATGCGGCGGGCTACATGCGGGCGTTTGAAGGGCTGGCGGTGGATCTGACGGCGGTCGAGATCCCGGGCGAGGCCGCGACGCTGTCGGCCGCCGAGACGGCGGAGGCGGCGCGGACCGCGGGGCTTGCCGCAACGACGGCGCCAAGCGTGGCCGAGGCCGTGGCGCGGGTCGCGGCGGCCACACCGGGCGCGCGCATCCTGATCTGCGGATCGCTTTACCTGGCCGGGCAGGTCTTGCGCGAGAACGGCTGAGCCGTCAGGCCGCCGAGGCCCCCACGGCGCGGGCCTCGCGCACCCGGAGCGCAGGGCGGGCGAGCGGGCGGCCGGGTTCGGCGAGATCCGGGGGAAGCGTGCCGTTCTGAATGTCGTCCAGCGCCATGAGGCTCATCTGGCCGGGGTGGAGGCTTTCCGACGGCAGCCCGTTCGAGAGGAGAAGTTCGTGCCGGTCGAAGAGGAGATGCCAGTAGGTGACGTCTTCGACATCGGCCTCGACGATCGTGCGCCCGTCGATCAGGGCCTTGGCCGGCACCAGCACCTCGGGTTCGCCGAAGTAAAGCTCCGCCCGCCAGTCGGCGATGCGGATCCGGTGCTGGGGCGAGACGGTGAGATCGGACCAGGGCAGCCCGCCGCCAAGCGCACCCGCGGTGATCGTCACGGGGCGGAGATGCGGGAAAGCCCGAAGATCCTGCCGGGACAGGTGGCGGTGCCCGATCCAGCGCACGGGTTGCAGGCCCCGGTCGAGTGTCTGGACGAGCGTTCCCACGGTCAGCGCCTCTACAGGTGTCGGGCCCAGATCGGTGTCGATGATCGTGCCGGTGGCGAAGCAGATGATGATCGGGCTCGGATTGGTGCCGAAATCCTTCTCGCCCTGATCCTTCAGGCGGATCCGGCCCTGATAGAGGTTGCCGTCGGCCCCGGTGAAATCGAACAGGTACTGATCCGACCGGCTTGGGTCGATGGTGCCCGATCCGCCGATCAGCTCCACCCTGTCGGTCGTGTCGTAGTCGTTGAGCTGCACCTGCACGTCGCCATTGGCGAAGGTGGAGAGATCGATGCGCAGGGTGTCGGACACGGTGTCGTCGGTGAAATCGACCTGGAAATTCGTGACCTGCGGGTCGGCGGCCACCAGCGTGACGGTACCGCCGCCGGGGATGTCGATGACCACGCGGTCGCCGTTGTCGACCTCGACGACGGTATCGGGTTCGGTGACGATGATCGTTGCCATGGGCCTGCCTGCGCGATGTGCCGGGTCTTTGCCCGGTCGTTGGGGCGAGTCTGCCGGAACGGGGCGTGCATTGCAATCGGCGCGCGGGGCGCGTCAGGCGTCCGTGGCCCAGTTTTCGGACTGCATCTCGCGCAGACGGCTGGCGGTGCGGGCGAATTCGAAGGTGCCTTCGCCCTCGAGATAAAGCCGTTCGGGTTCATCCGCCGCCGTTGCGATAAGGCGCACCTTCGCCTCGTACAGCGCGTCGATCAGGGTGACGAAGCGCTTGGCCTCGTTGTAGTTCTCGCTCGACAGAAGGGGGATATCCTCGAGGATCAGAACGCGCAGGGCGTCTGCGATCGCGAGGTAATCGCCGGGGCCGAGGGGCTTTGCGCAGAGATCCCAGAAGGTCGCGCGCCCCACCCCGTTGCGGAATTCCGGCACTTCGACGACGCGGCCCTTCATCGGCAGGCGCAGGGGGCTTCCCGCGCCGCCCGCCATCGCCTCCCACATCTGGGAGACCGCGTGGCGCGCCTCGGCATTGGCGGGGGTGAAATAGACCGTTTCGCCCTGCAGCCGGTCGAGCCGGTAATCACGCGGCGAGGCCAGTTCGCGCACTTCCATGCGGGCGCGGATCAGATCGATGAAGGGCAGGAAGATCTGGCGGTTGAGCCCGTCCTTGTAAAGATCGCCCGGTTCGCGGTTCGAGGTGGCGACGACGACAACGCCCGCATCGAAGAGCTTTTCGAACAGCCGCCCCACGATCATCGCATCGGCGATATCGGTGATCTGCATTTCGTCGAAGGACAGAAGCCGGATTTCCGAGATCACCTTTTCGGCCACCGGTTTGATCGTGTCGTCGACGCCGGTCTTGCGGGCCTCGTGCAACCCGGCCTGGATATCCTGCATGAAGGCGTGGAAGTGGACGCGGCGCTTTTCCTCGATATCGACGGCGGCATGGAAGAGATCCATCAGCATCGACTTGCCGGTGCCCACACCGCCCCAGAGGTAGAGCCCGCGGGGCGCGGCCTCTTTCTTCGCGAAGAGCGATTTGAGCCCGCCGCGCGCGGGCGCGGTTTCAAGCGCGGCGCGGATGCGCTGAAGCTCGGGCAGAACGGCCATCTGCGCGGGATCGGCCTCAAGCCGGCCTTCGCCGGCAAGCCGTGTGTAGATTTCGCTGATCGTCTCGCCCATGGTCTTCCTATAGCGCTCTGGCGCAGCAAGGAAAATCCGCCCGCGGGGCGGTTGCATCAGAATTCTTTCGGGCGATGTTCACATCTTCTGATTTGACGGGGCGGCCCCCCGGGTGATCTATCCCGGATCATGACCGCAACGCGCGCCTCTTCCCACTCGCTCATCACCCCGGTGCTGATCGCGGGATCGGTGATCCTGATCGTGAATTTCGCGATCCGGTCGGCCTTTGGCGTGTTCCAGATCCCGATTGCCGACGAGTTCGGCTGGCTGAGGGCCGAGTTTTCGACGGCGATCGCCATTCAGAACCTCGCCTGGGGGATCGGGCAGCCGATCTTCGGCGCGATTGCCGAGAAGCTGGGCGAGCGGAAGGCGGTGCTGATCGGCATCCTGATCTATGCGGCGGGGCTTCTACTGACCTCTTTCGCCGTCAGCCCCGGGCAGATGCAGGTTCTGGAGATGGCCGTGGGCTTCGGCATTGCGGGCACCGGGTTCGGCCTGATCCTCGCCATGGTTGGGCGGGCGGCGTCGGACGAGAACCGGTCGATGGCCATGGCGATCGCGACGGCGGCGGGATCGATGGGCCAGGTGATCGGGCCGCCGCTGGCGGAGGGCCTTTTGTCCGCCCTGCCGTGGCAGACGATTTTCCTTCTCTTCACCGCCGCGATCCTTTCGATGATCCTGCTTCTGCCCTTTCTCGGGAAGGGCGAAGGTGCGGTGGTAGCGCGGGATGGCGCGTCGCTTTCGGGCGCGCTGCGGCGGGCCGCGCGGGACCCGTCGTTCACCCTGATCTTCCTTGGTTTCTTTTCCTGCGGCTATCAGCTTGGCTTCATGACCGCCCATTTTCCGGCGCTGGTGACAGAGATGTGCGGGCCGATCGCGCCGGGCGGGGTGCTGGACAGCATGGGGGTATCCACGACCTCGGCGCTGGGGGCCATGGCCTTCGGGCTTGTGGGGCTCGCGAATATCGGGGGCACGCTGTTCGCGGGCTGGGCGGGCAAGCGGTTTCCGAAGAAGTATCTTCTGTCCACGATCTATACCCTGCGAACGGTGGTGGCGGCGGCCTTCATCCTGTTTCCGATCACGCCCTTCAGCGTCATCGTCTTCGCGATCCTGATGGGATCGTTGTGGCTTGCGACCGTGCCGCTGACCTCGGGGCTTGTCGGGCACATCTACGGGATGCGCTTCATGGGCACGCTTTACGGCATCGTGTTCCTGAGCCACCAGATTGGCAGTTTCGCGGGCATCTGGCTGGGCGGACGGCTGTACGACGCCACCGGCGATTACACGCTGGTCTGGTGGATCGGCGTGGCGGTGGGGGCGTTTTCGGCCATCGTGCACCTGCCGATCCGGGAGCGCCCGCTGGGCGCGCCCGCCGCGCCGGCCTGACGCTAAAGCCCGGCCTCGTCGCGGGTCAGAAGCCCTTCGTCGACAAGCCGCGCGGCCCAGCCTTCTGGGCCCTCGAAAAGATGCGTCTGCCAGCCGCGCGCGGCGGCGGTGGCGATGTTGTCGGCCCGGTCGTCGGTGAAGATCAGGCGGTCGGGGGCGATGCCGCAATCGTCCTCAACCATCTCGTAAATGCGTGGCTCGGGCTTGATGACCTGCATGTGGCCCGAGATGTAGCGGCGGTCGAACTCGGTGAGAAAGGGATAGGCGCCTTCGGCCACGACGAAGCTGCCGATCCCGAAATTCGTAAGCGCGAAGACGGGAATGCCCTTGGCGCGAAGCTGCCGGAGCAGGTGGACGGAGTGGGAAATCTCGGGCTGCGCGAGTTCGAGCCAGTCGTCGTGCCAGCGGCGGATCTCGTCGGAATAATCGGGATGGGCCGCAGCCGTGCGGTAGACCGTGTCGCGGAAATCGGCGCCCCGGTCGATCCCGTCATTCATGCCGTGAAGATCCACGGCTTCGAACACCTCGCGCCGCCGCGCCTCGCCGAATTCGCGGTCATAGTACCGCTCGGGCTGCCATTCGATCAGCACGTTTCCGATATCGAAGATGACCGCGTCGATCATGGCCTGCCCTTTCGTGTCCTGCCGATCGGCCAAGGGGATGACAGGCCGCCCGCGAAAGCTCAAGCCCCGCGCAGCGCGCGGTCGAGCGCCTCGCGGAAGCGCGACCGGTCGGCCTTGGTGAAGGGCTTCGCCCCGCCCTGACGGAACGGATCGGCGGCGCGAAGATCGGCCATCAGATCGCGGGTGGCGAGCGCGTTGCCCACGTTCTTCTCGGTCAGGATCGAGCCGTCGGGCTTCACCACGCGCGCCCCACCCTCGACGGCGCGGGCGGCGAGGGGAATATCGGTCGTCACCACCACGTCACCCGGCCCCGCACGCTCGGCAATCCACTTATCGGCCTCGTCGGCCCCTTCGGAGACATAGACCATCTCGACATGGGGCGCGGGCGAGGGCCGGATGCCGCCGTTCGAAACCATCCGAACCTCGACGCCGCGCCGGCCCGCCACGGCCTCCACCTCGGCCCTCACCGGGCAGGCGTCGGCGTCGACGTAGATCACAGGCCCAGCGCCTCGGCATGGAAGGCGATGTGATCTTCCATGAAGCTCGAAACGAAGAAATAGCTGTGATCGTAGCCTGCCTGCATCCGGAAGCTGTGGGGCTGGCGGCGGGCCGTCATGGCGGCGGAAAGCGCCTCGGGCTTCAGGAGATCGAGGAACTGATCCGCCCCGCCCTGATCGATCAGGATGTGCCCGGGGTGGCCATGCGCCTCCATCAGACGGGTCGCGTCATGGGCGGCCCAGCCCGCCTCGTCCGCGCCCAGATAGGCCGCGAACTGTTTGCGGCCCCAGTCGCTTTCGGTCGGGTTGGCGATTGGCGCAAAGGCGGAGGCCGAGCGGTAGACGGCCGGATAGGTCATCGCGAGCGTCAGCGCCCCGTGCCCGCCCATGGAATGCCCGGTGATCGCCTGGCGTTCGAAATCGAGGGGAAAGGCCTCGAACAGAAGGGTGGGAAGGTCGGAGGCGATGTAATCCCACATCCGGAAATGCGGGGCCCAGGGATCTTCCGAGGCGTTGACATAAAAGCCCGCACCCTGCCCCAGATCATAGGCCTCGTCATCCGCCACGCCGTCGCCCCGGGGCGAGGTGTCGGGGAAAACGACGGCCATGCCGTACTCCGCCGCCCAGGCCTGTGCCCCGGCCTTCGTCATCGCGTTTTCATGGGTGCAGGTCAGGCCCGAGAGATACCACAGGACCGGCACCTTCCCGTCGCGCGCCTGGGGCGGCAGGTAGAGGCCGAAGGTCATCTCGCACCCCGTGGTATCGGAGGCGTGGGCATAGACGCCCTGAACCCCGTCGAAACAGAGGTTCTCGGATTTCGTTTCCATAACCCTTCTCCTTCAGAGCGTTTGGACCCAGGCGACCA
The DNA here is from genome assembly GCF_032586175.1 of Ovoidimarina sediminis. NCBI lineage: Bacteria > Pseudomonadati > Pseudomonadota > Alphaproteobacteria > Rhodobacterales > Roseobacteraceae > Ovoidimarina > Ovoidimarina sediminis. Next base: position 79,705 of record NZ_JAWHTE010000011.1, read on the forward strand.
CCGCCGTCACGGTCAGGACAGAGGCCACGGTCGACAGCAGGATGGCCGCCGACACGCGCTGCGGCGCGACGCCGTAATGCTGTGCCAGGATGAAGACATTGCCCGCGACCGGCAAAGCGGCGGAGGCGATCATCACGCCCGCCGCGTAGGGCGCGACATCGAAGATCAGAACGGCGGAGACGGCGACCGCCGCCGGATGCAGAACGAGTTTCGAGAACGAAAGCCAGACGGCAACCGAAAGCCGTTCCGCCGATTTGGAGGCAAGCGAGGCGCCGATGGCGAAAAGCGCGCCCGGCGTGGCCGCCGCCCCGAGGATGGTGAGGAAATCGTCCACCGGCTGCGGGATCGGCAGATCGAAGCCCGACCAGATGAATCCGGCCCCGATCGACATGATCATCGGGTTCTTCACCAGCCCCGCCCCCACGGTTCGGAAGATGCCGAGCGACATGCGCCCGTCGCGGCTTCCGGTGATCAGGATGACGATCAGGCTGCCGAAGAAGATCAGATCGGTGGACAGCACGAGGATGATGGGCGCGATCGCCGCCTCGCCCAGCAGAAGGGCGAGCATGGGAACGCCCAGAAAGCCCACATTGCCGATGACGCCGCACTGCGCCTCCACCGCCGCTTCCGCGAGGCTGCGTTTGCGGAGCGCGGCCACCGCCGTGACGACGAGATATATGGCGAGCGTTCCGGAAAAATAGGCAAGCACGAAGACCGGATCGAACACCGCCGCGAGATCGAGGCTGGCGGAAAACCGGAACAGCATGGCGCTTAGCGCGAAGTAGAAGACGAATTTCGTGAGATAGGCGGTGGCGTCCTCGGAAAAGAAGCCGGTGCGGCCCGCCCAGTAGCCAAGGCCGATCAGGGCGAAAAACGGCAGGGTTTGTAGGAGGATCGCAACCATTGAGGCACCGCTACCGGCACTGCCGGGCAAACGCAACCGAAGACCCGCCCCTTGCTCTGCACCTTGAAAAAACTAAACCGAGTAGTTTATATTGGTAGGGATCCTGGGGACACGCCGATGAACATTCAATCCGAGCCGGTCCGCACCGGACGAAAGCTTTCTCAGGTCCTTCAAGGGGCCCGCGAGGTGTTTCTGCGCGACGGCTACGAAGGCGCCAGCGTCGACGATATCGCGAGGGCGGCGGGCGTGTCGAAGGCGACGCTTTACAATTACTTCCCCGACAAGCGGATTCTGTTCCTCGAAGTGGCGAAGGCGGAATGCCGGGCGCAATCCGATGCCGCCGTGGCGACGATCGGCGGCACCGAGGATCTGCGCGAGGCGATGACGCGCGCGGCGAAGCGCATGGTGCGGTTCTTCATGTCGGATGTGGGCATGCAGGTGTATCGGATCGTCGTGGGCGAGAACCAGCGCTTTCCCGAGCTTGGGCGCGAATTCTATGCCACCGGGCCCGCGCAGGTGCGCGAGATCCTTCGCGAATTCCTTCAGAAAGGGATCGACGAGGGCAAGCTTCGGATCGACGACCTCGACCTTGCGGTCGACCAGTTCCCCGAACTTTGCAAGGCCGGGCTTCACATGCCGATGGCCATCGGCGTCCGGGAAAAGCCCACCGAAGAGGAAATGGACCGCGTGGTGGAAAGCGCGGTGGACATGTTCCTGTGCCGCTACGGCGCCTGAGCGGTCAGTCCACCCGCCGGATCATCAGCTGGTTGCCGATTTTCTTCGTCTCGAACCGCTTCAGTTCGGTCACGAGGTCTGAAAGCTTGCGCTTGCCGTAGGTGCGCGTGTCGAAATCGGGGCTGTCGGCCTGCACGAACTGGCCGATCTGGCCCAGCGCATACCATTCGTCGTCCTGGTCGATCTTTTCCATCGCCTTCAGGATCAGCGGCACCGCATCCTTGGGCGAGGCGCGCCCGCCGGGCGAGGTGGCGGGGCCATCGCTCGGCTCTCCGCCGCCCACGATGTTCTCGATCAGGATGAACCGGTTGCAGACGTTGCGCAGGCTTTCGGGCGCCTTCGCCTCGCCGATCCCGATCACGTCCATCCCCTGTTCGCGCACCCGGTTGGCGAGCGCGGTGAAATCGCTGTCGGAGGAGACGAGGACGAAGCCGTCGAAGCGCCCCGTGTGCAGGATATCCATCGCATCGATGACGAGCCCGATATCGGAGGCGTTCTTTCCGGTGGTGTTCGCGCTTTCCTGATGCGCGACGAGGCCCAGATCGCGCACCACCTTCGACCAGTTCGAAAGCCGCCCCGACGACCAGTCGCCATAGACGCGGCGCAGCGCCGGTTCGCCCAGTGCCGTGATCTCTTTCAGGATCTGCTCGGCGAATTTCGCGGGGATGTTGTCGGCGTCGATCAGGACGGCGTAAAGCGGGCGGTCGCGGTCAGGCATCAGCTCTCCTCTGTCAGGTCCTTGTACATGACCAGCGCGTCGGTGAAACCCTCGATCGGGTGGCGGAAGGCGCCTGGAAGACGGCCCACGATGGCGAAGCCCGCGCGCTCCCATGTGGCGATGGCGCGGGTGTTCGTGGCGACGACGAAGTTGAACTGCATGGCGCGGAAGCCCTGCCGCCTCGCCTCGTCCAGAGAATGCGCCAGCATGGCGCGGGCGACACCCTTTCCTTGCGCCTCGGGTGCGGTGGCGTAGCCGCAGTTGCAGACGTGGGCGCCGCCGCCGGCCTGGTTGCGCCTGAGGTAATAAGTGCCGAGAACCGCGCCGTCGGCCTCGGCCACGAAGGCGCCGTGGGAGGCGCCCGTCCAGTAGGCCAGCGCGTCCTCGCGGGAGATATCCGGGTCGACGGTGTAGGTGTCGCCCGCCCGGAAGATGGGCTTCAGGATCGCCCAGATGGCGGGGCCGTCCTCGGGGGTGGCGGGGCGGATGGAGGCTGTCATTCGAGGGGCGCGCCGTCGCAGCCGGTCTCTCCCCTGAGGATCCGGGCATACCAGGTGGCGGTGCCGAGGCCATCGGTGACGGCGGCGATCCGGCCGCCATCGATCACGGCCTGGACGGTGGCGGAGACGAGTTCGGTGCCGCAGATGCTGAAGCTCATCCTCCGGCCCACCGAGCTGCCTGTGAAATCGGCGAGCGCCTCTGCCGCCGTTTCGCCCAGACGGATGTTGATGCCCGCCGCCCCGTTGTCGAACCAGGGTTCGGCCCCGGCGATATCGGCAGGCGTCAGATCAAGGATAGCGGCGTTCGTGCTGAACCGGATATCGGGGTTTTCGCCCGCCGGCGCAGCGGTGGCGGCCCCGCAGAGGGCCGCCGCAAGACACCATGTTCTCAATAATTCACCACCGACCGGATCGACTGGCCCGCATGCATCAGATCGAACCCGGTGTTGATGTCGTCGAGCGACAGCTGGTGGGTGATCATCGGATCGATCTCGATCTTTCCCTCCATGTACCAGTCGACGATCTTCGGCACGTCGGTGCGCCCGCGCGCGCCGCCGAAGGCCGTGCCGCGCCAGACCCGGCCCGTGACAAGCTGGAACGGCCGGGTGGAGATTTCCGCCCCCGCGGGCGCGACGCCGATGATGACGCTTTCACCCCAGCCCTTGTGGGCCGATTCGAGGGCCGCGCGCATGACCTGGACATTGCCGGTGGCATCGAAGGTGTAATCCGCACCGCCCTTGGTGAGGTTCACCAGATAGGGCACCAGATCGCCCTCCACCTCGGCGGGGTTCACGAAATCGGTCATGCCGAAGCGTTCGGCCATTTCCTTCTTGCCCGGATTGAGGTCGACGCCCACGATCTGATCCGCGCCCGCGAGCCTGAGGCCCTGGATGACGTTAAGCCCGATCCCGCCGAGGCCGAAGACGATCGCACGCGATCCGATTTCCACCTTGGCGGTGTTGATCACCGCGCCGATCCCCGTCGTCACCCCGCAGCCGATGTAGCAGATCTTGTCGAAGGGCGCGTCCTCGCGCACCTTCGCCAGCGCGATCTCGGGCAGAACCGTGTGGTTCGCGAAGGTCGAGGTGCCCATGTAGTGCAGGATCGGGTCGCCATCGAGGGTGGAGAAGCGCGAGGTGCCGTCGGGCATCAGGCCCTGGCCCTGCGTGGTGCGGATCGACTGGCAGAGGTTCGTTTTCGGGTGCAGGCAGTATTCGCATTCCCGGCATTCGGGGGTGTAGAGCGGGATCACGTGATCGCCCTTCTTCAGGCTGGTCACACCCGGGCCGACATCGACGACGACGCCCGCGCCCTCGTGCCCGAGGATCGCCGGGAAAAGCCCTTCGGGATCCGCCCCGGAAAGCGTGAATTCGTCGGTGTGGCAAATGCCGGTCGACTTGATTTCGACCAGAACCTCACCGGCCCTAGGGCCATCGAGGTTCACCTCCATCACCTCAAGCGGCTTTCCTGCGGCGACCGCCACTGCTGCGCGGGTTCTCATGTTCGGTTCCTCCCTTGTCCCTCTGTCCGGTGCTTTGCGCGACGATGCGTCATTCTGTGCCGCGTTTCAATGCGGGGGGCGGAACCGGCATTTCCAGATCGCCCCGCGCGGTTTACTCTTGGCCCCATGAGATACCTCTTCCTCGTGATCCCCATGGCCGCCTGCGCCGCATCGGGGCCGGAACCCGACGCCTGCGGGGCCTCGGGGCTTCAACACCTCGTCGGGCAATCCGAAAGCGTCTTCGCCGCGATGACCTTTCCCGACACGACGCGGTTCATCCGCCCCGGCATGGCCGTGACGATGGATTACAGCGAGGAGCGGCTGAATTTCTATCTCGACGAGACCGGCGTGATAACCGAGGTGCGCTGCGGCTGAGGCCGCCTAGTCGCGGTAAAGCCTGTGACAGTCGGCGCAGGTCTTGCCGATTTCCGCGAGGAGCCGCTGGGCATCCTGTTCCGAGAAGAGCGTGTCGGCCCCGGTGCGGGACGCGTTTTCCATCTTTTTGGCGATCTGCGCAAATTCGGTGAAATTGTCCCAGATCGTAGGGCGTGCCTCGGATTTCGGATCGTCCGCCGGTGTTTCGAAAGCGGCGGGAATTTCGGCGGCATGGCTGGCCAGGGCTTCAGCGGCCTTGCGGGCGGCGTCTGCGTCGAACGGCGCGGCGCCCTTGGCCATATCGCCGATCACCTTGGTCGCCGCGCTGATCTCGCTCATCAGCATCATGCGGGCCATGACGTCGGGATCCTTGACACCCTGATGGGCGAAGGTTGCCGTAGCGGTGATGGCAACGGCGGCGATGGCCACCGTTCGGGACGTGATCATGGTCTGGACCTACCTCGGTCAAATCGAGTTTCCGGAACGCTAGCGCGCCCGTTTCCGAGAGCAAGGGTGACTCGACTCACGGTTGGCGGAACGATAGGAACAAAGCACGAACAAACTGCTTATGTGCACCATGCCGAACCGCCGCATCCTGTCGCTCTGGTTTCCGCGCCTCGGGGCCGAACGCCTGATCCGAAAGGATCCCGGGCTCGGAGAGGTGCCCTTCGCCGTGGCCGAGGACCACAGCAACATGCAGGTTCTGTCCTCGCTGTCGGCCACGGCGAGCGCGGCGGGGCTGACCGAAGGCCAGCCACTGCGCGATGCGCAGGCCATGTGCCCGGGCCTCATCACCCGGCTGCGCAACCCGCAGATGGAGGCGCAGTTTCTGGCCGGGTTGCGCCGCTGGGCGGGGAAGTTCAGCCCCTGGGTGGCGGATCAGCCGCCCGGCGGGCTGATCGTCGACCTGACGGGCTGTGCGCATCTCTTCGGGGGCGAGGCGGCGCTGATGGAGCAGGTGGCGCTTGATTGCGAGGATCTGGGGCTGACGGTGCAGGCGGGCATCGCCGATACGCCCGGCGCCGCCTGGGCACTGGCGCGCTTCGCCAGCCAGCCGGTGGCCGCCGCCCGATCCGGCGACGCGATCGATCAGGAAGCCTGGGCCACCCGGTCGCGCGCCGCGAAGCGGCGGCACTGGGAACGGGGCGGCCCGGCCCCGCAGCCGGGCGCGACGGAAACGCCGGCGGGCCGGATCGCCGCACCCGGCCAGACCCGGCAGGCCATCGCCCGGCTTCCCGTGGCGGCCCTTCGGCTGGACCGCGAGACCGTCGACACGCTGACCCGCCTTGGCCTGCGCCGGATCGAGGATCTGGCGGGCCAGCCCCGGGCCGGGCTGGCCCGGCGGTTCGGGCGGCCGCTGGTACAGCGGCTCGACCAGGCGATGGGGGTGGAGCCCGAGCCTGTCTCTCCCGCCAAGCCGCCCGATCACTTCGCAGTGCGGCTGACATTGCCGGAACCCATCGGGCTTGAATCCGACATCGCCGCCGCGCTCGACCGCCTGCTGCCGCGGCTGTCCGAGCACCTGACCGCACGGGGCAAGGGGGCGCGGCGGGTGCGGCTGGAATGCCACCGGTCGGATCACACGATGCAATGGGTCGAGGTGGGGCTGGCGCGGCCCACCGCCGATCCCGACCGCATCCGCCCGCTTCTGATGATCAAGGTGCCCGAAATCGACGCGGGCTTCGGCATAGATTGCGTGCGGGTGGAGGCGGTGGTGGTGGAGCCGGTCTATCCGCACCAGCATCGCGGCCATGCCCATGCCGCCGCCGAGGCGGAGGCGCGGATCGCCGGCAGCGCGCGGCTTGACGACCTGATCGGGCGGATCGGAGCACGGATCGGGATGGAGGCGATCGTCCGGCTTCATCCCGCCGACAGCCATATTCCCGAGAAAACCTCCAAGGTGCTGGCCGCCGCATGGTCGGAGCCCGCCGAGGACTGGCCCGTGCCCGACCTGCCCCGCCCGCTTCTGATCTGGCCGCCCGAGATCGTGACCGCCGAGGATGTGCCGAAGGCCCCGCTGACCTTCCGCTGGCGGCGGCGCGACTACACCACCCTTGCGGCCACCGGGCCCGAGCGGATCGCGCCGGAATGGTGGCTGGACGATCCGGCCTGGCGATCCGGTACCCGCGATTACTGGCGTGTGACGACGACGGGGGGCGAACGGCTCTGGCTGTTCTATGCCCATGGCGGGGCGCTGTCGGGGGGCTGGTTCTGCCAGGGATCCTTCGCCTGATGCGAGGGCCCTGAAAGGAAAAAGACCTTCGCCGCTGGCGAAGGCCTTTTCCTATTAGGTCCCCGGTGCCGCAGGCTGGGTGGGGGCTGTTAATCCGCGACACCGGGGTAGCGTCTTTTCGCTATGATCGTAAGTTCACCCAAGATAAGGGCCGCAAGACGGAGCGAGTGGTGCCTTTCCGCGTTCATTTTGCGGCAATTCTTGGGCAGCGCTTGATTTTGGCGGGTTCCCCGGCCAATCTTTCCCCATGACGATCCAGACCCTGCCCACCGCGCCAGGCGGTGCAGAATATGTAGCCTTCGACCGCAGGGAGCTTGGCCTGATCCTCGGTATATACGGGCGCATGGTCGCCGCCGGCGAATGGCGCGACTACGGGATGTCGTTTCTGAAGGAAGTTGCGATCTTTTCGATCTTCCGCCGGGCGGCCGAGCATCCGATCTACCGGATCGAGAAGCGCCCGAAGCTGAAAGACCGGCAGGGCATGTATTCGGTGATCGGGATGGACGGGCAGATTCTGAAGCGCGGGCAGGATCTGAAGACGGTGCTGCGGGTGCTGGAGCGGAAGCTCATTCGGGCGGTAGAGTGATCCGCCGCCGTTTCAGGACCGGTTTGCCCTCCTTCGCCGCGATTCGTTCAATCGCCTGATCCAGTGGTTCTTCGGCCACCGCCATGTGATGGGCGTTGGCGTGAAGAAGCGTGTCGGGATCGCAGAGAAGCCCGACATGGCCTGCCCAGAAATAAAGGTCGCCCCGTTCGCGTGGCGCGTCATCCACCAGTTCTTCGCCCAGGCCCGCGCGCTGCTGGTCGCTGTCGCCGGGGCAGGGAATGGCGCAGGCGAGCATCGCGGCCTGGACGAGGCCCGAACAGTCGATGCCATTGCCGGAGTTGCCGCCCCAAAGATACGGGGTGCCCATGAACAGGCACGCGACGGCGACGGGATCGTCGAAATAGCTGCCGATGGGCCGGAGATGGGCGGCAGGCACGTGGAACAGATCGCCCCCCGCCCCGGCGATGCGGGCCCAGGCGCCCTCTGTCCCGCTGACGGTGAGGCGGGATCCGAAGGACAGCGATCCGATCAGATCGAAGGCTTTGAGATCGGGGGTGGCCTTGCGGTAGGTCTCGCGCACCGCGACCCAGTGGGTCGCCGGGCGCGCGGGCGCCAGATCCGCCCCGGACACATAGCCGCAATATCCGTCGCGGGCGGCAAAGCCGTAGGCGAGGCCCCCGGAGCCCTCGGGTTCCGCGATCACGCAGAAGCGGTCGCCCATCAGAAGCTCGCGCTCCATGCCGCTGCTCGGGCGGCTGAAAAGCGGCAGGCGCGGCGCCGTCACAACCGCCCAGCGGCCGTCGGTGAAGGCCTCGGCCTCGACCTGGCCTTCGAGCGAGCGGTGCGCCACCCGCCCGTCGAACGGCGTCTGGCGCGGATCGCTCATGGCAGAAGGTCCGGCAGCGCCTCGAACAGCGCCCGCGCGCTCTGGCCGACGCCGCCCTTGGGGCGGGCCGGTGCGGCGGTGGGTTGCCAGCCGAAGATGTCGAAATGGATGTAGGGCGTCGCCTCGACGAAGCGGCGCAGGAACAGCGCCGCCGTGATCGAGCCGGCGAAGCCCCCCGAGGGTGCGTTATCGAGATCGGCGATCGCGGGTTCGATCATCGTCTCGTAGGGAGCCCAGAAGGGCATGCGCCAGACCGGATCGCGCACCTGTGCCGCGGCCTCTGCCAGGCGCGCCGCGTGGCCGTCGTCATCGGTGTAGAACGGCGCCAGATCGGGGCCAACGGCGACGCGGGCCGCACCGGTGAGGGTGGCCATGGAAACGATGAGATCGGGCCCGGCCTCTTCGGCATAGGCAAGCGCGTCGGCGAGGACGAGACGGCCCTCGGCATCGGTGTTGTTGATCTCGACCGTCAGGCCCTTGCGCGAGGTCAGCACATCCTGCGGGCGGAAGGCCGCGCCCGAGACGGAATTCTCGACCGCCGGGATCAGGACGCGCAGCCCGATCTTCGCGCCGGTCGCCATGATCATGCGGGCGAGGCCCAGGACGGTGGCCGCGCCGCCCATGTCCTTCTTCATCAGCCCCATGCTGCTGCCCGGCTTGAGGTTGAGCCCGCCGGTGTCGAAACAGACGCCCTTGCCGACGAGGGTAAGACGCGGGCCCTCGCCGCCCCAGGTGATGTCGATGAGCCGGGGCTCGCGCGGGCTGGCGCGGCCGACTGCGTGGATCATGGGGAAGTTCTGTTCGAGGAGGGTTTGGCCTGTCGTCACTTCGATATCCGCGCCGAACTCTTCGGCCAGCGCGCGGGCGGCGGCCTCGAGCTCTGCGGGCCCCATGTCGGAGGACGGGGTGTTGATCAGATCGCGGGTCAGCGCCTCGCCAGACGCGATGGCCGCGATGCGGGCGGCGTCGATGCCGTCGGGGGCGGCAAGTTCCGCCTCGACCCCGTTCTGCGATTTGTAGCGGTCGAAGCGGTAGCCGGCCAGAAGCCAACCAAGCGCGGCCTCGTCGAGATCGGCGCCCGCGGCGCCCGGGTTCGCGATATGGTAGGTGCCTTTCGGAAGCTTCGCGCGCGCCCCGCCCAGAACGAAGCGCCTGCGCGCGCGATCGGTCGCGTCACCCAGACCGACGAGGGCCGCCGTGGCCGCGCCGTCCGCACCCCGGACGACAAGCGCCTCGCCCGCCTTGCCGGAAAACCCCGCCGCCTCGGCCCAGGCGGATATGCCGCCATCCGCGCCCGAAAGCGCGTCGGCCAGCCCCCCCTTGGGAACAAGGTAAAGCGGCAGCGCCGCACCTGTATCGGACGCAAACCCGAGATCGCCCATCGCCGTCTCCAGAAACCTGTTGCGCGGCTAAGGTGCCCGGGCCGCGCGCGGCCCGCAAGGCGCGATCAGACGGTCTCGTCCCGAATATCCCAGATCCGCATCAGCGACGCCTCGCCCACCCGGACAAGCCGGCTGACCGTGGCCGCCAGCGCCGCGGGATCGTTCCGCCAGGTCACCTGGCTGACATCGAGGGCCACGCGCGACAGGGTGGTGAGCCCGATCTGCCCCGCAGCCTCCGACAGCGCACGCGCCGTTCGGCGCAGCGCGCCTACCTCGCCCCGTTGCCAGCAGCGTTCCACCCGGCTGAGCCGGACGGCCACGTCTTCAAGCGTGCGGCCGAGGAAGCGTTCAGCGCCGCGTTCCCCGTGGGTTAGCAGAATCTCTTCCAGCCGGCCGCAATAGAGGCCGGCATGTTCCTTGGGAATCAATTGGGGCGGTGAATGCACATCAGTTCCTCGCAATGAGCCCCCGGTTTAGCCCAACGCTCCCAAGAAAGGGTTGACCCTGTCGCGAAAATTGAACGGAATCCGCAAAATAGCGCCGAACCGGCCGATCTGTCCGGCGGCGGGGAAAGGGGACATACATGGTTCATCGCGCGCAGATCCTGCCGAAACGCCTGCAGGTGCGCTACCGTATCTGGCTCGAGACGATCCACGCCGCGCAGAAGATTCAGTTCAGGGCGCTGGCCGATCTGGGGCAGGATCCCCTTGAAATGGTTATCGCCTGCTGTGACAGCCGGGTGCACGTCACGTCGATCTTCGGGGCTGCATCGGGCGAGATGTTCGTGCACCGGAACGTGGCGGCGCTGGTGCCGCCCTATGAACCGGACGGCGCGCATCACGGCACCTCGGCGGCGATCGAATACGCGGTGCAGGTGCTGAAGGTGCGCCACATCATCGTGATGGGCCATTCGCAATGCGGCGGGGTCGAGGGCTGTTACCAGATGTGTTCGGGCCATGCGCCGGATCTTCTGGAGCAGGCGAGTTTCGTCGGGCGGTGGATGGATCTTCTGCGCCCGGGCTACGAGCGCCTGCCCGAGGATGCCCCCGAGGAGGATCGCATCAGGCGGCTGGAGAAGGAGGCCGTGCTGGTTTCGATCGAGAACCTTCTGACCTATCCCTTCGTGGTCGAGGCCGTGGAAAGCGGGCGGACCGGCGTTCACGGGCTCTGGATCGATATCGGCGACGGGCGGATGGAGGCCTACGACCCCGCTTCGCGCAGCTTCGTGTCGATCTGACGGCCAGGGTGGGACCAGCCCCATGACCGATATCCTGGCGCTTGCGGCCGAAAACCTGATCTCACCCATCATCCTGAGCTTCGCGCTGGGGATGTTCGCGGCCCTCGCCCGGTCGGATCTGTCGATCCCCGAAGCCGTGGCCAAGGGGATGTCGATCTATCTTCTGTTCGCCATCGGCTTCAAGGGCGGGGCCGGAGTGGCGGCGCACGGGATCGACGGGAAACTTCTGGGCGCGCTTCTGGCGGGGCTTGTCCTGTCCTTCCTGATCCCCTTCGTGGCCTTCGCGCTTCTGCGCGTGCTGACGCGGATGGAAACGGTGGATGCCGCCGCCGTGGCCGCGCATTACGGATCGATCTCGATAGTCACCTTCGTGACCGCGACCTCGGTTCTGCAGGGCCGCGGGATCGATGCGGAGGGTTACATGGTGGCCGTCGCGGCGATCATGGAGGCCCCGGCGATCCTGTCGGCACTGTGGCTTGTCGCGCGCACCGGGCGGTCGGCGGGGATGGATGGCGATCTCTGGCGCGAAATCCTGCTGAACGGGTCGATCGTGCTTCTGGTGGGCAGCTTCCTGATCGGGCTTGCCACGGGCGAGGACGGGCTGGCGCGGATCGAAAGCTTCATCGTCTCGCCGTTCCAGGGGGTCTTGTGCCTGTTCCTGCTGGACATGGGGCTTGTCGCCGGCCGGGGCCTGCGCAGCGCGCGGGGCGCGCTCGGGCTGGGCGCAGTGGGTTTCGGCCTTCTGATGCCGCCCATCGGCGCGGCATTCGGGCTGATCGCGGCGCTGATCCTGGGCCTCTCGACCGGGGGCGCGGCGCTTCTGATGACGCTGGCCGCGTCGGCCTCTTATATCGCCGTGCCGGCCGCGATGCGCGTGGCGCTTCCCGAGGCGAACCCGTCGATCTACCTCACGCTGTCGCTTGGCGTGACATTTCCCTTCAACATTACCGTGGGCATCCCGCTTTATGTCACGGTGGCCACCATGACCGTGGGAGGCTGAGCCATGGAAACACACAAGGCCAAGCGCGTGGCGATCATCATCGAGGCGCCGATGGAGCGGCGGCTGACCGATACGCTGACGAAACACGGGGTGACCGGGTTCACGGTGCTGCCCGTTCTGGGCGGCTCGGGCCGCTCGGGGCGGTGGAGCCGGGAGGGCCAGGTCGGGCGCGCGGGCGGCATGGTGCAGGTGGTGGCGATCATCCGGCCCGAGCGGCTGGATACGCTTCTGGAAGCCGCGTTCAAGGTGGTCGAGCGGCATATCGGCGTCGTGACCATCGGCGATTGCGAGGTGATCCGGGCCGAGCGGTTCTGAAACGACGGACGCGGAGCGGGATGAGCCGCTCCGCGTCGCTGGTCGCCAGTGACAGCGACCGGAGGCACCGCGCCCTCTTCGGCTTGCCCGGAGGCAAGGAGGCCCCGCCGGGGCGCGGTCAGATCAGACGGCGCAGGGCATGCGCCGGGTCGTGGCGAAGCCGAGAACGGGGAAAGGCGCCCGCACGGCCTGGCCCCGGGTCAATCCCGCCAGAAGCACGAGCTTGGACTTCTGGGTATCGACATAGTCGAGGGCGGCGTTGCGGTTGGCGCGGGCCTTTTCGATCAGCGGCGTCTTCATCTTCGAGGTTCTCCGTCGTTTGCGGGCCAATTCAAGGGCAAGAGAACACTGGTTACGGCGTCTTTCGGGTTTCGGTGGCGGCGCGGGTCTGCGTCGCCGTCAGACGACGCTTCCGCCGGACTGGGGCGGAAACCGAACGGAATTGTGGCAAAATCGGGGCAGCCTTGGATTTAAGGGTGATGCACGTCACGCAAGGCGGGCCCGCGGGCGCGGTTTGCGAAACACTCTGGCCGCTTTGCGGAAGCCGTTCGCCCCTGCGAAACAATGAGGGAATTTCCTGATGGAAAAGGGCCGCCCGCATCGCGCGGACGGCCCCTTCCCGAAATCTGATTCGCGGCCCCTCAGGCCATCTGCAGGATGCGGTTGCCGTAAAGCTCGGCGATCTGCACCGCGTTGAGCGCCGCCCCCTTGCGCAGGTTGTCGGAGACGCACCAGAAGTTCAGCCCGTTCTCGATCGTCGGATCCTGCCGGATGCGGCTGATGAAGGTGGCGAAGTCGCCCACGCATTCAACGGGCGTGACGTAACCGCCCGTCTCGCGCTTATCGACCACCATGATGCCCGGGGCCTCGCGCAGGATATCGCGGGCCTCGTCTTCATCGAGGAAATCCTCGAACTCGACATTCACCGCCTCGGAATGGCCGACGAAGACCGGCACGCGCACGCAGGTGGCCGTGACCTTGATCTTCGGGTCGACGATCTTCTTCGTCTCGACGACCATCTTCCACTCTTCCTTGGTGGAGCCGTCTTCCATGAACGTGTCGATATGCGGGATCACGTTGAAGGCGATCTGCTTCTGGAACTTGGACGGTTCCTTTTCCTGGCCTGGGACGTACATGCCCTTGGTCTGATCCCAAAGCTCGTCCATCCCTTCCTTGCCCGCGCCGGACACCGACTGGTAGGTCGAGACGACGACGCGCTTGATGCGGGCGCGGTCGTGCAGGGGCTTCAGCGCCACCACCATCTGCGCGGTCGAACAGTTCGGGTTCGCGATGATCATCTTGTTGCGGAAGCCTTCGATCGCGTCGGCGTTCACTTCCGGCACGATCAGCGGAACCTCGGGATCGTATCGGTAGAGCGAGGAGTTATCGATCACGAGGCAGCCGGCCTTCGCGGCGCGCGGCGCGTAGGTTTTCGTGGCGTCCGAGCCGATGGCGAAAAGCGCGATGTCGTAGCCTTCGAAATTGAAGGTATCGAGATCCTTGGTCTTCAGTGTCTTGTCGCCATAGCTGACCTCTGTGCCGAGCGAACGGCGCGAGGCGAGTGCCACGACCTCATCGGCGGGAAACTGGCGCTCGGCCAGGATGTTCAGCATTTCACGGCCCACGTTGCCCGTGGCGCCGGCGACGACGACGCGATAGCCCATATCAGGGTGCTCCTTTGCGAGAGTCCGCGCGCCTCTTAGCGCATCGCCTTGGGTGGTGAAAGAGACGATTGAGCGCATGGGTACGCGCGATTGTAAACTTGGATTTACACTCGCCTGACGCTACCTTGGGACAGTTCATTCCCCTGGGGGCCCTGCGCGCCATGCCCGACACCTATACCCCGCCACCGCCGATCTGGGCGCCCGAGCCCGGCCCGGCGAAGGCGCGGGGCCTTTGCACCGATTGCGGGCTCTCGCGCGGGCCGATGGCGAAGGCCTGCGGGCGGGCCTGTCAGTTCATCCGCCCCGATTACGAGGGCGCCGAGCGGCGCGTGCACGGGCGCGAGGCCGGGGCGACGGGGGACGAGGCGTTTTTCGGGGTGATCCACGGGATGCACCGCGCGCGCCTTGATCCGCCGTCGGAGGGCGCGCAGTGGACGGGGATCACCACGCGGCTGGCCGCGCGGTTGCTGGAAACCGGGGCTGTCGATGCGGTTCTGACCATGGTGCCCGACCCGCACGACCGCTGGCGGCCGCGCGCGGCGATCATCACCGAGGCCGAAGGCATGGCTGCGGCGCGAGGGATGCGGATGGGCTATGCGCCGCTTCTGGCGCTTCTCGAACCCGCAAGGGCCGCGGGGCATCGCCGGATCGCGGTGATCGGCATTCCCTGCCAGGTCTACGCCCTCCGGCAGATCGAGGCCGCGCTCGATTTCGAAAGCATCACGGTGATCGGCACGCCGTGCTCCGACAACACCACGACGGAAAACTTTCACCACTTCCTGTCGCGCCTGACCGACCGGCCGGAGGCGGTGAGTTACCTCGAATTCCGCGCCGATTATCACGTGGAACTGCGCTTCGACGACGGGGCGCGGCGCGAGATCCCGTTTCTGAAGCTGCCCCTGTCGGATCTGCCCGGCTATTTCTTTCCGCTGACCTGCCGCACCTGCGTCGATTACACGAACCGGCTGGCGGATATCACCGTGGGCTATATGGGCGGCGAGGGCGATCAGTGGCTGATCGTGCGAAATGCGCGGGGGGCGGCGCTTCTGGCGGGGCTCGGCGATGAGATCAGGCTTGAGGCGCCGGGCACGGCGGGGAAGCGGAAGGGCGCCGTCGCGGGGTTCATCCAGAATACCGAGCGCGCGGCGGGTGGCCTGCCGCTGCGGCGGATGCCGGGCTGGGCGCGCGGGATCGTCGGCTGGCTTCAGCCGCGGATCGGGCCGCGGGGGATCGAATTCGCGCGGGCGCGGCTGGAGATGAAGGCGGCGGAGACCGTGCTGCACCTGCGCCGGGCCTATCCGCACCGGATGAAATGGATGATCCCCGATCACGTCTGGCGGCTGGTCGCGCCTTACGGGCTGACGCCGGAAGAGGGCGAACGCCACGCCGCGGCCGAGACGCAAACGGGCCGCCCCTGAGGACGGCCCGTCTGTGCGCGCAATTGGCGCTTAGTTCGTAAAGGCGCTCGCCCCGTCCTCTGCCGGCGATGCCAGCGAATAGAGGTAGGCCCAGAGGTTCACCGCATCCTCTTCCTTCCGCACCTTGTAGGACATCTTGCCCCGGGCGCGGTTGTCGTCCAGATGCTCGCGCAGCCAGCCCGTCGGATCCTGGACGTAGCCCACGAAGGTTTCCTCGTCCCACATCAGCCCGGCTTCGCCTGCGCTGACCACGGCATCGGAATAGCGGAACCCGTCGACGATGCCCGCCTGGCGGCCGGCGATGCCATAGAGGTTCGGGCCTGTCCGTGCATTCCGGCCCGCCAGCGTGTTGCCGTCGCCGTCGACGACGACATGGCAAGTCTGGCACTGGCTGAACGCCGACTCGCCGGCGGCGGCGTCACCCGAAGGGGTGTGTCCGTCGGCAAGCGCGGGCCCGGCCATCAGGCCGCAGGCTGCCGCAGCGATCATGAACTTCTTCATAGTGGTTTCTCCCTTCTGACAGTCGTTCGGTCTCTATCTAAGACGCTCACCTGCCTCGTAAAGTTCCCAGGTGGATTTTACGCGACTTGCCGCGCAATGGCGCAATGCGACCAGAGTTCTGACAGCGCCTCGACCAGATATTCAATATCATCGTCGGAATGCAGCGGCCCCGGCGTGATCCTCAGCCGTTCCGTCCCCTTGGGCACGGTGGGGTAGTTGATCGGCTGCACGTAAATGCCCCAGTCATCCATCAGCATATCGCTGATCATCCGGCATTTGACCGGATTCTTGACCATCACGGGGATGATATGGCTGGGGTTCGGCAGGTGCGGAATTCCGATGGCGTCAAGCTTCGAGCGCAGAAGCTTAACCTGCCGGCGTTGACGCATCCTTTCAAACTCGGACACTTTCAGGTGAGCGATCGAGGTTTTCGCCGCCGCCGCCACCGCAGGCGGCAGCGCGGTGGTGAAGATGAAGCCGCTCGCGAAAGAGCGGATGAAATCGCAAAGCGCGGCGGAGCCGGTGATATAGCCGCCGAAACAGCCGAAGGCCTTGCCCAAAGTGCCCTCGATCAGGGTGATCCGGTCCATCAGCCCTTCCTGTTCGGCCACGCCGCCGCCGCGCGGGCCGTAAAGGCCAACCGCATGCACCTCGTCGAGGTAGGTCATCGCGCCGTGCTTTTCGGCAACCTCGACGATATCGGCAATGGGGGCGATATCGCCATCCATCGAATAGACGCTTTCGAAGGCGACGATCTTGGGCCGGTCCGCGGGGATCGCGGCAAGCTTTTCATCAAGATCCTTCGGATCGTTGTGCTTCCAGATCACCTTGTCGGCGCGGGAATGGCGGATGCCTTCGATCATGGAGGCATGGTTCAGCGCATCCGACAGGATCACCGCGCCCGGCAGGCGGCTTCCCAGCGTCGAGAGCGCCGCCCAGTTCGACACGTAGCCCGAGGTAAAAAGAAGCGCCGCTTCCTTCTGGTGAAGATCCGCCAGTTCGGCTTCCAGAAGAAGGTGGTGGTGATTGGTGCCCGAGATGTTGCGCGTGCCGCCCGCACCGGTGCCGCAGCTTTCGGCCACCTCGCACATCGCCTTCACCACGTCGGGATGCTGGCCCATGCCGAGGTAGTCGTTGGAACACCAGACGGTCACGTCCCGCACCCCGTCCTCGTTGTAGTTCATCGCCTTCGGGAACGTCCCGCATCGCCGTTCCAGCTCGGCAAAGATGCGATAGTTGCCCTCCTCTTTCAGGGCGTCGATCTGGGCTTCGAAAAGCGTGTCAAAGTCCATTGGCATCCTCTCTGAGCAGTGTCTTGTCGTTGGGCTTGGGCGCGGGGATCATCCAGCGCCATAGTTTTTCGTCGGGCAGCGGCAGAACCATCAGCCAGTGTTCGAGCAGGGCGAGCGCGGTAAGCGCCGCGAGAAGGGCGAAGGCCACCGCCGCGGCCGGGCTGTCGGCGGCGTGGATCCGTTCGAGCCAGCACGCGACGGTGAAGGCAAGCGCGGTGACCGAGAACGGGAACAGCGCGTTGAGGCGCGATTGCCGGAAATGGCTGGGCAGGTGCGCCAGCGGCCGGGGCAGGAATTCGGTGTGGATGCGCGGGACGCCGAGGAAGAGGTTCAGCTTGGCCGAGACGCGGGCGAAGAACAGCACCCCGAAGGTCCAGAGCGCGACCTGGTTTTCAGCGCCCATCGAGGGCACGACCATCGCGAGAAGGGCGCAGGCCAGAAGGATCTCGTGATAGGCGATGGTGCCCCAGGCGCGCATGAACCTGTCCCACCCCTGGCTGCCGGGCGGGCACGGCGCGGCGTTCGGGCCGGTGATCGCGCCGCTGAGGAAGGCAAGTTCGATCCAGCCCCAGATCGCCAGCGCAGAGAGGAAGGCGATATAGGCGCCCTCGATCCCGGGTTCCGCGAGGGTCATCGCGAAGCCGGTGACCCCGGCGACGAACAGCGGCAGGCTCAGGATCACCGACCACCGGTGGCCGCCGGGCCCGCGCCCGTCGGCCCCCTTCACCACCCACAGGATCGCCCCGGTGGAAAACCACCAGACGAAGAGCGCGATCAGCGCCGCGATCCAGGGAGAGGCTAGCATCGGCGCCCGCCGTCCCGGGCCTGACCCGGGACCTCGTGGAACGACCGGAGGCCCCGGGTCAGGCCCGGGGCGGCGCTTATCACGCGAGCGTGGTTCAATAGGCCGGCTCCAGCCGCGTATCTTCGGGCACCTCGTTCGGCACCGCCGGGATCATGTAGAGCGACAGGAAGGCCGCCGCCGCCCGGGCCGATGCGCCCAGTTCGGCAAGCTTGCCCGCCGCGCCGCCCGTCTTCTTCGCACGGTCGAGATCGGCATTGGCCTTCTGCAGCCGCTTCAGCGCCGGCATCCAGTTCGGGTGATCGATATCAAGCGTGATCGGGAAGACCTGTTTCGAGATCTCGGATGTCTTGCGGAACACCTCCTGCCCGTACCAGTCGGGATCGACGCCCAGCGCCTTGTGGAAGGCGGGCCGCTGGTGATCGCGTACGAACATCGTGCCGTAGACGGCGGTGAGGAAGAACTTGATCCACCAGACGTTGCGCCCCGATGTCAGCTTCGGGTCGGTCTTCATCAGAAGCGCGAAGGCCTCGCCATGGCTGAACTCGTCGTTGCACCACTCGCGGAACCACTTGAAGATCGGGTGGAACCGGTATTCGGGGTTCGCCTCGAGATGCCGGAAGATCGTGATGTAGCGGGCGTAGCCGATCTTTTCCGAAAGGTAGGTGGCGTAATAGATGAACTTCGGGCGGAAGTAGGTGTATTTCTTCTTCTTCGTCAGGAAGCCCAGGTTCACCGCGATCCCCGCCTCGCGCAGCGCATCGTTGATGAAGCCCGCGTGCCGGGCCTCGTCGCGGGCCATGAGCTGGAAGAGCTGGGTGATGTCCTTGTTGTTCCCGCGCCGCTTCATCTCCTTGTAGAGCACGCAGCCAGAGAATTCGGCGGTACACGACGAGATCAGGAAATCGATGAACTCCTTCTTCAGTTCGGGTTCCATCCCGTCCCAGTCGACGTGATCCCAGTCTTCGTTCTTCTTGAAGTGGCCCTTGTTGGGGTCGGATTCCATCTGGGCGATCAGCTTGTCCCAGTCCGCGCGGACGGGGCTTACGTCGATCGCATCCATCTCGTCGAAATCGGTGGTGTAGAAGCGCGGCGTCAGAAGGGTGTTCTGCATGGCCACGGCGGTCGCCGTATCGCTGTCATGCACGGCCTGCGCTTCCTGGATCGCAAGGCCCTCCTCGACGGTGGTGGCATCGGCGGTGTGGGTCGCTGTCTGAACGTTCATAGCGTGGCCTCCTCGCTGAACGAGAATTCGCAAAGCTCCATGAACTCGAAATCGCCGGTCAGGCGCGTCCAGAGCCGTTCGAGGCCGCTTGCGCGGGTGATCCGCGCCTCGCGTTCCTCGGTCACGACCTCGCCATAGGGCGCCATCACGGGCGGGCCCTTCACCAGCACCTCGTCACCCGGGTGAATGACCGAACCGTCATTGAATTTCACATGCGCGTGCAGACTGTCGAAGCAGTGGCTTACCTCGACGGTGCATGGCACCGTTTCGTAGTCTCTTGTCAGAAGTCCCATCTGTCGGTTCCCATTTTCTTGGTTATTGAAACAGCTTGCGGAAGTGGCCGAGATTGCCCTGACCGAAGGACGAAAGCTCCATCCTCCAGCCGGTGGCCGGGTCGTCGAGCGTCCATCGCCCGCTTTCCCACTCGGTGATCGTGACCGCCGGGTTGCCCGTGACGCGGTGCTTGCGGCGGGCGGTTTCGAGCCCCTCGCGCACCACGGTGACGAAGGCCCCGTTTTCGGTATCGAGAAGAACGGTGCCGGAGGCCGTGTCGGTCACCAGCGCGCCCTTGCCCTCGCCGGCAAGCGTGACCTCGTGCACGGCCAGCGCGGGCTCTGCCGCCGGCACGCCCGAATGCGGCCGGTCGAGCACGACGGAGATCGACACGAAGACGAGCGATGCGAAGGCGAGGCCGAACATCGCGTAGATCAGGCGGCTGGGAATGACTTCGCGGTCGCCGGCATTCGACAGGCGCCCGCGTTCGGCGTCGTAGAAGGGTTGTGTGCGTGTCTCGGACATCGTCGCCCCTCCTATTCCGCCGGCACGGCGCTGCCGCCGGCCGCGCGGGCCGGGCGGCGGGCGAT
The DNA here is from genome assembly GCF_032586175.1 of Ovoidimarina sediminis. Classification (NCBI taxonomy): domain Bacteria; kingdom Pseudomonadati; phylum Pseudomonadota; class Alphaproteobacteria; order Rhodobacterales; family Roseobacteraceae; genus Ovoidimarina; species Ovoidimarina sediminis. Next base: position 99,803 of record NZ_JAWHTE010000011.1, read on the forward strand.
TTCGGGCGCGTCGAACGAGGCTTCCGCCGCATCGGCGAAGAGTCGCGCGACATTCGCCGCATCGGGAATGGCGCGCAGCGCCGGTTCGGGCTTGCGCATCTTCCACGGGCGCACATGCGGCCAGAGGATCAGGAAGCTCAGCCGCGTGTCGCCCGCCGTGGTGAAGGCGATCGTGCCGGAGCCGTCGCTTTTCAACGACAGATCCGCCGACTCGATCTTCGCGAAGGGCAGGTTCAGCGTGACGGTCAGCGCCGCGCCGATCCGCATCGCCACCCGCGCGGTGGTGATCGTGTAGACGGTCGTGCGGGCGAGGATCAGCGCGATGCCGTAAAGCACCGCAACCGCGACGAACCCGATCACGACGAAGGGGATGGCGAGGGGCAGCGCCTCGAGAAACGGCATGTCGGCGGAAGACACGCCCACCCGCCACACGGCGAGAAGCATGAAATACCCCGCGACCCAGTTCATGTTCAGCGCGTCGCGCGCCAGCGCATAGGCGGCGGGCCGCCCCTGCCACAGCACAAGCTCGCCCTCGGGCGGGCGCTCCGGAAGCCCGCGCACGGGCTCTACGGCGAAATCATCATGGGGCATGGCGAGCGCCCTTTCGTTCCCAGGTCTGGCTTGCGGCGGGGCAGGCAGCACCTGCCCCGCCAGGGTTCATCTCACGAGAAAAGCGGGCCGCCGGCGTAGTAGGCCGACACCTTGTCTTCCTCGAGCTTGGTGATCTGATCGGTTCCCGCGATCTTCGGCACGCCGTTGAAATCGGCGGCCTTGAGCGTCTTGACCATCACCCAGCGGTCCTTGATCCGCGTCAGCGTGATCGGCACCAGGCGCGAGCCTTCGCCCCATTCGGGTTCCAGATCGTATTCGAGGTAGCGCACCATCTGTTCGGCGGCGTCGACCCACATTTCCTTGATGTGGCCCACGACCTGATCGTCGCGCGACAGCACCGGAAGGCCCCTCGGATCGCGGCCCGCCGAGACAAAGAAATCGGCATGCCCCGCCATCGGCGAGATCTTCGGATGGCCGTGGCCGTCAAGCTCGGGCTCGTCGCGCCGGGGTGCCCAGGAGGCCGGGCCCACACCATCGGCCAGCGGGTTGCCGGTGGGCGCGAGCGGGAAGCCGTTCGCCGTCGCGGTGCGTTCGAGCGCGAGGTTCTGGCGGCGATGCGCCTCCTCGTTCTCGGGCGACGGCACCGTCACCTCGCCGCGCCCGTCGCGCAGCTTGAACGTCTTCGGCTCCGGCACAGGGAACGGGCCCTGGTTCGGCGCGATCTCGCCATCCTCGTCTTCGAGGGGATAGCCTTCCCGCATGTTCTCTGTCTGCAGGTAGTAGATCAGGTAGGCGAAGAAGAGCCAGAACCCCCAGATGGCGAGGCTCGCCAAATCGAAGTTCCCGAAGAAGTTGACACCGACCATGGTTGATACCTCCAAGGGTTAGGTGGGGAAGTCGGCAAGACCAATCCTGCCGGCTCCCGTGGTGTGGGATTGCGGTTTCAGTGCGGTGATGCGGACAAGCGGCCCCAGCACGATCAGCGTGCCGAAGAGAAGCCCGATCTCCAGGTGATAGACGGTTGAGTATCCGGTGACGGGCAGGTTCAGCGCCTCGCCCAGCGATCCGTTCAGCGCCAGCGCGTTGACGCCGTCGCGAATGAGCCCGCCCGCGGCGATCGAAAGCCCGGCGGCGGTGGCCTGCGCGGCCCCCCAGGCGCCGAGCGCAAGCCCGCGCCCCGCCATGCCGGCCGCCGGCATCGTCATCGCCGCCGTCAGCGTGGCGACGGCAAACAGCCCGCCGCCGAAACCGATGCCCGTCGCGCCCGCATAGAACAGCGTGGGCGAATGCATCGGTGCCGAGAAGACGACACAGGAAAACGCCGCGATCCCGAACAGGATCCCGCGCGAACACATGCGGTAGGGGCTGAGCCCCGCTGCAAGCCATTTCGCGGCCAGCGCGAACCCCGCCAGCGCGCCCACGGCCCAGAGCGCCGTCAGGATCGTGGTGGCGGAAACGCTGAGCCCCAGGATCTCTCCCCCGTAGGGTTCCAGCAGAACGTCCTGCATGTTGAAGGCCATGGTGCCCACGAAGACGACGACCAGAAGCCGCCCGGCATCGCCGCCGCCGGTGAAATCGGCCCAGGCCTCGGCGAACTTGGGCCGGGGGGCGGCGCGCTCTTCGGCGCTCATCGGGCGAACCTGCTCCTGCTTCCAGAGCGCGACGAGGTTGATCAGAAGCGTCAGAAGGGCCGCGCCCTGCACGACCTGCACCAGCCGGATCGCGCTGAAATCGCGCAATAGCCAGCCGATGACGATCGCAGACACCGCCATGCCGATCAGGAACATCACGTAAAGAAGCGCGACGACGCGCGGCCGCGTCTCGTCCGTCGCGCGGTCGGCGGCCAGCGCAAGCCCCGCGGTCTGCGTCATGTGCATCCCGAGGCCCATCATCAGGAAGGCCAGCGCCGCCAGCACCTGCCCCGCGAAGGGCACGTCGATCGTGTTGTCGCCCGACAGAACCAGAAGCGCGAAGGGCATCACCGCAAGCCCGCCCATCTGCCAGAGCGAGCCGAACCAGAGATAGGGCACCCGCTTCCACCCGATCGCCGATCGGTGGGTGTCGGAACGGAAGCCCAGAAGCGCGCGGAACGGCGCGATCAGAACCGGCAGCGCGATCATCGTCGCCACCACGAAGGCGGGCACCGAAAGCTCCACGATCATCACCCGGTTGAGCGTGCCGAGAAGCATGACGGTCGCCATGCCCACCGACACCTGGAACAGCGCGAGCCTCAGAAGCTGGCCCAGCGGCAACTCGTCCGAAGCCGCATCGGCAAAGGGCAAGAACCGGATCGAAAGCGATTTGAACACGGATTTCGGGATGATCATCGCCGCATCTCCATGCATTCCGAGATGTAGAAGCCCGACGCGATCCGCCCGACCGAGGCGGCGTTCAGCCGCCCGGGCGCCTGCGGCACCATCACGGGCGAACGGTCGGACCGTGGAAACAGCTTTCCCGCCCACCACATCGCCGTCAGCAGCGTGGTCTTCGGCGCCACGGTGAAGACGATCAGTTCGGTGCGCTGCGCCAGGCGGCCCAGGGCGGTGTTCAGGTCGTGCCGGTCGTAATAGATCAGGCTGTCCATCGCGAAGACCGCGTCGAAGGTGCCATGGGCGGTGTCGAGCATGTCACCCGCCACGAACTGCACCCGGGGCCGCAGTTCGGCGGGCATCCGCGCTTCGGCGATGCCGATCAGCTGCGGCGACAGATCGACGCCCAAGACGTCGGCGCCCCGCGCGGCGAGTTCCGCGCTCATCTGCCCCGCCCCGCAACCCGCGTCGAGAATCCGCGCGCCGCGCAGGTCGAGCGGCAGGCGCGACAGCATCAGCGCCCGCATCCGGTCGCGGCCCGCGCGCACGGTCTGGCGGATCCGGCTGACGGGGGCGTCCGATGTAAGGCGCTCCCATGTCCGGGTCGCCGTCCGGTCGAAATAGGTTTCGACCCGGGCGCGCGTGGCGTCATATGCGGGGCTGGCGGTCATCAGTCGAATCCCAGAAGCTCGAAGATCTCGCGGTCGGGAAGCGGCGCGGGGGCAAGCGGATCGGTCCCGGCGTAAAGCAGTTCCGCCAGCCGCACGTATTCCTTCCGCGCCATGACGATGTCCTCGTCATCGGGCATTTCGAACAGCGTCTTCTTCTTCAGGCGAGAGCGGCGGATCGCGTCGATATCCGGCATATGCGCGATCCGCTTGAAGCCCACGGTCTGGCAGTAGCGATCCACCTCGTCGGTATCCTTCGAGCGGTTCGCCACGCAGCCCGCGAGCCGCACGTTGTAATTCTTCGACTTGGCCTGAACGGCGGCGATGATCCGGTTCATCGCATAGATCGAATCGAAATCGTTCGCGGTGACGATCACGGCGCGGTCGGCGTGCTGAAGGGGGGCCGCAAACCCGCCGCAGACGACATCGCCGAGAACGTCGAAGATCACCACATCGGTGTCTTCCAGCATGTGATGCTGCTTCAGAAGCTTCACGGTCTGGCCCACGACATAGCCGCCGCAGCCGGTGCCGGCGGGCGGCCCGCCGGCCTCGACGCATTGCACGCCGCCGAAGCCCTCGGTCACGAAATCCTCGGGCCTGAGTTCCTCGGGGTGGAAATCCACCTCCTTCAGGATGTCGATCACCGTGGGCTGCAACTGCCCGGTCAGGGTGAAGGTGCTGTCATGCTTCGGGTCGCAACCGATCTGCAGCACCCGCTTGCCGAGAACGGAAAACGCGGCCGACAGGTTCGAACTCGTGGTCGATTTCCCGATCCCGCCCTTGCCGTAGACCGAAAAGACCTTGGCCCCCTCGATCTTCATCGACGGATCCTGGTGCACCTGCACCGAGCCTTCGCCGTCCTCGCCGCGAAGCGCCGGGATTTCGTCTCTGGGGCTCATGGTGCCATCCTTTCCTGGGGCCGCGCGGGCCCCTTCATTTTGGCTGAAATACTCCGGGGGTCTGGGGGCAGAGCCCCCAGCGGATCGCCGCCGCAGGCGGCGAAACCATCGATATGACGCAGCAAGTTCATTCCGCCGCGATCCCTTCCATCCGGTCCTCGAGCGCATCGGCCGCGTCCTGAAGCGCCGCCAGCGTCTCTGCGTCGGGCTGCCAGTAGTCGCGGTCGGAGGCTTCCAGAAGCCGGTTCGCCATCCGCACGCTCGCGGCCGGATTGAGCGCGGCCAACCGCTCGCGCATCTCCGGATCAAGGACGAAGGTCTCCGACAGGCGCTGATAGACCCAGGGCTCCACCTCGCCCGTGGTCGCCGACCAGCCGACGGTGTTCGTCAGGTGCGCCTCGATCTGGCGCACGCCCTCGTGGCCGTGCTTAAGAAGGCCTTCGAAGAATTTCGGATTGAGGCTCCGCGCCCGGGTTTCAAGCGCGATCTGCGCCCTCAGCGTGCGCACCTTGCCCGCGCCGCGCGTCTGGTCGCCGATATAGACGGCGGCCTCGGCCCCCTTGGCGCGCTTCACCGCGCGGGCGATGCCGCCCAGCGTGTCGAAATAATGATCGACCGTGGTGACGCCCAGTTCCACCGATTCGAGGTTCTGGTAGGCCACGTCCACATCCTTCAGCGTCTGCTGAAGCAGCGCGGCATTGGCCTCGGATTTGCCCGTCCGCCCGTAGGCGAAGGATTTTCGCGCCTCGTAGGCATCGGCCAGCTCGTCCTCGTCGCCGAAGCCCGAACTGTCGACCAGCATGTTGACGTTCGAGCCGTAGGCGCCTTCCGCATTCGAGAAGACGCGCAAGGCGGCGGTTTCCATATCGACGCCCATCGCGTCGGCATGGGCGAGCGCATGGGCACGGACGAAGTTCATCTCGATCGGCTCGTCCGCCGTCGCCGCCTTCCAGGCGGCTTCTGCCAGCATCCGGGTCTGCAAGGGCAGGAGATCGCGGAAGATGCCCGAGAGCGTCATCACCACGTCGATCCGGGGCCGGCCCAGATCCTCGAGCGGCACCAGATCGGCGCCCGCAAGGCGGCCGTAGCTGTCGAAACGCGGCACCGCGCCCATCAGCGCCAGCGCCTGGGCGATCGGCCCGCCATCGGATTTGATGTTGTCCGACCCCCAGAGCACCAGCGCCACCGTGCGCGGCAGGCTGTCATGGGTGTCGAGCAGAAGCTGCGCCTGTTTCGCGCCATCGGCCATGGCGAAAGCCGTGGGCATGCGGAACGGATCGAAGGCGTGGATGTTGCGGCCCGTGGGCAGGATCTCGGGCGAGCGGATCAGGTCGCCCCCCGGCACCGGCGGCACGTAATGGCCCGCAAGCGCCCGAAGAAGCGCGCGGATTTCGTCGTTCTGCCGGAGCGCCTCGGCAAGCGCGGCGCGGGCCTCAGGCTCCATCTCCGGCATGGCGGAGAAATGCGCCTCGAGCGTTTCGCCCTGGAACGATTGGCCAAGGATGTGCAGCCCGTCGGGAATGAGCGCGTCTTCGGTTTCGAGAAGCGACAGCCACAGGCGATCGGGATCCGACCCGTCAAGATCGACCGCCGCCGCCTGATCGGCGATGAGCGCCCGAAGCTCGGCCCGGTCGGGATGGTCGCCGTCAAGCCCGCGCCAGCGCGTCACGCTGTCTTTCAGTTCCTGAAGCCCCTTGTAGAGCCCCGCCGTGGCAAGCGGCGGCGTCAGGTGCGTCACGCAGACCGCGTTCGAGCGCCGCTTGGCCAGCGTCGCCTCCGACGGGTTGTTCGCGGCATAGAGATAGATGTTCGGCAACGCGCCGATCAGCCGGTCGGGCCAGTCGATCCCGCTCAGCCCCGCCTGCTTGCCGGGCATGAATTCAAGCGCCCCGTGCATCCCGAAATGCAGAAGGCAATCGGCCCGGAACTCCTCGCGCAGCCAGCGGTAGAAGGTGGTGAAGGCGTGTGTGGGGGCGAAGCCGCGTTCGAAGAGAAGGCGCATCGGATCGCCCTCGTAGCCGAAGGCGGGCTGGATGCCGACGAAGACATTGCCGAAGGACCGGCCCAGGACGAAAACGCGCGCCCCGTCCGATTGCGCGCGGCCCGGCGCGGGGCCCCAGGCCGCCTCGATCTCGTCGAGCCAGGGGGTTTTCGCGACGATCTCGTCGGCGCTGACCATGGCGTAGACGTTGGCGTCCTGCCCGTACTGCGCCGCATTGCCCTTCAGGATCGCCTCGCGTAGCGCCTCGACAGTCTCGGGCGGCTCGCAGTCATAGCCATCGGCCTTCAGGGCCTGAAGCGTGGCGTGCAGGCTTTCGAACACCGACAGATAGGCCGCCGTGCCCACCGCGCCCGCATTCGGCGGGAAGCCGTAAAGAACGATGCCGAGCCGCCGTTCATGGGGCTCGGACTGGCGAAGCGTTGCGAGGCGTTGAACCTTCTCGGCAAGCACCCCGATCCGTTCGGGGCAGGGCGCCATGACCTTGTCCACGGTGGTGGCGAGGCAGGGCGTCGCGCAGCCGTGGCACCCCTCGGGCCCGTGACGTCCGGCGAAGACCGTCGGGTTCGTCGCCCCGTCGATTTCCGGCAGGGCGATCAGCATCGTCGTCTCCACCGGGCCGAGCCCGCCATGGGAGGCCGCCCACTGGCCGAGCGTCTGGAATTCAAGGGGATGGGCCGCGACATAGGGCACGTCGAGCCCCTTCAGCACCCCGACCGCCGCCTCGCTGTCGTTATAGGCGGGCCCGCCGATCAGCGAGAACCCGGTGAGCGAGACAAGCGTGTCGATCCCGCCGAAATAGGTCTCGATCGCGGGCCGCCCGTCGAGCCCGCCGGCAAAGGCCGGGATACAGCGCAGCCCCCGCGCCTCGAACGCCCGGATCACCGCATCGTAATGCGCCGTGTCGGAAGCGAGGATGTAGGACCGCAGCATCAGAAGCCCCAAGGTGCCGCGCACCACTTCGGGCATCGGCAGGTCGCTGGCGTTCGTGGTGATCCGGTCCGGCAGATCGGGGTGGTAAAGCCCGACCTCGGGGTAATCGATCGGAAGCTCGGATGCCCCGCCCGTCCAGTCGGCCCGGCTTGCATAGCGCGAGACGAGGAAGCGGATCATCCGCTCCACGTTGTCGTCCGATCCGCCCAGCCAGTACTGCATCACCAGGAACCAGGCGCGCATGTCCTGCGCCTTGCCGGGGATGTATTTCAGGATCTTCGGCAGGCGCCTGAGAAGCCGCATCTGCCTTTCGCCCGACGAGGCGGACGGCTTCGACGTGCCGCGAAGCTTCTTCAGAAGCGCCATCGCCCCCGAGGCGGGCTTCGTCATGTCGAGGTCGCCCATCTTCGTGAGCCGCACGATCGCCGGGTCGGCGATCACGCCCACCATCGCGTCGCAGCCCTCCCGCCGCGCTTCGAGCGCGTCGCGGATCGCGGTGATGTGTTCCTCGATGAAAAGAAGGTTCGCGATGATGATATCGGCCCGGGCCACCGCATCGCGGGCAAGATCGAGCGCGGCGGGGTTCTCCGCCCATTCCGCTGCCGCGTGCACGGTGACGGAGAGGCCCGGAAACTCGCCCGACAGGCGTTCGGTCACCCGGCGCGCGGGGCCTGCCGCATGCGCGTCCAGCGTGACGATCACCACGCGGTAAGGCTTATGCATCACCTCATCGCGCATAATGGGCCTTCGCCTCGTAAAGCGTTTCGACACCGATTTCGCTGACACCGCGTTCGGCGGCATAGATCTCGGTGTTCCGCCGCGCCTTGCCACGGACGAAGAAGGGGATCTTCTTCAACTCGCGCTCCGCCGCATCGGCCCAGAGCACATCCTGAATGCGGATTTCGGTGGGCGCGGACGCGGCCACCTCGGGTTCGGGCCGCCGGGCGGCATGGCCGTGATGGCTGGCGCCCGCATCGTCGTGAAACTCGAAATCGTCGCGGAACATGTGCAGAAGGTGTTCTTCCAGCCCCATGACCAGCGGGTGCACCCATGTGTCGAAGATGACGTTGGCGCCTTCGAACCCGGCCTGCGGGGAATAACGGGCGGGGAAATCCTGAACGTGGACGGGGGCGGAAATCACGGCGCAGGGGATGCCCAGGCGCTTGCCGATGTGACGCTCCATCTGGGTACCCAGGATCATCTCGGGCTGAAGCTCGGCAATCCGGGCCTCGACCTCGAGGTAATCGTCGGTGATCAGCGGCTCGACGCCATGCTCCTTCGCGAGCGCGCGGATGTCGCGGGCGTATTCGCGGTTGAAACAGCCGAGGCCGGCAACCTCGAACCCCATCTCGTCGCGGGCGATCCGCGCGGCGGCCTTCACATGGGTTGCGTCGCCGAAAAGGAAGACGCGCTTGCCGGTGAGGTAGGTGGAATCGACCGAGGCCGAATACCAGGGCAGGCGCAGGCGGCTGTCGTCGACCTGCCCGGTCGCCCCCGTGATCCCGCGCACTTCCGCGATGAAATCGCGCGTCGCGCCGACGCCGATGGGAACGGTCTTGGTGTAGGGCTGATCGAACGCGCGTTCGAGGTAGCGCGCCGCGCTTTCGCCGGTTTCGGGATAGAGCAGCACGTTGAAATGCGCCTCTGGAAGCCGGGCGATATCGGAGGGCCGCGCGCCCATCGGGGCCACGACGTTCACGCCGACCCCAAGCTCGTGCAGAAGCCCCGTGATTTCCTCGATATCGTCGCGGTGGCGGAAGCCGAGCGCGGTGGGCCCGAGGATGTTCGCGGTGATCGCGCGGGTTCTGTCGCGCGGCGCCGTCAGGTGGCGCACGATCTGGAAGAAGGTTTCGTCGGCCCCGAAATTCTCTTTCCGCTGGTAGCTGGGCAGTTCGAGCGGAATGACGGGGATCGAAAGCCCCATCGCCTCGGCCAGCCCGCCGGGATCATCCTGAATGAGTTCGGCGGTGCAGGAGGCGCCGACGATGATCGCCTCCGGCTTGAAGCGGTCATGGGCGTCAAGGCAGGTCTGCTTGAAGAGATCGGCGGTGTCGGCCCCCAGATCGCGGGCCTGGAAGGTGGTGTAGCTGACAGGCGGGCGGTGGTTCCGCCGCTCGATCATCGTGAAGAGAAGATCGGCATAGGTGTCGCCCTGGGGGGCGTGCAGAACGTAGTGCAGGCCCTTCATGCCCGTGGCGACGCGCATCGCGCCCACATGGGGCGGGCCTTCATATGTCCAGACCGAAAGCTTCATGCCCCGGCCTCCACCTGAAGAAGGGCGCGGCGACGTAGCGGGCGCGAGAAGAGCCCGGCGAGATCGCCCGCCTGTTCGTAGAAGTGCACCGGCGTGAAGACGAGTTCGATCGCCCATTTCGTGGCGAGCCCTTCGGCCTCCAGCGGGTTGGCGAGGCCGAGGCCGCAGACCGTAAGGTCGGCGCGTTCGGCGCGGGCGCGGTCAAGCTGCAGGTCGACGTCCTGGCCTTCGGAAATCACGGGGCCCGGGGCGATCAGGTCAAGGTCGTCGCCGACGATGCCCTTGTGGATGAAGGGCGCGCCGATCTCGACCGCCTCCATGCCGCATTCGCGGGTCAGGAACCGGGCGAGCGGAATCTCAAGCTGGCTGTCGGGGAAGAAGAAGATGCGCTTGTGGCGCAGCGTTTCCGCATGTGCCGCGATGGCCTTCCGCGCGCGGGCGCGCGGTGCCTTTGTCGCGGCGGCGAAGCTGTCTTCGGCGACGCCGAATTCGGCGGCAATGGCCCCAAGCCAGGCCGTCGTGCCTTCGTCGCCGAACGGGAACGGGGCCGCAATGTGGCGCGCGCCGCGCCGGGTGAGCGCGGCGTGGGTTTCGCCGAGGAAGGGCTGCAACAGTGCGAAGACGGTGTTGGGCCCGATCTTCGGGGCGGCTTCGCTCCGCCGGGACGGAAGGACACTGACGGGGCCGACGCCCATCGCCTCCAGAAGCCCGAGGGCCTGGTCTTCGACAACGTCAGGCAGCGCGCCGACGAGAACGAGGTTGCGTTCCTCAGTTGCCTCGAGTTCTGGAACCATGGAAGCAAGGCAGGCATCCTCGCCTTCCGTGAAAGTGGTTTCGATCCCGGACCCGGAATAGTTGAGCACCCGCACGTTCGGCGCGTGTTTCTGCGTGAGACGCTCCGCCGCACGCTTGAGATCGAGCTTGATCACCTCCGACGGGCACGAGCCAACGAGGAACAATTGCCGGATGTCAGGCCGGCGTGACAGTAACCTGTCGACTTCACGGTCCAGTTCGTCCTGCGCGTCGGCCAGACCGGCCAGATCCGATTCTTCGAGAATCGCCGTCGCGAAGCGCGGTTCGGCGAAGATCATCACCCCCGCCGCGGACTGCAGAAGATGGGCGCAGGTGCGCGACCCGACGACAAGGAAAAACGCGTCCTGCATCTTGCGGTGAAGCCAGATGATTCCGGTCAGCCCGCAGAACACTTCGCGCTGCCCGCGCTCCTTCAGGATCGGCGCCTCGCGGCAGCCCGGATTGGCGGGGGGCGGGCGAAGATCGTTCACGTCGCGGCCCCCGTTTCAAGCCGGGCCATCCGCAGCTTCCACAGGAACTGGCCGGCGTTCACGACATAAGCCGCATAGGCCGCCAGCGCGATCGCCATCTGGCCATCCGGCCCCGCCGAACCCGTTGAAAGTGCCCAAAGATATGCGGTGTGAAGCGCGATGACGACGAAGCTGAACACGTCCTCCCAGAAGAAGGCGGGGGCGAAAAGCCAGCGCCCGAATACCACCTTTTCCCAGATCGAACCGGTGATCATGATGGTGTAGAGAAGGAGGGTTTTCACGACGATCGAAACCGTAGCCTCGGCATAGCCGTGACCCGTCCAGACATAGCGCAGAACAAGCACGAGAGAGACCAGGAACACGGCGAACTGGAGGGGTGCCAGAATGCCTTGTACGAGCGTCCAGACCGTGGCGTCACGGCGCGCGCGCTCGTCCTCCGTATAGAGCCGAGCACGCCGCATTTCAGATGCGCCCGATCTGTCCATACATGATCTCCCCGTTGGCTGTAGCCAAGCGAAGACTAGACCCCTACGGGCAAAAGTGTCAATTATAACTTACACTCAATGTCAGCACCTCGGTCCCCCTGGCCAGGGCCCCGCAGGCATGTCGAGAAACCGGAAATTTTCCTTTTAGTTAAGAATGTTCGCCCGGCATCGCCCCTCTTTCGGGCGGTTGCAGAAAGGAACCATGTCAATTCGCTTTGACATTTAGGGCCGCAGACGCGACATTGATCTCGCGTGCCACCGTCCGAGTCTTGGCGTGGCGCATGCGGCCGATGAAGGACACTCAGTCATGACAGACGGCCCAGACAGACCAGGGCGCAGATCCGAAGTGCCGGTGGCTTCACCGGTCGATACCCTTGCGTCCCGCGCCGTCGCCGTTCTTGCCGAACGGCGCGAACGGACGCGTGCGCCCCTGTCCGAGCGGCTTCTTGCCCGCCTGTCCGATGCCGTTCTGAAAGGTGGCAACGGGCCGGTCGAGGCAGCGGTCGCCGATATCCTGCATTCCGGATGCCCGGCGGAGGAGGTTCTCGGTTTCTATATCCCCGAGGTCGCGCGCCGTCTGGGTGACGACTGGTGTGAAGACCGGCTTGGCTTCGCGCAAGTCTCGATCGGATCGGCCCGGCTTCAGCACGCGGTGCGCGCGCTGTCGGCGGGGCCACGCAAATCGGCATCCGACGGCCCGGGTCACGCCGTTCTCGTCGTCGTGCCGGAAGGCGAACATCACACGCTTGGCGCCGTCGTGCTGACGGCGCAGCTGCGCCAGCGCGGCCTGTCGGTGCGCCTTGTCATGGGCGAGGCAAATCGCATGGTTGTCCGAACTGTTGCCTCGGGACAGTACGACGCTATCTTCCTCTCGATTTCTTCGGCTGAAAGGCTTGCGCAGCTTCGTGTTCTCATTGAAAAATCAAAGAACGCACTTCCTGTTGCGATACCGACAGTGGTTGGGGGCGCCCTTGGAGCCGGTGGAAAAGACATTGCTAAGCTTGCCGGGGCCGACCATGCGGCAAGTGATCTTAACGAGGCACTGAGAAGATGCGGTCTGACGATTTCTCCCAACGGCGCCACCGAGCGCGCGAAGATGGAGTAGTCGATGATGACGATGCACCGATGGCGCGCGGAGGCAAGGCTGTGAGCACGCGGGGCACCAGATACTGGTCAAGCGGATCGATCCCCCTGATCGGGCCGGATGTTCTGGGCGATATCATTTCGACAGCCGCCGATCTTGCGATCGTGGTGTCGGATGTCGGCCAGATCCTCAGCGTCCTGATCAATCCCACCCATTCCGGCTTCGGCGATCTCGATCACTGGGAAGGCCGGAACATCCGCGATTTCCTGACCCGCGAAAGCGTGCCGAAGCTCGAAGCGCAGCTGCGCGATTTCGCGAGCGGCGACATGCCGGCGCGGGCGATGGAACTGAACCATACTGATCGCGGCGACTGGGAATTCCCCGTGCGCTACACCCTGCACCAGATCGGCCCCGACGGGGCGCTTCTGATGCTCGGGCGTGATCTTCGGCCCATTGCCGAGATGCAGGAACAGCTTGTCTCGGCGCAGATGGCGCTGGAACGCGATTACGAGGCGCAGCGGGAATACGACACGCGCTTCCGCGTGCTGATGGACAGCGTGCGCGACGCCGCCGTGTTCGTCGCCGCCGACAGCGGCCGGGTGACGGATATCAACGCCGCCGCCGCATCGCTTCTGGGCGCGCCCGCAGGCGACCTGACGAATGCGGTCTTCGGGCAGGAATTCGAATCACGCCGCAAGGGCGAGCTTCTGGACTCCCTGAAATCCTCGGCGATTTCCGAAATGTCGAAGCCGATCGAGGCCGTGGCCCGCCGGTCGCGCAAGCGCCTGATGATCACGCCCAAGATCTTCCGCGCCGCTGGCGAACGCTATCTTCTGTGCCGGCTCGAAAGCGCCGAAGATGCCGAACCCGCATCCGATGTGCTGACCGAGAACCTGAACGGTCTGTACCAGGAAGGGATCGACGCGATCGTCTTCACCGACCGTGACGGCGTGATCACCTCGGCGAACGAGGCGTTCCTGAACCTGGCCGATATCGCCCATGTGACGCTGGCCCGCGGCCGGTCGCTGGCCGATTTCCTGTCGCGCGGGACGGTGGACAGCAAGGTGCTGATCGACAACGCCACGCGCGCGGGGCAGATGAGCGTCTATGCCACCAAGGTCGTGTCCGAATTCGGCGGCGAAACCTCTGTCGAGATTTCGGCGACCTACCTGAACGACCGGGCGAACCCCGCGCTTGTCTTCGTGATCCGCGATGCAAGCCGGGTGGATGCGCTGCGGCGCCCGGGGATCGGCGTTTCCGACGAGGGCATGCGCAGCGTGATGGAGCTTGTGGGCTCGGCCACGCTGAAAGACATCGTATCCGACACCACCGACGTTGTGGAAAAGATGTGCATCGAGACGGCCGTGGAACTGACCCGCAACAACCGGGTTGCGGCGGCCGAGATGCTGGGCCTGTCGCGGCAAAGCCTTTACGTGAAGCTGCGCAAATACGGCCTTCTCAGCAAGGATCCCAAGGGCTGATCCACCCCGCATTCTGCACCGGGTGAGTTGAGGCGTTTTGCCCCGCCCCGGGGCGCTGCTTTCTGTTGCAAGACTCAGATTGTCAATCTAGCCTGACAGTATGAGTGTAATGGAAGAGATACAGTCTCGACGCCTGCCCGCGCCCCGCGCGCTGCTGGAGCTGATCAAGCCGATCACCTGGTTTCCGCCGATGTGGGCCTATCTGTGCGGCGTCGTCTCTTCCGGCGCGAACCCCCTGGAAAGCTGGGGTCTGGTGCTTCTGGGCGTGATCCTCGCGGGCCCCGTAGTCTGCGGGATGAGCCAGGCGGCGAACGACTGGTGCGACCGGCACGTGGACGCGATCAACGAGCCGGGCCGCCCGATCCCCTCGGGCCGGGTGCCCGGGCGCTGGGGGTTGTACGTCGCGCTCTTCATGTCGGGCGTCGCCCTTCTGATCGGCTGGCAGCTTGGGCCCTGGGGTTTCGGCGCCACCGTCGTCGGCGTGCTGGCGGCCTGGGCCTATTCGGCGGAACCCGTGCGCCTGAAGCGGTCGGGCTGGTGGGGGCCGGGGGTCGTGGGCCTGTCCTATGAAACCCTGCCCTGGTTCACCGGGGCCGCCGTTCTGTCGACCGGCGCGCCCGCCTTTCCGGTGGTCGCCGTCGCCGTGCTTCACGGGATCGGCGCGCACGGGATCATGACACTCAACGATTTCAAGGCGCTGGAGGGCGACAGGGCGACCGGCGTGCGCTCCCTCCCCGTCGTCGTCGGCCCCGATGTGGCGGCGCGGATCGCCTGTGTCGTCATGGCCCTGCCGCAGGCCATCGTGATCTCGCTTCTTCTGGTCTGGGGCCAACCGTGGCATGCGCTGGCGATCACGGCGGTGCTTCTCGCACAGATCGCCGCGATGCGGGTTCTGATGCGCGATCCGAAGGCCCGCGCGCCCTGGTACAACGCAACCGGCGTGTCGCTTTACGTCTCGGGCATGATGATCGCGGCCTTCGCGCTGCGCGGCGGGGCGGGGATGCCGTGACGCTGTCCTGGCCCAACATCCTGCGGCTCGGCCTCGTGCAGATGGCGCTTGGCTCCATCGTCGTCCTGACCACGGCGACGATGAACCGGGTGATGGTCGTCGAGCTTGCGATGCCTGCGATCCTGCCGGGGCTTCTCGTCTCGCTCTACTATGGCACGCAGTTCCTGCGCCCGCGCTTCGGCCACGGCGCCGATCAGCAGGGCGGGCGGCGCGCGCCCTGGATCGTGGGCGGGGTCTTGACGCTCGCCGCAGGCGCGATTGCCGCCGCCGGGGCCGTCTGGATCATGGGCAGCTCCGCCGTGCTCGGCATCGCCGCGGCGATCCCCGCCTTCCTTCTGATCGGCCTTGGCATCGGGGCGGCAGGCACAAACCTTCTGGCCCTTCTCGCCGCGCGCGTCGCGCCGGAGCGGCAGGCGGCGGCGGGAAGCGCAGTGTGGATCATGATGATCTTCGGCCTGGCCACGACCGGCATCACGGCGGGCCAGCTTCTCGATCCCTATTCGCCCGGGCGCCTTCTGGCGGTCGCAAGCGGGATCTGCGCGGTGGCCGTCGCGCTCAGCCTGATCGGCGTCTGGGGGCAAGAGCGCACGCCGGCCCGCGCCGCGCCCCGGCGCAACATCGCCTTCGGCGACGTGGCGCGCGAGCTTTGGGCGGATCCGCGCGTGCGGGCCTTCACGATCTTCGTCTTCGCCTCGATGCTGGCCTACAACCTGCAGGATCTGATCCTCGAACCCTTCGCGGGCCATGTCTTCGGCATGACCGTGGGCGAAAGCACCGCACTTGGCGGCATGCACCACGCCGGAGCGCTTCTGGGCATGATCGTGGTTCTCGCCTCCGGCACCGTTCTGGCCCGCTGGGTCGCGGTGCCGATCCGGGCCTGGATCTTCGGGGGCTGCCTTCTGTCGGGCGGCGCGCTTGTCGCCATGGCCATCGGCGGGCAGAACCCGGCGACCTGGCCCATTCACCCCAATATCTTCACCCTCGGATTCGCCAACGGGATCTTCGCCGTCGCCGCGATCGGCGCGATGATGGGCCTTGCCCGCGAAGGCGACGAGGCGCGCGAAGGCGTGCGCATGGGCCTTTTCGGCGCGGCGCAGGCCATCGCCTTCGGGCTGGGCGCGTTCCTGGGCACGGCGGCCGCCGATATCATGCGCGCCCTCGTGGCCTCTGATGCGCTGGCCTATTGCACCGTCTTCGCCACCGAAGGCGTGATCTTCCTTGTCGCCGCGATCCTCGCCTTGCGGATCGCAGAGCCCTCCCGCGCGCCCGATCCCGGCGCCCTCGTTCCTGGAGAATGATGATGATCTATGATGCAATCGTCGTGGGCGGCGGCCCGGCCGGCGCCACAGCCGCAGAAGATCTGGCGCGCGCCGGGCACAGCGTGGCCTTCCTCGACCGCGACGGCCGGATCAAACCCTGCGGCGGCGCGATCCCGCCACGCCTGATCGCCGATTTCGACATCCCGGACGATCAGCTGGTGGCGAAGATCAGCACGGCCCGCATGATCTCCCCGTCCCAGCGCCACGTCGATATTCCGATCGAGAACGGATTCGTCGGCATGGTCGACCGCGAGCATTTCGACGAATTCCTGCGGGTGCGCGCCACGAAGGCCGGGGCGCATCGCAACACCGGCACCTTCAAGCGGATCGAACGCGACGGGGCGGGCACCCATGTCGTCTATCGCGACAAGGTATCGGGCAACGAGATGCGGCTGAGCGGCAAGGTCGTGATCGGCGCGGATGGCGCCCGGTCCGACGTCGCGCGGCAGGAGGTTCCGGGGGGCGATACGATCCCCTACGTCATCGCCTATCACGAGATCATCCGCGCGCCGGGCAAGATCGGCCAGTACGATCCCGAGCGCTGCGATGTCGTCTATGACGGCGCGATCAGCCCCGATTTCTACGGCTGGGTCTTCCCGCACGGGGAAAGCGCCTCGGTCGGGATGGGTTCGGGCATCCACGGCGTCGACCTGAAGCGCGCGACGGCGGAGCTCCGCGTGGCCTCGGGCCTCGACGGCTGCGAAACGATCCGCCGCGAGGGCGCGCCGATCCCGCTCAAACCCCTCGACAAGTGGGACAACGGCAAGGACGTGGTGCTTGCGGGCGATGCGGCGGGCGTCGTCGCCCCGTCTTCGGGCGAAGGCATCTATTACGCGATGATGGGGGGCCGGGTGGCCGCCGAAGCCGCCCATGCCACGCTGCTTTCGGGCCAGCCGCGCGACCTGGCGCTGGCGCGCAAGGCCTTCATGAAAGAGCACAAGACCGTCTTCAAGGTGCTCCGCGCCATGCAGGACGCCTATTACAAATCCGACGAACGGCGCGAGCGCTTCGTCTCCCTGTGTCATGATGTCGACGTGCAGAGGCTCACCTTCGAGGCCTATATGAACAAGAAGCTGGTCCGCGCCCGCCCCATGGCGCATCTGAGGATCGGCCTGAAGAACCTGGCGCACCTGACACGACTGGTACCGGAAGCCTACGTATGACGAACACGATTCCCGCCTGGGTCGATGGCCGGCTGAAGCCCGTCGACAAGCTCGAGGTTCACCAGAGGGGCCTCAAACACAAGGCCGTTTCGGTCTTCGTGATGCGCGAGAACGCGGTGCTGATCCAGCAGCGCGCGCTGGTGAAGTATCACACGCCCGGGCTTTGGGCGAACACCTGCTGCACCCATCCCGACTGGGACGAACCGGCGGCGGATTGCGCGATCCGGCGGCTGAGGGAGGAACTGGGGATCACCGGGCTTTACCCCTCGCATCGCGACCGGGTGGAATACCGCGCCGATGTGGGCGGCGGGCTGACCGAACACGAGGTGGTCGATATCTTCATCGCCGAAGCCGGGCCAAGCCTGCCGGTCATCCCCAACCCCGAAGAGGTGATGGCCTATCGCTGGATCGATCTTTACGACCTGACGGCCGAGGTGCAGCGGCGGCCGGAAGAATTCACCCCCTGGCTTCGGATCTACCTGGAACAGTATCAGGACAGGATCTTCGGGCGCCTCGTCCGCGCCTGAGGCGCGGACACCGGCTTGGCGGGCCTCGCTCAGGCCCGCGCGCTTCCCACCGGAAGGCTCACCACCCCCAGCGCCTCGACCGCGGTGCGCGCGATGTCGTCGGCCGTCAGCCCGGCGGCGGCATACATGTCGGCCGGGCTGGCCTGGTCGATGAACCGGTCGGGCAACGTCATGGTGCGGATCTTGAGGCCACGGTCGAGCGCGCCCCGGTTCGCCAGATAATGCAGGACAAGGGCGCCGAAGCCCCCGGTCGCACCGGTTTCCACCGTGACGATCGCCTCGTGCTGGCGCGCGAGCATCCCGATCATGTCGGTATCGAGCGGCTTGGCGAAACGGGCATCGGCCACGGTAGCCGAGATCCCCATCATCGCCAGATGCTCCGCCGCCGTGAGGCATTCGGCAAGATGCGCGCCGTAGGACAGAAGCGCCACGCCGGTGCCCTCGCTCAGGATGCGGCCCTTGCCGATCTCAAGCGCCACGCCGTGTTCGGGCATGTCGACGCCCATACCCTCGCCGCGCGGATACCGGAAGGCGATGGGGCCATCGTCATACTCCGCCGCGGTGGCGACCATGTGCACGAGCTGCGCCTCGTCGCCCGCCGCCATCACGACGAAATTCGGCAGGTTCGCGAGATAGCCGATGTCGAAGGCGCCCGCATGGGTGGCCCCGTCGGCACCCACGAGGCCGGCACGGTCGATTGCGAAGCGCACGGGCAGGTTCTGAAGCGCCACGTCATGCACCACCTGGTCATAGCCGCGCTGCAGAAAGGTGGAATAGATCGCGCAGAAGGGTTTCAGCCCGGTGGCCGCCATCCCGGCGGCGAAGGTCACGCCGTGCTGTTCGGCGATGCCAACGTCGAAGACGCGGGCCGGAAAGCGATCGGCCATGATGTTGATGCCGGTGCCCGACGGCATCGCCGCCGTCACCGCGACGATCCGGCTGTCTTCCGCCGCCTCGCGGGTCAGCGCCTCGCCGAACACCTTGGTATAGGACGGCGCGTTGCCCTTCGATTTCTTCTGTTCGCCCGAGACCACGTCGAACTTCGCGACACCGTGATACTTGTCGGCGCTGGTTTCGGCGGGGACATAGCCCTTGCCCTTCACAGTGCAGCAATGGATCAGCACGGGCCCCGTCGCCCGCGCCCGTGCGGCGCGCAGAACGGGAAGAAGCTGGCTCATGTCATGCCCGTCGACGGGGCCGACATAGCTGAAGCCCAGCTCCTCGAACAGCGTGCCCGATCCGGCGATCCCGGTCACAAGCTGGCGTGCCCGGCGCGCCCCGTCCCGGAACGGGCCGGGCAGCGCGGCTTCGAAGCCCTCTGCCATCGCCTCGAAAGCCGCCGCGCCGGGGCTTGCGTACAGCCCCGAAAGATATTTCGACATCGCGCCCACCGGCGGGGCGATCGACATCTCGTTGTCGTTCAGGATGACGAAAAGCCGCCGGCCTTCCGAGCCCGCGTTGTTCATCGCCTCGTAGGCCATGCCCGCACTGATCGAGCCGTCACCGATCACCGCGATCGCATCGCCCGTCGACCGGCCCATATCGCGCCCGATGGTGAAGCCGAGCGCCGCGCTGATCGAGGTGGAGGAATGCGCCGCGCCGAACGGATCGTAATCACTTTCCGAACGCTTGGTGAAACCCGAAAGCCCGTCTTTCTGCCGCAGCGTCCGGATGCGGCTGCGCCGCCCCGTCAGCACCTTGTGGGGGTAGCACTGGTGGCCGACATCCCAGATCAGCTTGTCATGCGGCGTGTTGAACACCGCGTGGATCGCCACGCTCAGTTCCACGACGCCAAGCGACGAGCCGAGGTGCCCGCCGGTTTCAGAGACGGCCGAGATCACCTCTTCCCGAAGTTCGCGCGCCACCTGCCCGAGATCGGCATCGCTCATCCCGCGCAGGTCTTCCGGCCCTGCGACGCGGTCGAGTGTGGGGGTGTTCGGACGGGTCATGGCGCTATCCTCCGCAGGGCGAAAAAGACGCCGTCAGAGCACGCTCTGACGGCGCCTAGTCTCCTGTAGCCAACAGGAAGGGAACCGGGGTGTGGAGACCCCGAATGCCAGGCGCGGCTAAGCGCCCGACCTTGTTGGGGGAGGCGGTGAAGGGCACCGCCGGCCCCTAGGCAAGCGCGCTGAGCGCGCGTGTCCCGATCTCGATCGCCGCGAACGGATCCTCTGGCAGGATGAACGCGATGGACCGGATCACGAGGACGACGAAGAGAACCAGCATGCAGGCAATCGCCGCATAGGCCGCCCCCATCGTCATCTGCCGGAAGATCCAGCCGTGAAGATTGGGCTTGGGCTCGTCTTCAAGATACCAATGCTCGTTGTCAGCCATGGATCTCGCTCCTCATTCAGGCGGCAGGTAGGGCAGGAAGTCTTCGGGCGTCGCCGCCGGGGCATAGTTCGCCGCCGCGCCGTAGCCGTGATCCTGTGCCCAGGTGAACCAGTCATCGACAACCGTGCCGGTGATCAGAATGCCAATCCCGCCTGTCAGCGTCGTCAGCACCGCGAACCACCATGCCCAGCGGTGGATGCCTTCCATCGTGGCGTTGAAGCCCATCGTCCAGCGCCAGAACAGGCCGGCGCGTTCCGAGGCCGTCCCGCGATCGACGATCTGCTCAAGCTCCCGGTCCCCGCCGAAGCGGCTGACGGCCAGGATCGTCGCCCCGTGCATGGCGAACAGAAGCGCCGAGCCGTAGAGGAACGCGATCGAAAGCGCGTGGAACGGGTTGTAGAACAGGTTGCCGTAGGTCAGCGAGAACAGGTTGGTCCAGTCGAGATGGGTGAAGATCCCGTAGGGCACCGCCTCAGACCAGCTTCCCATCAGGATCGGCCGGATCAGGCCGAGCACGAGGAACAGCCAGACCGCACTCGCAAAGGCATAGCAGACATGCTTGCCCATCCCGAGCTGGTTGGCGAGAACCCAAGAGCGGATCAGCCAGCTCATCACCGCGATCAGAAGGAAGAACGAGGCGATCAGGTAATAGCCCCCGTCCCAGAGCGGCGCAAAGCCCAGCCCGTAATCGGGCGATGGCGGATCAAGCGAGAGATAGAACAGATCCCGCATGAAGACCGCCGGGTTGTACCCCGCCTGCCCCCAGAACCAGAAGCCCACCATCAGGAACCAGGTCATGCCGCTCATCAGGCTGAGTACACCCCAGGGACCAAGGTAGAAGGGCCCGAGCTGCGCGTTGCCCACCCATCCGAAGAGCTGGGAAAACCCCGTGCCCTTCGACCGGTCGCCGAGCAACGCATCCTCGACCATGCCCATTTCGGGCGGACCCTGAACCTGAACCTGCGTGAAGATGTTCTGGTATTCGGTCTCGAACCACTTAGCCATTTACGCCTCCCGGAATATCGACCCACCAGGGCAGCTGCACATACCAGTCCCACCAGACAACCCACTGGTCGAACCAGACGGTGCCGGAAATCACGATGCAGACCGCGCTCCAGAACCCGGCATTGAGCGCCAGGAACAGGCCCAGACGATGGATCCCGAGGGGGCCGATCGAGTAGCCGATGAAATCGCGGAAGAACGTGTCTTCATGTTCCGCCGACCGGATTTCCTTGCCCTTCTCGGGGTTCACGGCGCTGAGGATCAGCGAGCCGTGCAAGGCCAGCGCGAGACACGTGGTGAAGAAGAACGTGATCGCGACCATATGGGCCGGGTTGTAGTGGAAGTTGCCATAGAGATAACCGGTGTAGCTTACCCAATCGAGGTGGCTCCAGATCCCGTAGGGGAAGGCATGGCCCCAGGCCCCCATCAGGACGGGCCGGATCACCTGCAGCGTGAAATACGCGAAGATCGCGACGCTGAAGGCGAAGGGGATGTGCAGCCCGATCCCGAGCTTGCGGCAGATTTCCACCTCTCTCAGCGCCCAGGATATGAAGGCCCCCAGCGCGCATATGGTGATCACCTGCCAGAGCCCGCCCATTTCAAGCGGCGCCGGCCCCAGGCCAAAGCTCAGGGGCGGCGGGTTCACCGAGATCAGCCAGGGGTTCCAGGTGCCCTGAAGCGTGGCCGAGTAGAAGATCAGTAGGGTGCCGAGACCTGCAAAGAAGATCGTCGTGACACCGAAGAAACCGACGTAGAAGGGTCCGACCCAGAAGTCGAACAGATCGCCGCCGACGAGCGTACCCCCTGGCACGCGATATTTTCGTTCGAAGCTGAGCAAAGCCATACTTCTTACTCCGTTTCAGGCGGCAGATGGGCAGGACCCCGGCCGTCGTTGTCGCGTTAGCCGCGGGCGGGCGGCACCCGCCCGCAGCGATCTTGTCGAGCGGAGCCTTAGCCGCCGCCGTGCGACGCCGCGATTTCGAACCAGTTGATGCCGTTGGACAGCACAACCAGATGAATCATCGCAGCGAGCAGGAAGAGGAAAACGCCCTGCGCCACGAAAACGCGGCGCGGGTCGAAGACCAGCCATATCTTGTAGAATTTAGCCATCTTCAGCTCCTCACGAGAACCACGGACGCCAGATATACGTCGCGATGTGCGCCACGATGGCGACAATCACGAACAACTGCAGACCGGACATGTAGACCGCGTGCAGCTCTTGCGCCTGCTCGTCTGTAAGACCTGTGAAAGACAGGTCGGTTCTATCAGCCATTAACTCTCCTCCGGATCGTCAGACTGACGCCGCGCACCCCGCGGCCAGGTAGGACGGTAGGTGACCCGCCCCGCATCCGGGCTGCCTTGCGGCAGCCGCGGAATTCGATACCGGCGCCCGCTGTCACGGGGCGGTGAAGATCATCGGCGTGATGATCCGCGCCTGGCTCCAGGCACGGGCCATCGGCCCCTTGTCGGTCAGGCTGCCCGACCGCACCGCGTGCAGCGCCCAGGTCAGGCACGCCAGCGGCAGGGTCGCCAGGAAGATGATGGCGAAATAGACGTAGAACTCGGTCCGCGGCGGTTTGTGCGCCCGAACCGGCCCGGCGATGTTGTTCGTCTGATCCGTCATGTCGTCTCTCCTCCAAGGTCCATGTCGGCCAGGGCCTCCACGGTTTCACGCACCACCCGTTCCGCGCCGTCGGCCAGCGCCCGCCGCTCGGCGGCGTCGCGCAGCGATTTGGCGGCAGAGATACGGGTGAGAATGGGATGGCTCGCCACGATCCGGTCGAGCGCGGCCTGGGCATCGGCATCCCAGGGAAAATCGCGGCGCAGCGTCGTCGGCGTCGCGTCGGCGGCATCGAGGTCGGCGCCGAGCGGCAGGATATGAAACAGCGCGTCGAACAGCCCGTTGCAGATCTCCTGCAAAAGGTAGGTCGCGCCGGCATAGCCCATGAAGGGCGTGCCGGTGGCGCGCCGGATCGCGGCGCCCGGGAAGCCCGCGGGGACGAAGGCCGGCGACGGGCCGTGCCCGCCCTTCATCTCGGCCAGGTACATCTTTTCGTTGATCGAGCCCATCACCACGAGGGGCCGCTTCTGGTGAATGAGGCTTCTGACCTCGTCATTGTTCGTCTTCGCGCCCGCGACACGGGCCACCGCGAAGGCGCAGGGAAAGCCCAGATCCTCTTCCAGGAAATGCCTGACGCCGCGCGCATAGGTTTCGGTCGCCACGATCCCGAAGCTCGCGGTGGCGAAGAAATCCTGCGTGACCGACCGCCAGAGATCCCAGACCGGTTTGATCGTCGAATGCTTTTCGCGTTCGATGAACGGCTCGGGATCGAGCCCGAGGATCCCGCCCAGCATGCGCAGGAACTTCGTCGTCGAATTCACGCCCACCGGCGCCTGCAGATAGGGCTTGCCCAGAACTTCGGCCAGCCCGCGGCCGAATTCGCGATACATCACGATATTGGCGTCGGCGTTCACGAGGCCCCGCATCTCGGCCACATGGGCGCCCATCGGCATCACCATGTTCACCTCCGCCCCGATGCCTTCGACAAGGCGGCGGATCTCGGCCAGATCCGAGGGCATGTTGAAGGTGCCGTACATCGGCCCGAGGATGTTCACGCGGGGCGCGGCGCCCTCGTCGCGCTTCTTCTCGGGGGGCATCCGGCCCTTCGTCATCCCGAACTCGGTGAAGATCCAGGTCATCGCCCGGTCGGCGGCCTCCCACTGGTCCTCGTCGATGGTGCGCGGCAGGAAGCGCTGGATGTTCGTGCCCTGGGGCGTCACGCCGCCGCCGATCATCTCGGCGATCGAGCCCGTCACCACCACGGCGGGCAGCGCGGGGTCGAGCGTGCTCCACGCCCGTTTCATCGCACCTTCGGTCCCGTCGCGCCCCAGTTCTTCCTCGCCGAGACCGGTGGTCACGATCGGAAGCTCATGTGGGGGAAGCGCGTCGGTGTAGTGGAGCACGCTCGTGACGGGCAGGTTTTCGCACCCGACCGGCCCGTCAATCACAACCTGAAGGCCTTTCACGGCGGTGAAGGCGTAAACCGCGCCCCAGTAGCCGCCGGCCCTGTCATGATCCTGGATCAGCATGGGCACCCGCCTTCCGGCTTCATGTGGCCGGAAATATCCCGGGGGGATCGCCCGCAGGGCGATGGGGGCAGCGCCCCCGGTCCGGCGATATGAAACGGGCGCATCATCAGATCATCTCCGCGGCCTTCGCCGCCTTCGCCTGTTTGTCGAGCTTCTTCTGATGCTGGGCACGGAAATCGGGGCGCAGGTTCGGCGCGCCCTCCCAGACACCCGCGGTATCCTCGTGGCCCACGCCCTCGAAGAACTGGCGCATCTCGTCCATCCGGCCCTTGTTGGCGATCGCGGCGGTCACGACCTCGGCAAGGCTGCCGGCGCCCGCCGGGCCCATCAGCGGACGGGCGGAAATCAGGTTGGTGAAGTAAAGCGCCGGAACGCCCAGTTCCTTCGCCTTCTGCACGACGGGCGTCGTGCCGATGGCAAGGTCGGGGCGGATCGCCTCCATCGCCGCAAGATCGTCTTCCAGCGAGGCGCGGAACCGAACCTTCACGCCCTTCGCCTCAAGCCAGTCGCGGTCGGCGGCCGATTGCACGGTCTTCGGGCAGGCGGTGCCGACATAGGGCACATCCGCCCCACTTTCGATCAGAAGCCGCGCCACCAGAAGTTCCGAACCTTCATAGCCCGACAGCGTGATCGTGCCCTTGATGCGCTTTGCATCAAGCGCGGCGCGGATCGCGGGGAGGAACGCGTTCTGCGCCGCGCCGACCTGCGCCGCGGGCACGCTGAAAGCGTCACCGATCGCCGCAAGCCAGGCCGCCGTGCCGTCATGGCCCACGGGCGCAGAGCCCACGATGGGCCGCCCGGCAGCATCGAATTCACGCATCGCGGCGGTGTAGAACGGGTGGATCGCCGCCACCGCCCCGCAATCGAGCGCGGCGTACAGCTCGCGCCATTCGCGGCAGGGCACGACCGGCCCCGCAGCAAGGCCCATGGGGCCCAGCATCGCGCCGATCATCACCGGATCGGCGGGGAACATCTCGCCCAGAAGCGTCACTGTCGGCCGATCCGATTTGCCCGCGGCCGGGGCCTGCACCGGGCCCGCCATGATCTCTTCGCGCGCGTATTTCAGCATCGCGCCGGCAAGCACGTCCTTCGCTTCCGCATGGGTCGGGATGCCGAAGCCCGGCACATCGATGCCGACGATCCTGACCCCGTCGATTTCCCGCGGCAGAAGACGCAGCGGCACGCCCGAGGCGGTCGGCACGCAGAGGTTGGTCACGACGATGGCGTCGTACTTGTCCGGATCGGCCAGATCGTGAACGGCCTCGCGAATATCCTCGAACAGCTTGCCGGTGACGAGCGTTTCGGAATTGAACGGCACATAGCCCACCGACCGGCGCGCGCCGTAGAAATGCGACACGAAGGTCAGCCCGTAGACGCAGCAGGCCGACCCCGACAGAACCGTCGCGGTCCGCCGCATGCGAAGGCCCACGCGGAGAGAGCCGAAGGCGGGGCACATCGATTGCGGCTTGTCGTGGGGGCCTTGCGGATAGTCGGCGGCATACTGGTCGAGGATCTCGGATTTCCCGGCCATCCGCGCCGCGGCTTCCATCTCGGCCGCGCCCGCATGGCAGCCGCCGGTGGCCGCGCCCCGGGGTTCGGGCAGGTCGCCGCGCGCCTCGCCCCGGATCACCTCGGCCTCTGCCGCGCCGTCATATGTGACTTCGCCCGTCACTCCGCCGCACCTGCGAATTCCGACAGCCGGATATCGGCCAGAAGCCGCCGGATCTTTTCGGGCGGCACCTGCGCGAGCGTGGCGCGGATCTCCGCAATCAAGGCGTCTCTGACCGCTTCAGGCCTCATCGTAGATGACCTCCAGCGATTCTTTCGGCTGGGCGTTCGCGCCCCGCATGTCTTCATCCGTGGCCGGTTCCAGCACGAAATCCGCCCCGGTTTCAGAGGCAGAGAACAGGCCCAGAAGCCCGTCCTGCGAGAGGGGCGTGGGCCGAAGGGGTGGCGCGTCGGCCACGTTGTCAGCAAGCTCCGTGAACATATCGCCCCACGGCCCCGCCTTCGTTCCCACGATCTGGTAATTCGCCGATTTCCGCCGCAGATCCTCGTCGGCGGGGATGGAGGCCAGCACCGGAATGCCCGTGGCCTCGGCGAAGGCCGCGGCCTCGCCCGTCCCGTCATCCTTGTTGATGACAAGCCCCGCCACGCCGACATTGCCGCCGAGCTTCCGGAAATATTCCACCGCCGAACAGACGTTGTTGGCGACGTAAAGCGATTGCAGGTCGTTCGATCCGACGACGATCACCTTCTGCGCCATGTCGCGCGCGATCGGCAGGCCGAACCCGCCGCAGACGACATCGCCCAGGAAATCGAGAAGGACGAAATCGAAATCCCAGTCATGGAAGCCGAGTTTTTCGAGAAGTTCGAAGCCATGGATGATGCCGCGTCCGCCGCAGCCGCGGCCAACCTCCGGCCCGCCGAGTTCCATCGCGAAGACGCCGCCGCGCTTGAAGCAGACATCGCCGATCTTCACCTCTTCCCCCGCAAGCTTCTTCGCCGTCGAGGTTTCGATGATCGTCGGGCAGGCCTTGCCGCCGAACAGCAGCGACGTGGTATCCGATTTCGGATCGCACCCGATCAGCAGCACGCGCTTGCCCTGTTCGGCCATCATGTGGCTGAGGTTGGCGAGGGTGAAGGATTTGCCGATCCCGCCCTTGCCGTAGATCGCGATGATCTGGGTTTTCTTCGTGGGCTCCTCGGCCACGAGATCGGCGAGATCTTCATGCGCCTCGTCGCGAAGCCGCTGGTCGAACTCTTTCAGGTTCGGAACATCAAGCGTCATGCGGCCTCCGTGGCGTCTGTGGTCCAGTCGAGGATCATTTTCAGGCAGGCGGGATCGCCGAAGGCGGTTTCATAGGCCTCGGTCGCCTGTGCCGCCGGGCGGCGGTGGGTGATGAGGTTCTTCAGCGACAGGGCACCGGCCTCGATCAGCTGGCGCGTCGCGGCCAGGTCGTCATGCGTCCATTCCGCGGCGATCCGGAACCGGGCTTCCTTCATGAAGGCGGGCGGGAAGGCGAACTGAATGGGTTGGGTGTAGAAACCGGCAAGCACGATCTCACCGCCCTTCACGATCCGGCCCACCAGCGTATCAAGAAGCCGGGCGTTGCCCGAAGCGTCAAAGATCGCACGGTAATCCCGGCGCTCGTCTTCGTCGGGATGAAGGATCTCGTAGCCTTGCGCGCCGGTCCGCCGGTCGGGATCGATTTCCCAGACCACGGGCGCGGGCGCCCCGGCGGCGATCGTCAGCCGCGCGAGAAGACGGCCCAGCGTGCCGTGGCCCACGATCAGATCGGGCGGCCTGCGGTCTAGCCCGGCGATCGCGTGCCGCGCGGTGGCCGCGAGGGCCAGAAGCGCGCCTTCGGGGCCAAGCCCCGGATCGATTCGTGTCACCCGGTCGGCGGCAGTCACAAGATAACGGCTGGCCCCGCCGAACAGGCCGAAGGCCCCGTCGAAGCAGTTCGCGCCGGGTACGAAGACGCTGTCGCCCGCGCGAAAGCCGCTTTCGGCCCCCGCCTCGACGACGGTGCCCGCGGCCTCGTAGCCCGGAACAAGCGGATAGCCCATGCCGGGAAACGGCGGCATCGTGCCATCCCAGAACAGTTTTTCGGTGCCGGTGGAAATGCCGGAATGGGAAATTTCGACGACAAGATCGGTCGGGCCCGGCTCTTTCAAAGCCAGCTCTGCCAGTCCGATATGCTTCGGCCCTGAAAGAATTACCGCAGTTGTGCGCACCTGCGTCGCTCCCGTTCCCTGTTCCGGCCGGTTATCGGCAGGTGAGACTCACCTGCGCTATTCCGCCGCAATTGTCAGTTTAACTTTACAGTTCTGACTGTCAATTAATTTAGACATGTTGGTGTCATGGCTTTCGCGCCGTGACCAGGCCGGTGATGAACGGACGATGCGTCCGGTGCGGCTTTACCCCTGTAAAACCGGCCTCCGACAGAAGCGCGCCGATTTCTTCGGCCGATCGCGTGCGGCCCGTGCCCATGGCCATCGTGTAGATCGCGAAATAGGCATCGCCCGCGCGCGCGGGGCGGCGCCCGCCCGACATCGGCTCCGACACGATCACCATGCCGCCCGGGGGCAGCGCGGCGTGCACCTTCGCCAGAAGGGCCCGCACGGTGTCGTCGGCATGGTCGTAGAGCACGCGGATTAGGCTGATCGTATCCGCCGTCTCCGGCAGGGGATCGTCGCGGAAGCTGCCGGGCACGATCTCTGTCCGCCCCTCGACGCCGAAGCTGGCAAGCCGCGCGGGCGCGCCGGCGACAACGGCGGGCAGATCGAGAAGAATGCCTTCCATCCCGGGCCAGCGCGCCAGCGCCGAGCCGAGGAACGTGCCCGTCCCCCCGCCGATATCGAGAAGCCGCGCGCGCCCCTTCAGCGATACCGCGCCCAGCGTTTCTTCGGCCACCATCGCCTGGGTGTCGGTCATCAGCGCGGAATACCGTTCGGCGGTCTCGGGGTCTTCCGCCGCGCCCGCCCCGAAGACATAGGGCCAGAACCGCGAAAGCCCGGTCTCGCCCTCGCCCCGGAAGAAGGCCGCGGGATCGGCCAGATCGTCATAAAGCACACGGTGATGGCGGATCATGTCCTGAAGCCCCGGCACGCCCGTGAGCGCCGCGCCCTTGCGCGTCAGCCGCACGCCCTGCCCGCCGGTTTTGAGCAGGCCGAGTGCGGCGCCCGCCCGCACCAGAACCTCGCAGCGTTCGGGCGGAATGCCGATCCGGCGGGCAAGCGCGTCACGGGCCATCGGGCCGTCAAGCAGGGCGCCTAGCACCTCAAGCTCCACCAGCGCCATCAGAACCTGGCTGTGCACGAACCCCGCGGCGAGATCCATCATCGCCTCGCCATCCTTCCGCGCCTGCCCCCGGGTCAGGGGAAAGCGCGCGGCCCAGCTTTGAAAGCCGGGCGCGGCCACGAGCCGCGTCATCCAGCCGCGAAGCGATTTCCGCTTCCGGCGATGGGGCAGCCCGCCGCCGAGGGTGGCGTCACTCACCGGGAACCGTCCTGCGGACCTCCGTCATCGGGGTCAGCCGTTCGGCCGTCTTGCGAACCATCTGCGCAAGCGCCGCCTCTCCGGGGCAGGACGGGATCGAAGAGATCGCCCCTGCGAGTATGTCCTTCAGCCGCGCCACCGCGCCGTCGACGCCCAGAAGCGAAACGGCATTCGGCCGGTCGTGCAGATCGTCCTGCCCGGCGGGCTTGCCCAGCGCCTCGGCATCATACAGCGCGTCGCGCAAGTCATCGGCCACCTGGAAGGCCTCGCCGATTCGGGCGCCAAGCTCTTCCCAGGGCTCCGCATCCTGCCCGGCGGCCACTGCGCCCATCTGCGTCGCGGCGATGAACAGCGCACCGGTCTTCGCCTGGTGATAGGCCGACAGATCGATCTTCTCCTCGCTCTCCCAGCCCTGCCCGGCGCAGATGCCCATCGGCATGCCGGTGCGCGTCGCGAGGATCGAGGCGAGTTGGATCGCCCGCTCCGGCCGGACGAGCCCGGCCCTGAGCACGCTCTCGAACGCCATCACGATCAGGCTGTCGCCGGTCAGAACCGCAAGCGGTTCGGAATAGGCGCGGTGCACCGTGGGCTTTCCGCGCCGGATATCGGCATTGTCGAAACAGGGCAGATCGTCGTGCACGAGGCTGGCGCAATGCATGATTTCAAGCGCGGCGGCTGCGGCATCGGCCAGGCGCGGGTCGTCATCCCCGCAGGCCATCGCCACCGACAGAAGGATCGTGGGGCGAATTCGCGCGCCGCCCGGGCGCACCGCATCATCCAGCGCAGCCGCAAGCCGGGAAGGCACCTGCCCCGCCTGCCCACGGGCAACGGCCGCGTCGATCGCGGCCTCTATTCGTGCAGTCAGGGCCATTGGGCCTCCCATCTTGTCAGATTAGTCTGACAGTTTAACTGTCAATCATACTGGACATATGGGGCGGCCCGAGTCAACAATTCCCCGGTATGTTGAAACGCAATGAAACGGTCGCCGTGATCGGCGCAGGGGTTGGCGGGCTTGCCGCAGCGATGCGGCTGGCCCATGCCGGCCTGTCCGTCACGGTGTTCGAACGCGCCTCGGCCCCCGGCGGCAAGATGCGGCAGGTCGACAGCCCGGCGGGCCCCGTCGATGCGGGGCCGACGGTGCTGACGCTCCGCCCGATCTTCGAAAACCTGTTTCGCGACGTGCGCGCGAAGCTTTCCGATCATGTCACCCTGCATGAGGAACCCATCCTTGCGCGCCACTGGTGGCCCGACGGCACGACGCTCGATCTGTTCGCCGATCCCGCCCGCACAGCCGACGCGCTCGGGCATTTCGGCGGCGTGACTGCAGCGCGCGAATACGCGGCCTTCCGGGCGGAAACCGCGCGGCTTTTCGATGCCTTCGACGCCCCGATGATGCAAAGCGTCGCGCCCTCCAAGGCACGGATCGCGGCGCGCGTGATGGCGGAACCCTCGCTGATCCCCGCCATCGGCACGTTCGAGACGATGGCCACGCGGCTGGCGCGGAACTTCAGCGATCCCCGCCTGCGCCAGCTTTTCGGGCGCTACGCCACCTATGTGGGCGGCTCTCCCTATGCCGCGCCCGCGCTGCTGCGGCTCGTCGCAGAGGCCGAGGCGCGGGGCGTCTGGCGCGTCGCGGGCGGGATGCACGCGCTCGCCCGCGCGATGGAAAAGGTGGCGACGGCGGGTGGCGCGGTCTTCCGCTACGATACCCATATCGCCGATCTCGCCACACGGCCCGACGGCACGGTGCGGCTGACGACGGCGGCGGGCGAAACCCATATCGCCGACCGCTGTGTCTTCAACGGCGATCCCCGGGCGCTGACCACCGGGCATCTGGGCGCGGCGGCGACGGGCGCGGTGCCGAACGGGGCGGTGGAGCCCCGGTCGCTTTCCGCCAATGTATGGTCCTTCGCGGCCACGCCCACGGGCGCCGACCTCGTGCATCACAACGTCTTCTTCGGCCACGATCCGCGCACCGAATTCGGCCCGATCGCAGAGGGCCGCCTGCCCGAAGACCCAACGCTTTATGTCTGCGCCGAGGATCGCGGCGGGCCCGGCCCCGTTCCGCCCCTCGAGCGCTTCGAAATCATCATGAACGCGCCGCCCTCGAACGGGCACGCCGAAGAGGACCCGTCGACATGTCGGACACGCACCTTCCCCGTTCTCGCCTCCCGTGGGCTGACATTCTCGCCCGAGCCGCCGGACACGGCGCTGACGACGCCGGGGGGCTTCGCGCGCCTGTTTCCGGGGAGCCTCGGATCGCTTTACGGGCGGAGCCCGCACGGCACGATGGCCGCCTTCGCGCGCCCCACGGCGCGGACGGCGATTCCGGGGCTCTACCTGGCGGGCGGCGGGGCGCATCCGGGGGCGGGCATTCCGATGGCGGCCCTCTCAGGCAGGCACGCGGCCGAGGCGATCTTGACGGACCTTGCTTCCACCTCGACGTCCCGCCGGACGGCTATGCGTGGTGGTATATCGACGGGGTCAGCGACGATGGCACCCGCGCCATCTCGGTCATCGCCTTCATAGGATCGGTCTTTTCGCCCTGGTACCGCTGGTCGGGCCGGCGCCGCCCGCACAACCATGTCTGCATCAACGTCGCGACCTACGGGCCGGGCGGGCGCTTCACCATGACCGACCGGGGGGAACGCGCGCTTCGCACTGCGCGCGACCGGTTCGAAGTGGGGCCCTCGAAACTCACATGGCGCGGCGGTCGGCTTGAGATCGATGTGGACGAGATTTCCTCGCTTCCCCTCGTCAGCCGGGTGCGGGGGCGGATCACGGTGACGCCAAGCGCGCTCACCTCCGTCGAGATGCCGCTCACACCCGATGGCGGTCATATCTGGCGGCCCTTCGCCCCCACGGCCCGGATCGAGGTGGATCTGAACCGGGGCTGGCAGTTTTCCGGCCACGGCTATTTCGATGCGAATTTCGGCACCCGCGCACTGGAAACCGATTTCAGCTACTGGACGTGGGGGCGCTTCCCGCTTGGCGACGGATCGGCCTGTTTCTACGATGCCGAGCGGCGCGACGGCACGACGCTTGCCACCGGCATCCGGTTCGACGGCGCGGGCCGGGCCGAGGTGATGACGCCGCCTGCACGCACCCGCTTCACCCGCTCGCTCTGGGCCGTCAGGCGCGAAACGCGGGCCGATCCCGGCTATCAGCCCCGTCAGGTCAAGGCGATGCTCGATGCGCCGTTTTACACCCGCTCGGTCGTACGCACGCGGATC
Source organism: Ovoidimarina sediminis (assembly GCF_032586175.1). NCBI lineage: Bacteria > Pseudomonadati > Pseudomonadota > Alphaproteobacteria > Rhodobacterales > Roseobacteraceae > Ovoidimarina > Ovoidimarina sediminis. The sequence goes on from NZ_JAWHTE010000011.1 coordinate 132,432, forward strand.
GGGGGCGAGGAAACCGAGGGCGTGCACGAGGCGCTCGACCTGAAGCGCTTCGCCTCGCCGCTTCTGAAACCGATGCTGGCCGTCCGCGTACCCCGCCGCCCGGGCTGGAGCTTTGCCGACGGCTGAGGCCCGCTAGGGATAGATCGAGATCGGCGTGCCGTCCTTCACCATGGCATAGATCTCCTCGATCTCGTCATTCGTCACGGCGATGCACCCCCAGGTCCAGTCGTCGCCGCGCCCCGAAAATGGCTTCGGCGTGCCGTGGATGAAGATGTCCCCCCCGGGGCTCATGCCCAGGGCGCGCGCCACCTCGACATCGCGCGCATTGGGGTAGGAGATGCCGATCGACAGGTGAAACCGCGACTCCGGGTTGCGCCGGTCGATGATGTATTCGCCCTCGGGCGTGCGGCCGTCGCCTTCGACAGCTTTGTGACCGACCGGTTCGAACCCCAGCTCGAACTCGTAGGATCGAAGCGCGGTGTCGCCGTGCAGAAGATACATCTTCCGCGCTTCCTTGAAGACCATGATGCGCGTGACCTCGGGCCCGTCATAGGTTCGGAATTTCGAGGAACAGCCCGAAAGCACAACCGCAGCCGCCAGGGCCGCCGCCACGATGAAGGGTCTCATGCCTGCCTGCTCGCCTGCTTGCCCGTTGTTTTGCGGGCTAGCTTACACGACACCGGTTAACCAGAAAACAAGAGAGTGCAGATCCGTGCGGGATCAGCCCCCGTCACGCTCCCCAAGCCGCCGCTCGATCGCCTCCAGCCGCTTCAGCACCTCGTCGCGATAGGCGTCGGTCTTCTCGTTCTCCTCCACCCCGTGCGCCTCCTGCATGGAGTTCACGATGAGGCCGACCAGCAGGTTCACCACCGCGAAAGTCGTGACCATGATGAAGGGCACGAAGAAGGCCCAGGCATAGGGATAAACCTCCATCACCGGGCGCACGATGCCCATCGACCAGCTTTCCAGCGTCATGATCTGAAACAGCGAATAGGCCGATTGCCCGAGCGAGCCGAACCAGTCGGGAAAGCTTTTCGCGAAAAGCTTCGTCGCCATCACCGCGCCGATATAGAAGATGATCACCATCAGTAGGAAGACCGATCCCATCCCAGGCAGCGCGGTGACGAAGCCTTCCACCACGCGCCTCAGGCGCGGGGCGGCCGAGATCACGCGCAGCACCCTCAGGATCCGCAGCGCGCGAAGCACCGTGAAGGTCTGCGCCCCCGGCACCAGCGACAGCGCGACGATGGAGAAATCGAAGAGGTTCCAGCCGGAGCGGAAGAACCCGCCCCGATAGGCGATCAGCTTCAACACGATTTCGACCACGAAGATCGCGAGGCAGAACCGGTCCAGCGCGATGATCAGCCCGCCAGCCGCCGCCATCGCGGGGCCCGAGGTTTCAAGCCCGAGGATCACCGCGTTGAAAAGGATCACCGCGATGATCCCGTTCCGCACGATGGGCCGTTCCAGCCAGTCCTTCAGACGCTCCTGCATGATCCCGCTCTGCCTTCTGCCTCTCAGGCGGGGATATGGTTCGCCCGGAAGGCCGCGGCAAGCTCCACATGGGGGCTCCAGCGGAATTGGTCGACAACCTCGACCCGGTCGAGGGTATATCCGGCGCCGATCAGAAGCGCGGCGTCGCGTGCAAAGGTCACGGGGTTGCAGGAAACGGCGGCGATCCTTGGCACCTGCGCTTCCGCAAGTGCCGCCGTCTGCGCCTCGGCCCCGGCGCGCGGCGGGTCGATCACCACCGCGTCGAAGCGGGAAAGCTCGTCGGGAAGAAGCGGGCGGCGAAACAGATCGCGCGCCTCGGTTCTCACGGCCTTCAATCCCTTCGCATGCCGCCAGCCAGTGTCTAACGCGGCCAGAAGGGCGGGATCGCCCTCGACCGCCAGCACTTCCGCCTGCCGGGCAAGCGGCAGGGCGAAGGTGCCGCACCCGGCGAACAGATCCGCGATGCGCCGGGCCCCGCCCACGACGTCCGTCACGGCGCGGCGCAGCGCGGCCTCGCCCGCCGCCGTCGCCTGAAGAAAGGCGCCGGGGGGCGGCACCACGCCGATCCCGTCGAAGCTTTGCCGGGGCGGGCGGCGTTCCACGATCACCTCGCCCTCCACCGAAAGTCGCGCCAGATCGTGCGCCTCGGCCAGCGCGGCAAGCGCCACGCGATCGGCCCCGTCGGTCGCGCGCCCACCTTCGAAATCAGTGTCTATTCCGGCCTCGGATGCCGTGACGCGAAACCGTATCTCGCCCTTGCGCGAGCCCATCCTTTGCGTGATCGCCTCGCACACGGGCAGGGCGGCCAGCAGCGCGGGCTCCACAAGGATACAGCCCGGCACCGCCGTCACCGTATCGGCCCCGCGCCCATGAAACCCGACGACCGGGCCCGATTTCAGCCGGCGGCCCGAAAACGTGGCCCGCCTTCGGCTCGCGGGCGGCGATGTGGCGGGGCCCCGAACCTCCGCCTCGATCCCTTGCGCAGCAAGGGCGGTGCGCACCACGTCCACCTTCCAGCCGGCCACGAAATCGTCCGAGCCATGCATCAGCGCACAGCCCCCGCATCCCTTGTAGTGCCTGCAGGGCGCCGCCACGCGATCGGCCGAAGGTGTCAGGATCTTCGGCCGCGCGATCCGCCCGCCCTCGATCTCGCCCTCCACAACTTCGCCCGGCAGGGCGCGCGCAACGAAAACGGGGCCATCGGCGATCCCGTCTCCCAGATGGCCCAGCCGGGTCACCCTCAGGCTCACTCCGCCGCCTCGCGAATATCGATGAAACCGCCCGACTGGCGCTTCCAGTAGCGGGTGTAAAGCCCGTCCTTGTCCAGAAGTTCCTGATGCGTGCCGGTCTCGACGATGTGACCCTGATCCAGCACGATCAGCCGGTCCATGCTCACCAGCGTCGACAGGCGGTGGGCCACGGCAAGCACCGTCTTGCCCTGCATCACCCGCTCCAGCGCCGTCTGGATCTGCGCTTCGACCTCGGAATCGAGCGCGCTCGTCGCCTCGTCCAGCACCAGAACCGGCGCGTCCTTCAGGATCGCGCGGGCCAGGGCGATCCGCTGCCGCTGGCCGCCCGACAGCTTCACGCCGCGTTCGCCCAGATGCGCCTCGTACCCTTCGCGCCCCTTGTGATCCCTCAAGCCAAGGATGAACTCATGCGCTTCCGCCCGTTTCGCGGCCTCGATCACCTCTGCCTCGCTCGCCCCGGGGCGGCCATAAAGGATGTTGTCGCGGGCCGAACGGTTGAACATCGCTGTTTCCTGCGTGACCATCCCGATCGCCCGGCGCAGGCTTTCCTGTGTCACGCCCCGGATGTCCTGGCCCATCACCCGGATGCATCCGCCTTCCACGTCATACAGCCTGAGCAGAAGCGCCACGAGCGTCGATTTCCCCGCCCCCGACGCCCCCACGATCCCAAGCTTCTCGCCCGGCGCGATGGTCAGGTCGATCTTCTCCACCCCGCCGGATTTGCGGCCATAGGCAAAGCTCACGTTTTCGAACCGGATTTCGGCGGGCTTTTCTGCCAGCGGCGCGGCATCGGGCGCATCGGTCAGCGTCCAGGCCGGGGTGAGCGTGCGCATTCCGTCTTCAACCTCACCGATCGAGCCATAGATCGCCATCAGCATATGGCTGACCCAGCCGGTCATCTGCGCGATCCGGATCGATACCGTTCCGGCCGCCGCGATATCCCCCGCGCTCGCCTGCCCCAGCGACCACAGGTAAAGCGTTCCCCCGATCAGCAAAACCGGCAGCGTGCCCGCAAGCGTCATCAGCGAGAAGCGGAACCACGTTGCCACCACACCCCAGTCAAGCGCCCGGTCGCGGAATGCCCCCACGGCGTCGATGGCCGCCGTTTCCTCGTGCGCGTCATGGGCGAACAGCTTCACCGTCTTGATATTGGTGATCGTGTCGACAACCTGCCCCGTCACCATGGCGCGCGCATTGGCACGCGCCTGCGACAGGACCCGCACGCGGGGCATATACCACCGGATCAGAGCCACATATGCGACCAGCCAGACGGCAAGCACGATCGAGATCCGCCAGTCGATCGTCGTCAGCAGAAGCGCCGATCCCACGAGCGAGGCCAGCGCGAAGAATACCACGTTGATCGTTTCGGCGGCCACGTCGGTCAGCGCGCGGGCCGTCTGCATCTGCTTCTGCGCGATCCGCCCGGCGAAATCGTCGTCGAAGAAGGTAACCGCCTGTCCCAGCGTCCAGCGGTGCAGCCGCGTCAGCACCATGGGCATCACGTTCGGCACCACGACCAGCGTGTTCGCGGCGGCCGAAGCGCCGAATGCCAGGGGGCGCAGGATCACGAAGAAGCCAAGAACACCCGCAAGAAAAAGCAGATGGCCCGAAAAGAAGCCCTCGGGCCCCGCATCAAGCGCCGTGTCGATCACCTGTCCCAGTAGAAGCGCCGTAACAACCTCGAGCGTGCCCGCGATGGCAGAGACGACGGCGGCGACTGCGAGCACCGGAAAGGTGCCGCCCAGCGCCCAGAGGAAGAACCCCCCGAGCGTCCGGGGCGGCGGGCCGTCCGCTTGCCGGAACGGATCGATCAGCGCCCCAAGCCGCCTCATTCCGCCGCCTCCGCCGTGCCGATGAACCCGCCCGACTGGCGCGACCAGAACCTGGCATAAAGCCCGTCCTGCGCCAGAAGCGCACCGTGATCGCCCTCCTCGACGATCCGCCCGTCATCCAGAACGAGGATACGGTCCATCTGCGAAATCGTCGACAGGCGGTGCGCGATGGCGATCACCGTCTTGCCTTCCATCAGCCCGTAAAGCGTTTCCTGAATCGCGGCCTCCACTTCGGAATCCAGCGCGCTCGTCGCCTCGTCCAGAACGAGGATCGGCGCGTTCTTCAGGATCACCCGGGCCAGCGCGATCCGCTGCCGCTGACCGCCCGACAGCTTCACGCCGCGTTCGCCCACCTGCGCCTCGTATCCCCTGCGCCCCTCCATATCCTCCAGATCGAGGATGAAGTCGTGCGCCTGCGCCTGTTCCGCCGCCGCGATCATCTCGGCCTCGCTGGCCTCGGGCCGCCCGTAAAGGATATTGTCCCGGACCGACCGGTGCAGAAGCGAGGAATCCTGCTGCACCATCCCGATCTGGCGCCGAAGGCTCTCCTGCGTGACCTCCGCGATATCCTGCCCGTCGATCAGGATGCAGCCCTGGTCGGCATCGTAAAACCGCAAAAGAAGCTTCACGAGGGTCGATTTCCCGGCCCCCGACCGGCCCACGAGCCCCACCTTCTCGCCCGGTTCGATCACGAGGTCGATCGTGTCGAGCCCGCCGGCCTCGCGCCCGTAATGGTGCGACAGGCCCTGAAGCTCGATCCGGCCCTTCGTCAGCTCCAGCGGCTTCGCGCCCGGGGCGTCGACGAGGGTAAGGGGCTGGGCGATCGTCTCCATCCCCTCGGCCACAACGCCGAGTTCACGGAAAAAGCTCGTCAGCGCCCACATGATCCACCCGGTCATGGCGTTAAGCCGCAGCGCCACCGCCGTGGCCGCCGCGACAAGGCCCACCGTGGCCTCGCCCGCCTGCCAAAGCCAGATCGCCCAGCCGACGCAGCCCACGACGAGCAGGCCGTTCAGCAGGGTCAGCGTGACGTCCATGATCGTGTAGATCCGCATTTCCGCCTGAAACGTCTTGCGGGCATGTTCGATCGCCTCGCGGGCATAATCGATCTCGCGGTCATGATGGGCGAACATCTTGACCGAATGGATATTGGTGTAGCTGTCGACGACGCGCCCCGTCACCGCGCTTCGGGCATCCGAGGCGCGTTTCGAGGCCGGGCCAACCCGCGTCGTCGTCCACCAGACCAGCACGCCGTAAAGCGCGCCCCAGATCACCAGGGGCACGGTCAGGCGCGGATCGCCCTGCGCCAGAAGAAAGGCCGCGCCCACGAAATAGGCGATCGCGAAGGTAAGCGCGTCGAAGACCTGGAACACGGCCTCCCCCGCTGCGGGCGGCGTCTGCATGATGCGGTTCGCGATCCGCCCCGCGAAATCGTTCTCGAACCAGCCCACCGATTGCCGAAGCACGTGACGATGCGCGCGCCAGCGGAAAAGCGTGCCGATATTGGGCAGGATCGTGTTGTTCAGAAGCAGAACCTCGATCGCCTGAAACGCGGGCCGCGCCAGCAGGATGAACAGCGCCACGAAGATCAGTTCGGTTCCGTGAAGCGCCCACATCTCTCCAGGCCCCGCCGATGACAGGATGTCGACGAGCCGCCCCATATAGGCGATCAGCCAGATTTCGACCGCAGCCACGACGATCGCCATAACCCCGGTGATCCAGAAAACCTTCGCAAAAGGCCTGGTATAGTCTCTCATGAACGGCCAGAGACGCGTGGGCGGCCTGTCGGTTTCCTCGTACGGGCCGTACGGGTCGACAAGATTCTCGAATATCCGGAACACGGGGGGGTAATACCTTCCGTTGTCCCGGGGATATAAACCGATTTCCGTTACAGGAAAACCATCACCGCAGAGAGGGCCAGAAGACCGGCCATGATCCGCATGAAAAGCCGCCACGCGGCGGGCCGGGCAAGAAGCAGCGACAGAAGGCTTCCCGCGAAACTCCAGAACAGGCAGACGAAGAGGTTGATGCCCGAAAACGCGCTGGCAAGGCGCAGGGCCTCCGCCCCGGGCGGAAGCCCGATGGCAAAGCCCGACGAGGCCGCAAGCGCCACGGCCCATAGCTTCGGGTTGACCCACTGGAACAGCACCGCCTCCCAGAAATGCCAGGGCCTGTCCTTGCTTGTCGCCCCGCGCGCCTCCGTCGCTGTCCAAAGCTTCCATGCCATCCACAGGATCCAGGCCGCCGCCGCGATCTTCAGAACGATGCCAATCCCGGGGCGTGCCGCCAGAAGCGCGCCGACGCCAAGCCCGGTCAGGGCCGCGATCACCCCGACCCCCGCCGCGACGCCCAGCACATGGGGAAGCGTGCGCCGAAACCCGAACCGCGCGCCCGAGGTCGTCAAGAGGATGACATTCGGCCCCGGTGAAAAAAGCCCGGCGAAGACGAAGGCATAAAGCGGGTCGAACTGCATGCCCGCCTCAGAGCGGAAAGCGGGGCCGGGATCAATCCTTCAAAAGCGCGGCGCGGTCGAGCGTGAAACCCGAGGCGACCCAGCGCGCCTCGCGCGCCTTCAGGGCCGCACCAAGGGCGGGGCCCTGGAACCGGTCCATCAGGTCTGCCGCCTTCAGCGGAAACTCGGCCGCCGCGCCGCGCTTCGCGGCATCGAGTGCGGTTTGCGCGACCGGTTCGCCCAGAAACGCCCCGCGCAGAAGAAGCGCGTCCAGCGCAGCGGCCTCGCCCAGGTAATAGCCCGCGGCCTTCGGCGCAGCGCCCTCGAGCGCCGCGCCCCGGATGATCTCCAGCCGCTTCGCATCGGTCCGCGACAGGCGCAGCCGCTCCGCCGCATCCTCTCCCCCAAGCGCGGCCAGGCGCCTTACCCAGTCGGGGGCGACGCCAAGCGCCTCTTCCAGGTGGACGAGCGGGGCGAGCGGGGCACTGTCGGCCCCGGGCAACACCCGCATCAGAACGCCCACCTGCGCCATCGTCGCCACCGCTGGGGCGGGATCGGGCGCCTCCAGCAGACGGCGCATCTCGTGGCCCAGCCGTTCGGCGGAAAGCGTGTCTATTCCAGCCAGATGGTCCGAAATCGCGGCCAGCGCATCGGGCTCGGGCCCCGCCGATCCGAACCGCGCCAGAAAGCGGAAATAGCGCAGGATGCGCAGGTAATCCTCGCGGATTCGCGTGCCCGCATCGCCCACGAAGCGGATATGCCCCGCCTGAAGATCGCGCACGCCCTCGCCGGTCGGATCGATCACCTCGCCCGCCCGGTCGGCGTAAAGCGCGTTCATCGTGAAATCGCGCCGTGCCGCGTCTTCCGCGATCTCCGATGCGAAGGCGACGACGGCGCGCCGCCCGTCGGTTTCCACATCCCGGCGCAGCGTCGTCACCTCATGCGGGATCTCGCCCGAGACGATGGTGACCGTCCCGTGATCGATCCCCGTCGGCACCGCCTTCAGCCCCGCGGCCTCTGCCAGCGCCATCACCGCCTCGGGCGTGGCATCGGTGGCGATATCGATATCCTTGACGGGCCGCCAGGCCAGGGCGTCGCGCACGCACCCGCCCACGAACCACGCGCGGTGGCCCGCGCCCTCGATCACGTCGAACACCGCCTGCGTCGCGGGCGCCTTCACCCAGTCTCCGGTCACGCGGGTCACGGGGCCATCCTGTCGGCCAACGCGCGCAGGATACGCGCCGTCGCACCCCAGATGTAATAGGGCCCCCAGGGCACGGTGTAGTAATAGCGCCGCTGCCCCCGCCAGAACCGTGATTCCACGATGAAGCGCGCCGGATCGGTCACGTGCGACAGCGGCACGCGAAACACCTCCGCCACTTCGCCCGCTTCCGGGACAGGTTCGAATGCGTCTCTGATCCAGCCCAGAACGGGCGTAACGGTGAAGCCGGTGACGGTTTCATGGGCGGGCAGCGTGCCCAGAACCTCGACGCCCCGGCGCGGCAGCCCCACCTCTTCCTCGGCCTCGCGCAGGGCGGCGTCGACGGCATCGCCGTCGCCCGCATCCACCTTGCCGCCGGGAAAGGCAATCTGGCCCGGGTGATGCTTCAGCCGCGACGACCGTTTCGTCAGCACGAGTTCCGGCCCCAGCGGGCCCGCGCCCACGCCGATCAGAACAGCGGCGGGGGTCAGCTTCCGCCCCTCGGGCAGCACCACATGGGTGTTCAGATCGAAATCGGAGGACGGCGCGCCCTCCCGCGCTACCGCGCGGTTCAGAAGGGCTAGCGCCTCATTCGTCGTCACGGGCCTGCCCCGTCGCCTCGAACCCGAGCGTCGTGGGGTCGAATTCGTAATGCGCCCCGCAGAACTGGCAATCGGCGGTCACGATCCCCTCATCGGTCGTCATGTGGCCGATGTCGCGCGCCGAATAGATCGACAGGCTTTGCCGCACCCGGTCGGCCGAACAGGTACAGCCGAAGGCCACGGGCTGCGCATCGAAGACGCGCGGGCCCTCTTCGTGGAACAGCCGCACCAGAAGTTCGGTGGGCTGCACGCTCGGCCCCACGAGTTCCAGTTCCTCGACGGTGTCGAGCAACAGGTTCGCCCGCGTCCAGTTCTCAAGCTCGTCGCCGTCAAGCACATCGGCCGGATCCAGAAGCCCGCCGTCGCCGCTGCCGCCCCCCGTCGCGAAGGGCGAAGCCTTGGGCATGTGCTGAAGCATCACGCCGCCGCCCCGCCATTTCGGCGCCGATCCGGGCGCGGTCGACTGGCCGAAGGCCATGGCAAAGCGTGTCGGCAACTGCTCCGACTGCGCAAAATACGTCTCTGCACAGGCCGAAAGCGATCCGCCCGCGATGGGCGTGATGCCCTGATACGGCGTCGTCCCCTTGCCCTGATCGATCAGCACGGCGAAGTATCCCTTGCCGATCTGCGAAAACGCCGGGGCGGACGGATCAAGCCGCTCTTCATCGAAACTGGCATAGGCGCGGATGCGCGCGGGCTCCCCTTCCGCGGCGGGCGCGTAATAGTCGGTCGCAACCAGCCGGGCGGGGCCGTCACCCCTGACCTGCAGGCTCAGCTTCCAGCGCAGCTTGATCGTCTGCCCGATCAGTGCGGTCAGAAGGGCGGTTTCGGCCACCAGGGCCTCGATCTGCGGGGCATAGGCGTGCTGGCCCAGAATCTCGTCCAGCACGCCGTCAAGCCGGCACACCCGCCCCCGGATGTCCGATGCGTCAAGCTGGAAGGGCAGGACCGTATCGTCCCACGCGATTTGTGAACCGAGCGTCATGGGGTTTTCCTGATCGGATTGGCTTGGCATACCTGCCTGCGTTACCGTCGTCTATATAGGCAAGGGCAGAGGCAGGGCCAAGGCAGTGATCCCACGGGTCGGAGAATCGGTGCGCCCCGACAGGCGCTACACCACGCGCCACGGCGCCTATGCGGTGCTGGTGCGGGGGGATGACGTTCTGCTGACCCATCAATCCGCGCCGGTGCCGGAATTCCAGTTGCCGGGCGGCGGCATCGACCCGGGCGAATCCGCGCTTCAGGCGCTGCACCGCGAGGTGCGGGAGGAAACGGGGTGGACGATCGCGCCGCTTTGCCGCCTCGGCGCGTTCCGCCGCTTCACCTACATGCCGGAATACCGGCTGTGGGCCGAAAAGATCTGTGCCGTCTACCTCGCGCGCGCCGTGCGCCGGATCGGCCCGCCGGCAGAACCCGATCACACGGCTGTCTGGACGCCGGCCGCCCTCGCCCCGTCACTTGTCGCCAATGACGGCGACCGGCGCTTTCTGGCTCAGCTGGCCTCCGGCGCCCCGGGATCGCGCCCGCGATAGTCGAGGATCGCGCAGGAAACATCGTCGTCGAACTCCGCGCGTCCGGCATGGCGCGCCAGCCCTTCGATCAGCCGGTCAAGCGCGGGTTCCGGGCCCATCGCCCCGCTGTCGCGGATCAGCCCGGCCATGCCCTCTTCCTCAAGCATCGCGCCGCCCGGGTCCTCCTGCTCGACAAACCCGTCTGAATAAAGAACCAGCCGGTCGCCCGGCATCAACCGCTCCTCGACAACCTCGTAACTCGCCCCGTCGATCAGCCCCACGGGAAGGCCGCCCCGCCCCACCCGCTCGATGCGGCCATCCCCGCGCAGGATCATCGGGTGGGGATGGCCCGCCTGCACCAGCTTCAGCCCCCCCGTCTTCAGATCGCAGACAGCGAAGGCCATGGTGAAGTAAAGCTCGGTTTCCAGATCGTCGTTGATCAGCTGGTTCAGTTCCGCCGCCACCTGTTCGGGCGGGCGCATGCGGATCGAATCCGTGTCGGTGCGTTCCAGCGCGATGTTGCGGTTGCGCGACCCGCCGCTGAAATAGCTGGCCAGCCGCGCGGTCATGAGCGCCGAGGCGATACCATGGCCGGAAACGTCGATGGAATAGACCGCAAGCTGGCCTTCGCGGATCGCGAAGGATCCCACGAGATCCCCGCCCACATGGCCCGAGGGCCTCAGGTGCAGCGCAACCTCCGCCCCGTCGTAACGCTTCAGACCGGCGGGAACGAGGGATTGCTGAAGCCGCCGCGCCTCGACCAGATCGCGCGCGATCGCGTCGTAAAGCGATTGCAGCGTGTCCAGCATCTCCGCCAGTTGCCCGTTGCGGTCTTCCAGCGCCCGCTGGCTGGCGATCAGCCGTTCGCCCGCGAAGATCCGGGCGTGAAGTTCTTCCGCCGAAACCGGCTTCGACAGGAAATCATCCGCCCCGGCCTCCAGCCCCGCGGCCACATCCGCGCGTTCGGTCTTCGATGTCAGAAGGATGAAATAGACATAGCGGTCGACGCAAAGCGCCCGGGCCCGTTCACAAAGTTCAAGCCCGCTCATCCCGGGCATCACCCAGTCGCTCAGCACCAGGTCGATCGTCTCGCGGCCCAGCACCTCTAGCGCCTGGTCGCCCGATCCGGCCTCATGCACCCGGTACCCCCAGCGCTTCAGGATCGACGCCATCAATCGCAGGTGCCCTGCGCTGTCATCGACGATCAGCACATCGCCGATCACCCGGGCAGGCGCCTTCGGCGCTTCGCCCTCATCACGGTCATGCTCTGCCAATGGGCGGCCTTCCCTAACTTGTCAAAAGACCTCTGCGGGGCAGCCTATCGCGCGCCGGAGTTAAGATGGGATGAAGAGAGGCGCGGCTCTTAGGAAATCGTCAGCCTTTGCAGGCTACCCCTCCACCGATGAGCACCGCTGCGGACATGATCGACTGGGCCCGGACCGAGGAGTTGCGCGCCGAAGTCGGGGAAGACGATTTCGCCGAAATCGCCGGGCTGTTCCTGTCGGAACTCGCGGAAACGGCCGAAGCGCTGTCAGACGGCCTGCCCCCCGCGACGCTGAGCGATATGTTTCACGGGCTCAAGGGATCCGCCCTGAACCTCGGCTTCACCGATGTCGCCACGCGCGCGGCGGAAGGCGAAGCGGCGCCCGCATCGGCGGATATCCCGGCCCTGCAGGCGGCCTGCGCGGCGGCCATGCGCGCCTTTTCCGCACGCTACGGAGCGGGCGTCATATGACGAATTCAGCCAGCGTCTCGTCCGCCGTGATATCCTGAAAGGTGAACCCTCCGGCGTTCAGCGCCGATTCGAGGCGTTCGAAATTCTCCGCCGCGCTGGTTTCGATCCCGATCAGGACGGTGCCGAAGTTCCGCGCCGATTTCTTCAGGTATTCGAAGCGCGCGATATCGTCATCGGGGCCCAGAAGTTCCAGGAAATCGCGCAGCGCGCCGGGGCGCTGCGGCATCCTGAGAAGGTAGTACTTCTTCACCCCGGCCGAGCGCATGGCCCGTTCCTTCACCTCCGGCAGGCGTTCGAAATCGAAGTTCCCGCCCGAGGTCACGACGACCACGCGCTTGCCCCGGATCCGCGTGCCCAGATCCTTCAGAACGTCTACCGGAAGCGCCCCCGCGGGTTCCAGCACGATGCCCTCATGGTTCAGCATCTCGAGGATCGTGGTGCAGATCCGGTCCTCCGGCACAGCGAAGACATCGCGCATCGGCACGTCTTCGAGGATCTGGAAGGTCTTCGCCCCGATCCGCGCCACCGCCGCGCCGTCGACGAAACTGTCTACGCTATCGAGCGTCACCGGCGCCCCGGCCACCAGCGCCGCGGCAAGGCTCGCCCCGCCCGCGGGTTCGGCCAGGATCATCCCCGCCCCGGGCGCGGCTGTCTTAAGCACTGCGCGCATCCCCGACGACAGCCCCCCGCCGCCCACCGGCAGCACGAAAAGATCCGGCGCGCCCTCCATCTGGTCCAGCACTTCGAGCGCGACGGACGCCTGGCCCAGGATCACGTCCTCATCGTCGAAGGGCGACAGGAAATGCGCCCCCGTCTCGGCGCAATAGGCCTGCGCGGCGGTCAGCGTATCGTCGAAATAGTCGCCGGTCAGCCGGATCTCCACCGCCTCTTCCCCGAAGACGCGCGTCTTCTCGATCTTCTGCTGCGGCGTCGTCACGGGCATGAAGACGGTGGCCGTCACCCCGAAATGCCGCGCGGCATAGGCCACGCCCTGCGCATGGTTCCCCGCACTCGCGCAGACAAAGCGCGTGGTGCCGTCGGCGATCGCGTGGCGCATGGCATTGAAGGCCCCCCGGATCTTGTAGGAGCGCACGGGGCTCAGATCCTCGCGCTTCAGCCAGATCTCCGCCTCGTAGCGCGCCGAAAGGAACGGGTTCAGCACAAGCGGCGTCGGCTCGAACACCTCCCGCAACGCGAAGGCCGCGGCCCGTGCCCGGGTTTCGAAATCCGCTTGCTGTTCCGACATGATCCGGCCCTCCTGCCGCCTGTTACCCCGGATAGGCCCCGCCATCGACCCATAATCCGCCGCCCCCTTGTGACCGCCCGAACAACCCAGTAATTCCGCGGGCGTCCAACACCGCCCGGGAGATCGCCCATGTCCAGTCCGAAGAAAGTCGTCCTCGCCTATTCCGGCGGCCTCGACACCTCGATCATCCTGAAATGGCTGCAGACTGAATACGGCTGCGAGGTGGTGACCTTCACCGCCGATCTCGGCCAGGGCGAAGAGCTGGATCCGGCCCGCAAGAAGGCCGAGCTTCTGGGGATCAAGCCCGAAAACATCTATATCGAGGACGTGCGCGAGGAATTCGTGCGCGATTTCGTCTTCCCGATGTTCCGCGCCAACGCGGTATATGAAGGTCTTTACCTGCTCGGCACCTCGATCGCGCGGCCGCTGATTTCCAAGCGCCTCGTCGAAATCGCGGAGGAAACCGGCGCCGATGCCGTGGCCCATGGCGCGACCGGCAAGGGCAACGACCAGGTGCGGTTCGAACTGTCGGCCTATGCGCTCAACCCCGAGATCAAGGTGATCGCGCCCTGGCGGGAATGGGATCTGACCTCGCGCACGAAACTCCTCGAATTCGCCGAGGCGAACCAGATTCCGATCGCGAAGGACAAGCGCGGCGAGGCCCCGTTCTCGGTCGACGCGAACCTTCTGCACACCTCCTCCGAAGGCAAGGTTCTGGAAGATCCCGCCGAGGAGGCGCCCGATTACGTCTATCAGCGCACGGTGCATCCCGAGGACGCGCCGGATGCCCCCGAATATATCGAGGTCGGCTTCGAAAAGGGCGATGCGGTATCGGTGAACGGCGAGGCGCTGTCGCCCGCCGCGCTTCTGACGCGCCTCAACGAACTCGGCGGCACGCACGGGATCGGGCGGCTCGACCTCGTGGAAGGCCGCTTCGTCGGCATAAAATCCCGCGGCATCTACGAAACCCCGGGCGGCACGCTCCTGCTCGAGGCCCATCGCGGGATCGAACAGATCACCCTCGACCGCGGCGCGGCGCATCTGAAGGACGAGCTGATGCCCCGCTATGCGGAACTCATCTACAACGGTTTCTGGTTCTCGCCCGAGCGCGAGATGCTTCAGGCGGCGATCGACAGGAGCCAGGAGCATGTGACGGGCACGGTGCGGCTGAAGCTTTACAAGGGCGCGGCGCGCACCGTCGGCCGCTGGTCGGAGCATTCGCTTTATTCCGAGGCGCATGTCACATTCGAGGAGGATGCGGGCGCCTACGACCAGAAGGATGCGGCGGGCTTCATCCAGCTGAACGCGCTGCGGCTGAAGCTTCTGGCGGCCCGGAACCGGCGGCTCCGGGGCTGAGGCGAAGGTTCGGCGCGCCTCCGCGCGCCGACCGGGGGGGGGGGGGGGGGGGGGGGGGGGGGGGGGGGGGGGGGGGGGGGGGGGGGGGGGGGGGGGGGGGGGGGCGGCGGGGGGGGGCGGGGGGCGGGGGGGCGGGGGGGGGGGCGCGGGGGGCGGCCCCGCCCCCCCCCCGCCCGCCACCCCCGCCCACACGACACGGGACACG
>NZ_JAWHTE010000012.1:0-146221 GCF_032586175.1 Ovoidimarina sediminis
TCCTCCCAGACAGGATGAATCACAAATCAGCTCCAACAGGAATCCCCGCGATTCAGGTTTTCAGTCGGATGCTTTAAGGCGCAGCCTTCCACGCTTTTCAGCGCCCCGTCGCGAAAGCGGCGGGGTGCTTTCGTTTCCGGGAACTGCCAGCGTACAAAAAGCAAAGGCCCCGGCGGATCACTCCGCCGGGGCCCTCATGTCTTTCAGGCCAGCCTTACGAGGACTGCCAGGTGAAGTACTTGAACTTCGGCTGGTCCTCAGGGTCGACTTCGATCCCGACACCGCTCTTCATCCCCCAGTTCAGCACCTGGTGGTGGATCGGGATGTAAAGCACCTCGTCCTGCACAACGTCCCAGATTTCCTGGATCGTCGCGTTGCGTGCGGCGAGGTCAGTGTTCGAGGCCAGGCTCACGATCTTCTCGTCAAGCTCGGGGTTGGAATAGCGGGTGCCGTTCCACGAGCCATACTGATCGCCCTTGGTGTGGACAAGGAAGTTGAAAATGTATTCCGAGTCGTAGGTCGGTACGCCCCAGCCCAGCATGTAGAAGTCGGTTTCGAGGTTGTTGATCAGCGGGAAGTGCTGAGCCTTCGGTTTGGCGTCGAGGTTCACCGTGATGCCGATCTGGGCCAGCATGCCGACAGCCGCCTGGCAGATCGCCTCGTCGTTGATGTAGCGATCGTTCGGGCAGTCGAGCTGGATCGAGAAGCCGTCGCCATAGCCCGCTTCCTGCATCAGGCCCTTCGCGGTCTCCAGGTCGGTTGCGGCCATGCCGTCCATCTCGGCCGTCCAGCCGTTGACGAAAGGCGGTGCGATCATGCCGGCGGGCTGCGATTGACCACGCATCACGACCTGGCGGATCGCGTCGCGATTGATCGCCATGTTCACCGCCCGGCGCACGCGCACATCGGCAAACGGGTTCTTGCCGTCGACATTGTCGTTCGCGATATCGGCGTCGCCCGAATTCATGCCGAAGAAGATCACCCGGTTCTGCGGGGCGGTCTTGACGACAAGGCCATCGGCGTCGGCCACCCGGCCGAGATCCTGCACCGGCACATCCTGGATGAAGTCGACTTCACCCGACAGAAGCGCGGCAACGCGGGTCGCGGCGTTCTGGATCGGGGTGTAAACGATTTCGGTCACTTCGAGCGGGAACTGGCCCTGGCCCCAGTAGCCGTCGAACTGGGCGAGGACGGTCTTGACGTCAGGCTCGCGGCTCACCAGGCGGAACGGGCCGGTGCCGTTGGCATTGGTGGTGGCGAAGGTCGTTTCCCCGCCTTCGAAATCCTGCACCTTCACCGTGTTGTTCGCCTCGGTCCAGCCCTTGTCCATGATGAACAGGTTGGTGAGGTTGTTGGGCAGGATCGGGTTCGGGCCGTCCGTGACGAATTCGATGGTGTAGTCATCGACCGCACGGATCTCGACGATGGAGTTCAGAAGCTCCTTCATATCCGAATCGTCGGTCTTGGCGCGCTCGAACGAGAACACGACGTCTTCCGCCGTCATGTCCGCACCGTCGTGGAACTTCACACCCTGTCGCAGATTGAAGACCCAGACATTCGGATCGTCGGCCTTGGGGGCCCAATCCGTCGCGAGAGCAGCCTCGAAGGCGCCAGACGTGTCGCGAATGATCAGGGGTTCATAGATCTGGTGCGCAACCGTGTGGGTCGGGCCTTCGTTCTGCGCATGAGGGTCAAGCGTCAGAGAGTCGCCTGCACGTGCCCAGCGAATGGTTTCAGCCGATGCGGCTGCAGCGGTCATTGCAAGCACCGAGGCCGCCAGCAAAAGGTGGCGTGGTTTCATGTATAGTCTCCCTTGATACGTTTTTGTTCTGGCGCGCGATTATCGTGAGGCGCGCCGGATTGGCAAGCCACCCGCCTTCACGATTGCGGTGACGTAGGGTCGGGCAGTGGTCAGACCGGCGTCATGCGCCGCCTGGAAAGCCCTCCGGGGATCAGACTGACCCCTGGAATCGCGGGATGCGGCTCATGTGCCGTTCCACGAAACGAAGGAACATGAAGTAAACGCAGACCTCGAAACACCCGAAGGCAATGAATTCGATCAGCATGCGCCCGAATTGCAGCCAGAGATGATCGAGAATTTCCATTGCCTACTCGCCAGATACGGGGTGTCGCGGCCTCGGAATACCGCCGGCCGGTGTCCGCCGCAGGGCACAAGAGAGGCACCCCCGGTCAGAATTCAGGGCGATATCGGGGAATGGCGGCCAATCGGAAACAGGCGTTTCCGGTCCGCGCACATGCAAATCTCGGGATTCAAGCCACCAGACACAGGGCGTTCGCATTGTCGGGGTGATGATCCTGCCCTTTTGCCCCGGGACGACACTTGCCGCCCCGGGCTACATTTCGCAAATGGGCACTCACCACAGTCACTCGTTACACCGGCCATACGCATAGCGCCGGCTTCACTCGTTACACCGGACTCCCAACAAGGGATGACACTCGCCCGGCTGCACACACTTTACTCACTACACGTATAATTAAATAATCTAATTCGTCATTAGTTGGACAGAACTAACCGCAAATGGGGGTGTTTTCGGGTCTCATTGCGCTCAGTGATGGAACAATCGGCAGGAATCGAACGAATTGCCCCGGCAACCCGCGCAATGCGTAGCAAAGCGCCCATCAATCCGGTCGATTTGAGGGTGCGAATCCGTATTCCCGGCACCCAGGATCAGTTCAGCTGAAAGCCCGCCCAGGAAAGAACGCCAGAAGCTGATCGTCCTCGTCGTCTATGGCGTGAACCATAGGCATCGGCATGAACGGCGGGCGGCGCATGTTCATCGCGGTAAACGGCGTCGCGCGCGGGCAATCTGTGGCGATCGCATAGCGCATGCCGTCCGGCGGGTTCGCGCGCACGGTCGGATCGTGGGTCAGCGCCACGAGATGCGCCTTGCGCCCGATGTTCTTCTTTATCGCCGCGGCGTCGCCGGACCAGAGGTGATTCATTGTCCGCCGGCAGACGATAAGATCGGCTTCCGGGAAGTTGTGAAAGCGCGCATCGCCCATCTCGAAAGACCAGTCCTCGCGGTCGGCGAACCGAATGCGGTTCGCCCGCACGATGTTGGGTGAAATGTCGTAACCGCGAAACAGAAGCGACCCGGCCGGTGCATCGCCAAGAACCAGCGGCCACCAGTCCATGTCACCGCAGGAGACATCGATGATCTTGCGTATACCCCTGTCGCGGATGAACGATCTCAGGCCCCGGATCATCGGCGACCGCACGTCGAGCGGTTCGGGCCCATGCCCCTTTTCCGCGAGCCGCAGGTTGCGGACGCGCACCCTGTCCCATGTCGCGGCAAGATCGGAGCGGGGCTCGATCGACCCCGTCGTTCGGCCGATCCGGCGACGGCGCCGCGTCAGGCGAGGGTTCGGGTTACGCTCGATCGCCATGTCATTGCCCCATCGCCGCGGCGCGGATCGCCGCGATGTTCCGGCCATAGGCGCCCGGATCATCGACACTGCCACCGTTGAAGACAGCGGAGCCCGCGACAAGCACGTCCGCACCAGCCTCGGCTACGGAAAAGGCCGTAGCGGGGCTGATCCCGCCATCGACCTCTATGTGGATCGGCCGCTCGCCCACAAGCGCGCGGGCCTGACGCACCTTGTCGGTGATAGCAGGCTGAAACTTCTGGCCCCCGAAGCCCGGGTTGATCGTCATCACGAGGATCAGGTCGACTGTGTCCAGTATGTATTCGAGGACCGAGACCGGTGTGGTCATGTTCAGCGCAACGCCCGCTTTTTTGCCCGCATCGCGCACCGACTGAAGCGAGCGGTGAAGGTGCGACCCGGCTTCGGCATGTATGGTGATCAGATCGGCCCCCGCCCGTGCGAAATCGCCTATATAGGGATCGGCGGGCGAGATCATCAGATGCACATCCATGAACGTCGATACGTGGGGCCGGATCGCGGCGACGACGTTTGGCCCGATCGTCAGGTTCGGCACGAAGTGTCCGTCCATTGGATCGACATGGATCCAGTCCGCCCCTTCTGCCTCCACCGCCCGGATTTCTGCCCCGAGATTGGCGAAGTCCGCCGAGAGAATGGACGGCGCGATCTTGACGTTGCGATCGAAACCCATGTCAGCTCCTTGCCCCTTTCCCTGCCTCTAACGCCAGTGCGCGCGCTTGTCACCTCTCTGAAGACGCCCGGGCGGCTTCCAAGCGGCGGGCCGCACAGGAAATGGGCACCTGGGCAGGACTCGCTGGCGAAGGCGCTCTGCCCAGACGGACAGCGCGACTCACTTGGTCTCCTTGCACGCCACCTGCGCGGCCGTTTTCGGGCTAACCTCCTCACGATACTGAGAGAATCCTGACGAAACGCACACGGCGCCTCGCGGCGCCGTGTGCTCTGTTTCAGGATCCGGCACCTGCACAGCGCACTGTGCGCACACGCACCCATCTCGCGCAAATCTCACGTGTCCGTGCGTTGAAGAGAGGCCGCAACTCCCCCAGCTTTATCCCATCGGAGGCGCAATCCTCCCACCCAAATCCACTCCGGCGGGGCCGCCTCAGGCCCCCGAGACCAGAAAGGAACCAGACCCATGAAGACCCTCGTTCTTGCCACCGCAACCGCCATGGCCCTCTCCGCCCCCGCGTTCGCCGACACCTATGACGGCGCAGGCTCGCTCAACGAATTCGTCGCGCGCCACTTCGCCCAGGATCACGAGCCCGGAGACGGCCCCCGCTTCTTCCGCCAGAAGGTCGGCCAGACGACCGTGACGATGTCGACCTCGAACCGCGATCTCAACCACGTCGTCCGGTCGCATTTCGCCCAGAATCACGAACACGGCGACGGCGCCCGCTACAAGCCGGGATCCGACCAGTCGAGCACAGTTCTGTCGACCAAGAACAACGACCTCGCGCGCTTCGTCTTCAACCACCTGAAAAACGAAGGCGAGCGCGGCGACAACTAAGCTGCCCCGCTGTCCGGTCAAAGTCCCCCCTCGCCGGACAGCACAGCCCAGAAACCGGTGCCACCTGGCCCCTCGGGGCACCGGTTTCACCCCACCCCTCAGGCATCGGCCCGGATCCCGGGGACACGCCATTCTTCCAGAAGAAAGGACACCTGAGATGAAACGCCTATTCGCAATACACCTTCTCGCCTTTGCCCTCACCGGGCCCACCGCCGCCCTCGCAACCTCCGGCAACGCCCCGGATCCATCTCCGGCGGCGCGGGAGGCGGGCACCAACAACCGCATCGTCATTTCCGTCTCCGGCCGCCAAGGCGGCAGTGTGGCAGCCTATGCCCGCTGGCATTTCGCTCAAGACGGTAAAGGCGAAGGCAAACGCCGGTTTGCCAGGGACTGACGCGACGGTTCCCGCAGGACGTTCCGGCCGGTCAGGGCTCTCTGCCATTCGCAGGGGGCCCTGTCTGTTTCGCCTCAGGCAAAAGAAAATTTGACCAAATGGTCAATCTTGTATTTAGCGGCCGCCCATGCGATCCTCCGGCCTTGAGTCCTGCTCACCAAAGGCGCCCCGACTTCCCGTGTCCCAGACAACTCCAGATACCGTGGCGCATGACGCCGCCCTCGCCCCCGGTCCCGGATTGCCGCAGCTTCACGAACCGCGCAACGCCGGCCTTCCGCTCGATCTCGACTGGGTGCGCGCGGTCCAGGCCAACACCTCCGCGATCGAGCGCCGCGCGGCCACGATCGGCACCCGGCGTTCGGTCAAGAAAGACTGGCAGGCGGCATGGCTTCTGCGCGCGATCACCCTGATCGACCTCACCACCCTTGCGGGTGACGACACCGAGGGCCGCGTGCGGCGGCTTTGCGCGAAGGCGGTGCAGCCGGTGCGGCCCGATCTGCTCGAGGCGCTCGGCATGGGGCCGATCACCACGGGCGCAGTCTGCGTTTACCATGACATGGTGCCGACGGCGGTCGACGCGCTGAAAGGAACCGGCGTTCCGGTCGCAGCAGTCTCGACGGGCTTTCCCGCCGGGCTTTCCCCTTTCCCCCTCCGCGTGCAGGAAATCCGCGAAAGCGTTGCCGCAGGCGCGTCCGAGATCGACATCGTGATTTCCCGGCGCCACGTCCTGACCGGGAACTGGCAGGCGCTTTATGACGAGATGGTGGAGTTTCGCGCGGCCTGCGGCCCCGCACACGTGAAGGCGATCCTAGCCACCGGCGAACTTGGCACGCTCCGGAACGTCGCGCGCGCCTCTCTCGTTGCCATGATGGCCGGGGCCGATTTCATCAAGACTTCAACCGGCAAGGAAGGCGTGAACGCCACATTGCCAGTCAGCCTCGTGATGATCCGCGCGATCCGGGACTATGCCGAACGCACCGGGTTCAAGGTGGGCTACAAGCCCGCAGGCGGGATCTCCAAGGCGAAGGATGCGCTCGTCTACATGGCGCTGATGAAGGATGAACTGGGCGACCGCTGGGTCAGACCCGCTCTCTTCCGCTTCGGCGCATCCAGCCTTCTGGGCGACATCGAACGCCAGCTCGAACACCATGTGACCGGGCGGTATTCGGCCAGCTACCGGCATGCGATGGGATGAGCGGGTTTGAAGAAAAATGGCGCAGCGCCGCGCCGGACTATTTCGAAAACTTCGCCGACGGTCGCTATGACGAACGCGCCTATCTCTGGTTCATCTATCCGAAGGCCGAAATCCACGAATTCGACGATGGCGCCGCCCTTGTCTTCGGACGCGCGGGCGGGGATGGCATCGAATTCGCGTTCCGCCACGATCACCCGGGGATCTGGGCCTATTACCCGATCGAAGCGGAATGGCGCGCCGTCGCGCCTGACATCGGAACTTTTGAACAGGAATGGCTTTCGGGCCGGCTGACAGTGTGAGGCTGCACGCATGAACGTCCCAGAGATCTTCGAAACCCTCGACTACGGCCCGGCGCCGGAGGGCGATACCGAAGTGCAGGCCTGGCTCGAAAGCCACGGGCGGCGGTTCGGCCACTACATCGGCGGCGGCTGGACGGCGCCGGGCGACACCTTCGAAAGTCGCAACCCCGCCACCGGCGCGGTTCTGGCCGAGGTCAGCCAGGGCACGGAAGCGGATGTGGATGCGGCGGTGGCCGCCGCCCGCAAGGCCTTCCCCGCCTGGTCGCGCCGCCCGGGGCCCGAGCGGGCGCGCGTTCTCTACGCTCTGGCTCGTCTCGTGCAGAAGCAATCGCGCCTCTTCGCCGTGCTCGAAACCCTCGACAACGGCAAGCCGATCCGCGAATCCCGCGACATCGATATCCCGCTGGTCGCGCGCCACTTCTACTATCACTCGGGCATGGCGCAGCTTCAGGACACGGAACTGCCCGACCGCCGACCGCTTGGCGTCTGCGGCCAGGTGATCCCCTGGAACTTCCCGCTTCTGATGCTCGCCTGGAAAATCGCGCCCGCGATCGCCATGGGCAACACGGTGGTGCTGAAGCCCGCCGAATACACCTCTCTCACTGCCCTCCTTTTCGCTGATCTTTGCCGCGAGGCGGACGTGCCGAAAGGCGTAATCAACATCGTCACCGGCGACGGGCGCACAGGGGCCGCGATCGTCGAGCATCCGGAGATCGACAAGGTCGCCTTCACCGGCTCCACCCCCGTGGGCCGCCGCATCCGCGAGGCGACCGCAGGCACCGGCAAGGCGCTGACGCTCGAGCTTGGCGGCAAATCCCCCTACATCGTCTTCGACGACGCGGACATGGATTCGGCCATCGAGGGCCTCGTGGACGCGATCTGGTTCAACCAGGGGCAGGTTTGCTGTGCAGGCTCGCGCCTTCTCGTTCAGGAAGGGGTGGCGGAGCGGTTCTACACCCGCCTGCGCGCGCGGATGGACAAGCTTCGCATCGGCGATCCGCTCGACAAGGCGATCGATATCGGCGCACTCGTCGATCCGGTGCAGCTTCAGACGATCGCCGACATGGTCACCGGCACGCCCGGCGAGGTCTATCACGCGCAGATCCCGATGCCCGAACAGGGATGCTACTACCCGCCGACGCTCATCACCGGCCTGTCCACCTCCGACAGGCTGATGCAGGAAGAGATCTTCGGCCCTGTCCTCGTCGGCATGACGTTCCGCACGCCGGAAGAGGCGGTGGCACTGGCCAACAACACCCGCTACGGTCTCGCCGCCTCGGTCTGGACGGAAAACGTGAACCTCGCACTCGACATCGCGCCGAAGCTCGCCGCCGGTGTTGTGTGGGTGAATGCCACGAACCTCTTCGATGCGGCTGCCGGCTTCGGTGGCGTGCGCGAAAGCGGCTTCGGGCGCGAAGGTGGCTGGGAGGGGCTTCTGGCCTATACCCGGCCCAAGGGAAAGACGACGGCGCTGAAGCCCCTTGCGGCCAACCCCGCCCCGAAGGAGGCCTCGGTCGACAGCCTGGACCGAACGGCAAAGCTTTACATCGGCGGCAAGCAGGCGCGCCCCGATGGCGGTTACTCCCAGGCGGTGTGGAGCGCGAAGGGCAAGCTTCTGGGCCACGCGGGCCTCGCGAACCGGAAGGATCTCCGCAACGCGGTGGAGGCGGCCCACGGCGCGAAAGGCTGGTCGAAGACGACCGGGCACCTGCGTGCGCAGATCCTCTACTACATTGGCGAGAATCTCGAAGCCCGCGGGGTGGAGTTCGCGGGGCGCCTCCGCGATCTCACCGGCGCCAGTGCGGCGGCGGCGAGGGCCGAGGTCGCGGCCTCGGTCGACCGGCTGTTCACCTGGGCGGCCTGGGCTGACAAGCATGACGGGCGCGCCAAGGGCGTGCCGATCCGGGGCATCGCGCTCGCCATGAACGAACCGGTGGGCGTGATCGGGGCCTTCGCGCCGGACGAAAGCCCGCTTCTCGGGCTCGTTTCCCTCATCGGGCCGGCGATGGCGATGGGCAACAGGCTCGTCGCGGTGGCGTCCGAACCCTATCCCCTCGCCGCGACCGACCTCTATCAGGTGCTCGACACGTCGGATGTTCCCGGGGGCGTCGTGAACATTCTCACCGGCTCGCACACCGAACTCGCGCTGCAAATGGCGGGGCACATGGATATCGACGCGGTCTGGTCGTTCTCGTCTTCGGACCTTTCCGGCGTCGTCGAGCGCGAGGCGGCGGGCAACCTCAAACGCACCTGGGTCAATTACGGCCGCGCACGTGACTGGACGCTGGCATCAAGCGCCGAGTTCCTGGCCCATGCCACCGAGGTGAAGACGATCTGGGTTCCGTATGGCGAATAGGGCCGCGGCCCTTGTGATCGCTCTTGGTCTGCCGGTGGCGGCGCTGGCCGAAGCACCCCAGCCGGGCGAGGACGCCGCACGCCTCGTCGGACAGGTTTCCGAAGCCCTGTTCGATCTGCTCCCGACCGAGGATCACGCGAACGCGCGGGCCTTCTTCACGCCGGAGTTTGCGGAACTGCTGTCCGAAGAAGAGTGGAACGGCCTTCGCAAAAGCCTTCTGGCAGAGGCTGGCGCTATTCCACGCTACCGCGCCCACGCGCTCAGCTTCTATCCCCAGGCCGATCAGCTGATCGCCGCCGTCGATTTCTCGGGGCCGGGGGAGAACGGAACGGCGATCTGCGGCTATCTCGTCTGGTCGATGCCCACGGACGATCGGATCGGCCTGTTGCGGATCGAGGAATCCGTGGCAAACCCCGCCCTCATGCGGCAGATGCAGCCGGAAGAGGCCACCCAGGCACTTCTGTCATGGCGCTGTCCGCCCGACGTAATCGCAAGCGTTTTAGGTCTTCCCAAAGCCGAGTGAGGCCACTATAGACGCGGCTTCCGGGCGGGTCGTACACCCTTGGAGGACGCCGCCCCTACATTGATGGAGTAAGACCAATGGCTGGTGAGATCCCTGATCTCCACGCCCAGGTCCGGACGGGGACAGGCAAGGGGGCCGCCCGTCAGGCTCGCCGCAACGGCGACGTACCTGGGATCGTATATGGTGGCGGCACCGATCCGCTTCCGATCAACATCCCCTTCAACGAACTTCTGAAGAAGCTGAAGCAGGGCCGGTTCCTTGCCACGCTCTACAACATGAAGGTCGAGGGTCACGACGACGTTCGCGTCATCTGCCGGAACGTACAGCGCGATGTCGTGAAGGACCTGCCCACGCATGTCGATTTCATGCGGCTGAAGCGGACGACGAAGATTAACCTCTTCATTCCCGTCGTGATCACCGGCGAAGACAGCGCCCCCGGCCTGCGTCGCGGCGGTGTTCTGAACCTCGTGCGCCCGGAAGTCGAACTTGTGGTGACCGCGGGCGATATCCCCGAAAGCATCGAGCTGGACATCACCGGCCTCGACATCGGCGATTCGGCCACGATCTCCGGCGCCCAGCTGCCGGCCGGCACGAAGCCGACGATCGACCGTGATTTCGTGATCGCGACGATTTCCGCACCCTCGGGCCTGGCCAGCCAGGACGACGAGGACGAGGCGGAGGCGCCCGCCGCCGACGAAGTCCCCACGACGGACGCCGCGGACGAGGACGCGACCGAAGAATAAGCCGCTCTGCGGTCTGTTCTGTGAAGCAGGGGCCCCGGGGCCCCTGTTTTCGTTTCCGCACCCGCGACTCTGGGCCGGGGGGCTTCGCTCTCCCCCGAGGATGCACTAGCTAAGGGTCAAAGGAGTGCCCTCGATGACCAACCCCCTCTTGCGCGACTGGAACGGCCCGTTTGGCCTGCCGCCCTTCCTCGAGATTTCCGACGATGATTTCGCGCCAGCGGTCGACGCGGCCCTGGGCGAGGCCCGCGCCCGGATCTCCGCCATCGCCGATGCCCCCGAACCGCCCACCTTCGCGAACACCATCGAAGCGCTGGAACTGGCTGACGACACGCTCTCCCGCATCCTCGGCGTATTCTACACCCTCGCCGGAACCGACACCAACGAGGCGCGCAACGCCCTTATGCGGGCTTTCTCACCAAAGCTTTCCGCCTACGGCTCGGAAATCACCATGAACCGCGCGCTGTTCGAGCGGATCGAAACGCTTTGGCAATCCCGCGACAGCCTCGGGCTGACACCCGAACAGCACCGCGTCCTGTTTCTCACGCGGCGGAGCTTCATCCGCGCGGGTGCCAAGCTCGAGGGTGAGGATCGCGAACGCCTGACTGTCGTCAAGGAACGCCTCGCCGTGCTAGGCACCGAATTCGCACAGAACCTTCTGACCGACGAAGCCGATTGGTCGATGGAACTGGCGGAGGAAGATCTCGAAGGGCTGCCCGCATTCGTCACCGCTGCCGCACGCGCGGCGGGGGCCGAAAAGGGCGCCGACGGCCCGGTGGTGACACTCTCGCGGTCCCTCGTCGTGCCCTTCCTGCAATTCTCGCCGCGCCGCGACCTGCGCGAACGGGCCTACGAAGCCTGGGTATCGCGCGGTGCCAACGGGGGCGACACCGACAACCGCGACATCGCCGCGGAAATCCTGAAGCTGCGGGAAGAGCGCGCGCGGCTTCTGGGCTACGACAGCTTCGCCGCCTACAAGCTCGAAACCGAGATGGCGGGCACACCGGGCGCGGTGCGCGATCTGCTGATGCAGGTCTGGCAACCCGCCCGCACCCAAGCGCTCCGCGATGCCGACGCGCTTGAAGAGATGATGCATTCCCACGGCGTCAACGGCCGCCTCGAAGCCTGGGACTGGCGGTTTTATTCCGAGAAGCGGCGCAAGGCGCTCCACGATCTCGATGAGGCAGAGTTGAAACCTTACCTGCAGCTCGACAGGATGATCGAGGCCGCTTTCACTTGCGCGACCCGGCTGTTCGAGCTTGAATTCGCGGCGGTCGAAGTGCCCCTTCACCACCCGGATGCCCGCGCTTGGGAGGTGACGCGGAACGGCCGACACCTGGCCATCTTCGTTGGCGATTACTTCGCGCGCAGTTCGAAACGCTCGGGCGCCTGGTGCTCTGCCATGCGATCGCAAAAGAAGCTCGGCGGCGACGTCCGGCCAATTGTCCTCAACGTCTGTAACTTCGCCAAACCCTCCGCCGGTGAACCCGCGCTATTGAGCTACGACGACGCCCGCACCCTCTTCCACGAATTCGGCCACGCGCTGCACCAGATGCTGTCCGACGTAACCTACGAATCGATCTCGGGCACATCGGTCGCCCGCGATTTCGTCGAACTGCCCTCCCAGCTTTACGAACACTGGCTTGAAGTGCCCGAGGTGCTTGCAGAATTCGCCACCCATGCCGAAACCGGCGCGGCCATGCCGGCCGATCTTCTCGACAGGCTTCTGAAAGCCGCGACATACGACATGGGCTTCCAGACCGTCGAGTATGTGGCCTCGGCACTGGTTGATCTGGCGTTTCACGATGGTCCCGCCCCCGCCGATCCGATGGCGAAGCAAGCAGAGGTTCTGGGTGAGATCGGGATGCCGCACGCGATCCGGATGCGCCACGCCACCCCGCATTTCGCCCATGTCTTCGCAGGCGACGGATATTCCTCGGGTTATTACAGCTACATGTGGTCGGAGGTTATGGATGCCGACGCCTTCGCCGCCTTCGAGGAGGCCGGGGATCCTTTCGATCCGGCGATGGCCGAACGGCTTGAGGCGCATATCCTCTCGGTTGGCGGGTCGGAAGAGGCGGACGCGCTCTACACCGCCTTCCGCGGCCGGATGCCCGGACCCGAGGCGCTTCTGCGCGGCCGGGGGCTCATGCCATGAGCCGGTTCGGTTCCAAAGAGGAAGAGGCGCTCATCGAAGCGGTGCGCGCCGTTTCCCGCGCCGAAATCCTGCCCCGCTTCCGCGCTCTGGGCAGGGCCGAGGTCGACAGCAAGAGCGCCCCGGACGATCTGGTGACGATCGCCGACAAGGCGGCAGAACACGCGATCGGGGCCAGAGTCGCCGAGATCCTGCCTTCGGCCAGGATCATCGGGGAAGAGGCCGTGGCGACGGATGCAAGCCTTCTCGACGGGATCGCCCACCCCGGCCTCACCGTGATCATCGACCCGATCGACGGGACATGGAACTACGCCAACGGCCTTTCAACCTTCGGTGTAATCCTCGCGGTGGTCGAGGATGGCGAAACGATCCTCGGGCTTCTTTACGATCCCTCGGGCGACGACTGGATCGTCGCCCGGAAGGGCGATGGGGCGTGGTACGACGGGGCCAACCGGAGGGCCGAGAAGCTAACGGCCTCCGCCGCGCCGCCCAGGCTTGACGAAACGATGGGCTTCGTCGGCCTCTACCTTTACGGGAAGGCCGATCAGGCACGGATCGCGGCCACTCTGCCGGAATTCCGGCGCACCTATTCGCTTCGCTGTTCCTGCCACGAATACCGGATGATGGCCCAGGGACGCGCGGATTTCGTGCTGAACGGGATGCTGAACCCGTGGGATCATGCCGCGGGCGTGCTGGCGCTTGAAGAGGCGGGCGGGGTGGCGCGTCTCTTAGACGGCACGCCGTACCGCCCCACGATGACCGATGGGCTTCTTCTCACTGCCGGGAACGCCGCGCTCTGGGACAGGCTGGCGGATCTCTGGTCCCCGCTCAATCGTAGCTGACAACCTCCACTTCGATGCCGTCGCGATCATTGAAGTAGAATCGCCGCCCCGGCTCGTAATCGGCATGGCTTCTGGGGGCGAAGCCTTCCGCCTCGACCAGCCGCTCCGTCGCATCGAGATCGTCGACCACAATGGCCAGATGATTGAACCCGCCGACATGGGCATAGCTCGACCCGACCGCCGCCTTCGGAGCACCCGGAGAATACAGCGCGACATAGCGATCCGCATCCCCCACATGCACGGTGTAGCCGTCGGAGATCGCCGGGCCTTCCCAGCGGACATGCCAGCCGAACACCCGCTCCATCCACCTCGCGGTGGCGGCAGGATCGCTGACGGTGATGTTCACGTGTTCGAGGGTCGCGTTGGGCATGATGATATCCTTTCTTCAAGATCGGAGAGCAGGATGCGTCCTCAAGTAAACTTGAGGTCAAGGTTTAAGTCGCGATATATTCCAGTGCGTTACGCGCCTCGATACCTGAAGGTGTGCACAGGCGAACGGGTGCTCCGCAGCCTGGCGCAGTTGACCGCGCGCCCCGCCCTGCCACATTGCCTCGGCGTGACCAGACAGGAGCCGCCCCATGGGTCTGATGATCGAAGGACGTTACCTGACCGAGGATCCAGGGCCCGACACCCAGGCCGATGGCGAGTTCAAACGCCAGCGCGCCAACATACGGCACCAGATCACAAAGGACGGTCCCTTCACGCCTCAGATCGGCCGTTATCACCTCTATGCCGCGTGGAACTGCCCATGGGCGCACAGGGTTCTTCTGGTGCGCGCCCTCAAGGGCCTCGATCTCTCGGTGTCCTACGCCCGGCCACGCCGTACCGATCAGGGCTGGGTCTATGACGCAGAGGGGCCCTATTGCGATCCGCTCATGGGCGTCGCCGCCCTCCACGAGGCCTATGCCCGCGCCACTCCGCCCTATACCGGCCGCATCACCGTTCCTCTTCTCTGGGACAGGGAATCCGACAGCGCCGTCTCGAATGAAAGTGCCGAGATCGTCCGCATGCTTGCCCGCGAATTCGACGGCGGCCCCGATCTTTCACCTCCCGGGCTGGAGCCCGAAATCGACCGCTGGAACGCCCTGATCTACGAAACCGTCAACAACGGTGTCTACCGCACGGGGTTCGCCCGGACGCAGGAGGCTTATGACCGCGCGGTGACGGAAGTCTTCGACACGCTCGACCGGATCGAGGCGCATCTCGACACCCACCGCTGGCTTCTGGGGGAACATTTCACCGAGGCGGATCTGCGCCTCTTTCCCACCCTCGCCCGCTTCGACGTGGCCTACCACTACGCATTCAAGTGCAACATCCGGCGGCTCACCGACTACCCGAACCTCTGGGCCTATGCGCGCGAGATCTACCAGATGCCGGGCGTCGCCGGGACTGTGCGCTTCGACATCTACAAGCAGGGCTATTTCTCGCAATCGGAACTGCGCAATCCCCTCGGCATCGTCCCGGCGGGCCCCGAGATCGACTGGACGATCCCCCACGGACGTTGACGCTGAAGCGCGCGGGAGGGCATCCTGCGCGAAAACAAGGGGGACAGCATGACGATTTATGACGGCTTCGCCGAACTCGAACGCACGGGCTGGACCAACCCGGAAATCGCCACGGGCTACATCGACATGTTTTCGTCCGCAAGCGACATGGCGGTGCCCGCGGTGGTCTCGCGGATCCCCGGAACGGCGCGCGTGCTCGATCTGTGCTGTGGCCAGGGCAACACCACGCTGGCGCTTATCGACGCGGGGCACGATGTGGTCGGCGCCGATTTCTCGACCGTCATGCTGGAGGAGGCCCGGAAACGGCGGCCCGATGCCACGTTCATCGAGGCCGATGCACAGGATCTGCCTTTCGCGGCGGAATGCTTCGATGCCGTCACAAGCACCTTCGGCCTGATGCATGTGCCCGATCAGCCGCGCGCCCTGCGGGAGATTGCCCGCGTGCTGCGCCCGGGCGGGCGGCTCGTGATGTCGGCATGGGCCGGGCCAGCGCATTCTGCCGCATTCGGCATCCTCTACCCCGCCGTCATGCAGAATGCGGATCCCTCCGTCACCATGCCGGAACAGCCCGATTTCCACCGGTTCGCGGATGAGGATACCGCCAGCGGCCTTTTCTCCGAGGCCGGGCTTGGCCTGTCGTCGATCGAACTGGTGCCCTGCCACTGGGATATGGACGATCCCGCCCGCTTGTTCGAGATTTTCCTGAGGGGCGCCCCCCGTGGTGGCAGCCTTCTGTCGCGGCAACCCGAAGAGAACCGCAACGCAATTCGCAACGCGATGACCGAAGCGGTGCGAAGCCGCTGCGCCCATGACGGTGGTTACCGGGTGGAAATTCCGGCAGCCGTGATCGTCGCCACGCGAGACGAGGTGCACCCGCCCCTCCCTTGACGTCCGACGCGGGGCGGACCACAAGTTTGGGATGCTCGCCTATGTCATCCGCCGCGTGCTTCAGTCGCTCCTCGTCCTTCTGGTCGTGGGCCTTGTCGCCTTCTCGATGTTCCGTTTCGTCGGCGATCCGATCGACAACATGCTTGGGCAGGAACGCACCCAGGAAGACATCGAACGCCTGCGCGCCCAACTCGGCCTCGATCAGCCGTTCCCGGTGCAATACCTGCGCTTCCTCGAAGGCGCGGTGCAGGGCAATTTCGGCGTAAGTTACCGCCAGGGTCGCCCGGTCGCGGAAATCATCGCCGAACGCGCGCCCGCCACCCTCGAACTCGCCGCCGTCTCTGGGTTTCTCGCAATTTCCATCGGCATCGCGCTGGGCGTCTTCACCGCCATCCGACGCGATGGGATCGCGTCGAACGTTATCATGACCGTGTCACTCATAGGGGTCAGTCTGCCCACGTTCCTCATAGGCATATTACTGATCTACATATTCTCTGTTGAGCTCGACCTGCTGCCATCGTTCGGGCGCGGAGATACGGTCGATCTGGGATGGTGGACGACGGGGTTCCTGACCGAAAGCGGGCTCAGGGCACTGATACTGCCCGCGATCACGCTGGGCCTCTACCAGATGACGCTGATCATGCGCCTCGTCCGATCCGAGATGCTGGAGGTGCTTCGGCAGGATTACATCCGCTTCGCCCGCGCCCGTGGCCTGAAGGAACGCGCAGTCAATTTCCGCCACGCCCTCAAGAACACGCTGGTTCCGGTGATCACGGTCACCGGCCTGCAACTCGGCTCGATCATCGCCTTCGCGATCATCACCGAAACCGTGTTTCAGTGGCCCGGTGTCGGCCTTCTCTTCATCAACGCGATCCAGTTTGTCGATATCCCCGTCATGGCGGCCTACCTGATGCTGATTTCGGTGATGTTCGTGGCGATCAACCTGATCGTCGATCTTCTCTATTTCGCGATCGACCCGCGGCTTCGGGCCGACCGGGCGGGGGCGCACTGACATGACCGACGCCCCAATCGACAGCGCCCGCCGCGCCACCGCCGCCGCCGCGGAGCCCTCGGCCTGGGCCCGCTTCCGGGCTTCCGATTTCTTCTGGAAGTTCAAGCGCTCCCCCGTCGCCGTCGTCAGCTTTTCGGTAACGGTGATCCTTGTTCTTGCGGCGGTACTTGCCCCGCTCATCGCGCCTCACAACCCGTTCGACCCGGCCAGCCTGAACCTGATGAACGGGTTCTCGGCCCCGATGCAGCCCAACGCCTTCACAGGGGATGTGTTCTGGCTGGGTACCGACGATCAAGGGCGCGACGTGTTTTCGACGATCCTCTACGGTATGCGGATCTCGCTTTTCGTGGGCTTCTCCGCGGTCCTTTTTGCGATGGTCCTCGGCGTCCTTCTCGGCCTTCTCGCGGGCTATGCGGGCGGCTGGACCGAGACGATCATCATGCGGATCGCCGACGTCCAGCTTACCTTCCCGGCAATCCTCGTCGCCATGCTGATCTTCGGCATCGCGAAGGGATTCACCCCTGTGGAATACCGCGATCAGATGGCAATCTGGGTGCTGATTATCGCCATCGGCTTGTCGGACTGGGTGCAATTCGCCCGGGTCGTGCGCGGCGCGACGCTGGTCGAGAAGAACAAGGAATACGTGCAGGCGGCCAAGCTCATCGGCCGGTCGAGCCCGGCGATTATGCTCAAGCACATCCTTCCGAACGTGCTGTCCCCGGTCCTCGTCATCGCCACGATATCGCTCGCGCTTGCGATCATCGCAGAGGCCACGCTGTCCTTCCTCGGCGTCGGCGCACCGCCCACCCAGCCCTCGCTCGGTACGCTCATTCGCATCGGGCAGGGATTCCTCTTCTCGGGGGAGTGGTGGATCCTGTTCTTCCCCGCCGCGACGCTTCTGGCACTGGCCCTTTCGGTGAACCTTCTCGGCGACTGGCTCCGCGACGCACTGAACCCGCGCCTGAAATAGGCCACTTCGTGAATTGACCGCGGTCAATGACCGCTGCGGCGGGCCCCGGCAAGACTGGCTTTCCGACACTGATACGGAGGACCCTTGCCATGGAAACGTCCCAAGTCATGGAATACGCCCGCTCGCTCTATGCCGCCCATGGCGACAAGGCCGAGGCGGAGGCCGCGCAGAAAGCACAGGCAGCGGGCACACCCGAAGAAGCCGACACCTGGAAAGCGGTGCGCGCCGCGATCCGGCAACTGCGCGGGCCGAACGCCAGCTGACGCGACGCGCGGAGGTTACTCGCCCCGCGCCACTTCGCTTCGGAGGATCGCGTCCGCCTCACACTCCGCGAAGGCATATGCGGCCTCGGCATGGTCCCGTGCGTCGCGCGCCGCCGCAATCGCCGCATTGGCGCGCCGGTTCGCCGTATTGGCATGGCGGTCGGCGGCCAGAACGTAGGCCTGAAGCGCATCGGAATAGGCCGCGACGTCCCGCGCATACGCAGCGATGACATCGCGCGGACAGTTCTCCTGTTCGGGCGATGACAGTCCCGCAAGACAATCGGGCAGAACGGGCCGCAGCGCAGGGTCAGGCGGTGCGGGCGCGGTCAGAGGTTCGGGCCCGACAATATCCAGAGGAACAGGCGCCACGCAGTCCTGCGCAAGCGCGCTCTGCGGCAGAAGCACCGCCAATGTCATGAGCAAGGCCCGCCTCACGTCCCATTGCCCCCATACCCAAGCGTAGGGAGCGTACTGCAAGACCCGGTGGCCTTGCAATTGCTGGAAAATTCGCCGATCCGGGCGGAAGGCCTAAACCTATGACGTGCCCTGCGTCTCGATATGCAGGCGGTCGAGCTCATGCCAACGCGCCACCGTCTCAGGCGCGAAATTCGCCGTGGCCGGCACATCCCGCATGAAATGCCCGTAGCGATCCTCGCCCCGGACAAGCATCACGGAATCGCGGTCATGTTTCGTCTGTCGCACATGGGGCGCGATGTACTGAACGTTAAGCCCGATCCGCCTGTCATCTGACCGGTTCGGCATCGACGCGTGCAACACCCATCCATGGTGAAACGACGCCTCTCCGGGTGCGAGCGGGCAGATCACCGAGTGGCCCTCGTCCACCCCGTGCACCGTCTGGCTTTGAAACAGCACGTTGTCGGCATCCTCTCCCGTTTCATGCTCCAATCGGCCGGCCAGATGACTGCCGGGCACCATCCGCATGCAGCCCGACACCTCCGTCGCCGGCGACAGGGCAAGCCACATCGACACCTGTGCGTCATCCGATAGGCCCCAATAGGTCAGATCTTGATGCCAGCTGACATGGCTCGCCGTGTGCGGTTCCTTGATGATGTAGGTGACATCGTAAAGCAGGATGTCCGGGCCGATCAGCGCCTCCACGACATCTAGGACGCGGGGATGCGTTGCAAGCGCCAGCGGAGAGGTCATCACCGTGTGAAGCTTCGCCTTGTAATGAAGTGGTCCCTGTTCGGCCTCCGCCTTTTCCAATGCCCTGCGATGGGTTGCCGCCTCGGCCCCGGTCAAGACCGGAATGCCCGATATGTAGCCGTCCAGCCGGTATCGCGCGGCCAGCCCGTCCAGATCCATGATGCGCCTTCCTTCGCCCGAACTCCGCTTGCAAGTTTCGCGCCGTCCGGGATTGTCCGTCTAGGGCCTACCGCGACAATGTCATGGCGCAATCGGCCTCCGGCGGCCTGCAATGCTCCCTCCAAGGGTGACCCACGGATGGTCAGAACCGCTTGCCCTCGCCCTCCCGACTATCCAATAACGGGAAAACGCCTGAAACGAGGGGTCCCTTGAGCGATACCGTCCTGTCCGTCCGCGATCTCGTCGTCGAGATCCCCACGCGCCACGCCGTCCTGCGTCCCGTCGATAAGGTGTCATATGACATCCGCAAGGGAGAGATCCTGGGTGTCGTGGGTGAATCCGGCGCGGGCAAGTCGATGACCGGAAACGCAGTCATCGGCCTTCTCGACCGGCCGGCCCGGATCACCGGCGGCGAGATACACCTCAATGGCCAGCGGATCGACAACCTGTCGACCAGCCAGATGCGCCGCGTACGCGGCAAAGAGATCGGGATGGTCTTTCAGGATCCGCTCACCTCGCTCAACCCCCTCATTCCGATCGGCGATCAGCTATCGGAAACGATGCTCGAACACCTCGACATCACCCGCACCGAGGCCCGGGAACGCGCAGTCGCCGCGTTGGAAGAGGTTGGCATCCCCGCCGCGCGCGAACGGATCGACAGCTACCCGCACGAGTTTTCCGGTGGGATGCGGCAGCGCGTGGTCATCGCGCTCGCGCTTTGCGCCGAACCTTCGCTCGTGATCGCCGACGAACCCACGACCGCCCTCGACGTCTCGGTGCAGGCGCAGATCATCGCACTTCTGAAAAGGCTTTGCCGCGAACGCGGCACGGCGGTGATGCTGGTGACGCACGACATGGGTGTGATCGCCGAAGCTGCCGACCGCGTGGCGGTGATGTATGCCGGCCGCCTGGCAGAGCTTGGCCCTGTGCGGCAGGTTCTGACCGCGCCGCGCCATCCCTATACCGACGGTCTGATGGGCTCGACGCCGCTCGCCTCGAAGGGCCAGGCCCGGCTGCGCCAGATCCCCGGCGCCATGCCCCGGCTCGGAAGCCTGCCGCCCGGCTGCGCTTTCCACCCGCGCTGCCCCAAGGTGCAGGACAAATGCCGGGAAGATCCCGGCCCGACGCTCGACACCTGCGACGGCCGCGCCGCCTGCTGGTTCCCGATCCTGACGGAGGCCACGGCATGAACGCCCTCGTCCGTGTCACCGGCCTCACCCGCATCTTCGACGTCTCGAAGCCGTTCCTGAACCGCGTGATCGAACGGCTGCCCAAGGCGCTTCTCACCGCCGTCTCCGATGTCTCCTTCGAGATCCCGGAACGCCAGGTCTATGCCCTCGTCGGCGAAAGTGGTTCCGGCAAGTCCACCATAGGAAAGATGGTCGTGGGTCTTCTTCGGCCATCGGACGGCGTCGTCGAGATCGAGGGTGTCGACCTCGCCTCCGAAACCGATCCGGCGAAGATCGAAAAGGTGCGCTCCGACATCCAGATGATCTTTCAGGATCCCTTCGCATCGCTGAACCCGCGCTGGAAGGTGCGCGATATCATCGCCGAACCGGTCGCGGCACGCGGCGGCGACACCAAGGGGCTGGCCGAGAAACTTCTCGAACAGGTGGGGCTTTCGGCGGAGGATGCGGGCAAGTTCCCGCACGAATTCTCCGGCGGGCAGAGACAGCGGATCTGTATCGCCCGCGCACTCGCCTCCGAACCCCGGCTTATCGTCTGCGATGAACCCACCTCGGCGCTCGATGTCTCGGTTCAGGCACAGGTACTGAATCTGATGTCGGATCTGAAAGACGAATTCGGTCTCACATATCTCTTCATCAGTCACGACCTCACCGTGGTACAGCACATGGCCGACACGATCGGCGTGCTCTATCTCGGGCGCCTGGTGGAAGAGGCCGCACCAGATGATCTTTTCGACGACCCCAAGCACCCTTACAGCCAGATGCTCCTGGCCGCGGCCCCGAAGATGGATGGGTTCGGGCGCGAGGTCGATCCGCCCAAGGGCGAGATTCCCGATCCGATCAACCCGCCACCGGGCTGCGCCTTCCACCCGCGTTGCCCGATCGCCGTGGATCGCTGCAAGCGCGAACGCCCTGAACTGCGTAAGCTGCGCGGGGCGCGGGTGGCCTGCCATCGCGCCGAATAGCTCGCCCCACCGTCATAAATCGGAATCCTTCCCAGGCTAACCTGCGTATCAGGGCCGCTCACCTGTCCCGCAGCGGCCCCGA
Organism: Ovoidimarina sediminis; assembly: GCF_032586175.1. Classification (NCBI taxonomy): domain Bacteria; kingdom Pseudomonadati; phylum Pseudomonadota; class Alphaproteobacteria; order Rhodobacterales; family Roseobacteraceae; genus Ovoidimarina; species Ovoidimarina sediminis. The sequence goes on from NZ_JAWHTE010000012.1 coordinate 21,633, forward strand.
CAGATGCGACCGGGCTTTACCATTGTCCCCGTATGGTGGGGCGTCGTGCATCCGACGTGCCCCGTCCGCGCACCTGTCTGGTGGTACATGTGCCAAGATCAGTACCCCGAATCCCCCGGCGGCCCGCCGGGGGACTTTCGATCCGGCAAGGCGCATGTGCGCCGGCAGGCCTTTCACGTGGTGTTCCGACCGCCCATAGTCTTCCGATGACCTACAGAACCGATCCCCGTACCGCCGTCGGGCACATCCACCTTCGCGTCTCGGATATCGACCGGGCCATCACCTTCTATTCCGAGGTCATGGGATTCGAGCTTCAGCAGCGCTACGGCGCAGGGGCCGCCTTCCTCTCGGCGGGCGGCTATCACCACCACATCGGCCTGAACACCTGGGACAGCAAGGGCGGCAGCGCCCCGCCCCCGGGCCATACCGGCCTCTATCACGCGGCCTTCCTCTACCCCGACCGCGCCGCCCTGGCGCGAGCCCTCAAAGCGGTGATCGAAGCGGGCGTCCCAATCGATGGTGCCGCCGATCACGGGGTCAGCGAAGCGGTCTATTCTCGTGATCCCGACGGAAACGGAATCGAAATCTACCGCGACCGGCCCGAAGCCGAATGGCCCCGCGACGCGACCGGGGCGCTTCGCATGGTCAACGATCCGCTCGATTTGAAGGCCCTGCTCGAAGAGGCCTGACACCCGGTCTGGACAGCCCGCTCCCCGCCCCCTACGGTCCGCCCGTCAGGGAGCGAGGCAGACAGAATGGCCGTCGGCACAGGCATCCGCACATATTTCGAAGGCCGCTGGCATGACGGCGACGTGCCGATCATGCGGGCGGCCGATCACGGCTCTTGGCTCGGCACCACCGTCTTCGACGGCGCGCGCTATTTCGACGGCGTAGCCCCGGATCTTCGCGCCCATTGTGCACGGGTCAATGCCTCGGCCACGGCCCTCATGATCACGCCGACGGTGACGGTGGACGAGATGGTTGCCATCGCCCGGGAGGGGCTCAAGCTCTACCCGAAAGACGCCGCCGTCTACATCCGGCCCATGTACTGGGCGATCGACGGCGATCTGACGGCCATCGTGCCCGACGATGGCAAGACCGGCTTCGCGCTTTGCCTCGAAGAGATCCCGCTTGCCGATCCGGGCGCGACGGTGCGCCTCGGCACCACCCGCTTCCGCCGCCCGATCCTTGAAAGCGCCGTGGTCAACGCGAAGGCGGGCTGCCTCTATCCCAACAACGCACGAATGCTCATCGAAGTGCGCGCCAAGGGGTTCCAGAACGCCCTGGTCGCCGACGCCATGGGCAACGTCGCCGAAAGCGCCACGGCGAATGTCTTCATGGTCCGCGACGGCGAAATCCTGACGCCCATTGCCAACGGCACCTTCCTTGCCGGAATCACCCGCGCCCGTCACATGACGAACTTCGCGGCAGTCGGCACTCCCGTGCGCGAAGCGATCCTGACCTTCGACGATTTCCGCGAAGCCGACGAAGTCTTCCTTTCGGGCAACATGAACAAGGTGACGCCGGTGACCGAGTTCGATGGCACGCAGTACCAGGCCGGGCCCGTCGCACGCAGAGCGCGCGAAATGTACTGGGACTGGGCGCTGTCGGAAAAGGGCCTGTCTTGATGGATCGCGAAAACTTCCTGTACCTCTCGGACGCAGCCCTCGAAGGGCTCGAGATTTCACCAGTCACCGTCGCCGACACGATTGAAACCGCCCTTCGCGAAAAGGCAGCGGGGCGCCTGAGAACCGCGCCCAAATCCGTCATTCTGCCCGGCGACGGTCGCTACATGATGTCGACCCTCGCAGTCGGAGAAGCCCCGGCCTTCACGATCCTGAAGGCCGTCTCCGTCTGCCCCGACAATCCCGGCCTCGATCTGCCGGCGATCAACGGATCTATCCTCGTCTTCGATGCGGCGACCGGGCTTCTCGCGGCGCTTCTCGATGCGAACTGGGTGACGGCGGTGCGCACCGCCGCCCTTTCCGCCGTCGCCGCCCGCCGCCTGGCCGATCCGAACGCGCGCTCCATCGCCTTCATCGGCACCGGTGTTCAGGCCCGCAGCCACCTTGCCGCCTTCATGGCGGAATACCCGATCGCCGAGATCCGCGCTGTCGGCCGAGGGCAGAAAAACCTCGATGCTCTCTGCGATCTCGCCCGCTCGAAAGGCCTCGAGGCCACTGCTTCGGCAAGACCGGAAGAGGCGATGCGCGACGCCGACATCATCGTTACCTCCGTCACGCTCGACTATACGATCGAACCGTTTCTCGACGCCCGCTGGCTGAAACCCGGCGCCTTTGCCGCCATTACGGATCTCGGCATCCCGTGGCTTAAAGAGGGTCTTTCCGCCTTCAACCGGATCGCCATCGACGACAGTGAACAGGAGGCGGCAAGCCAGATCCCCCTTGTTCCGGCAGAGCTTGTCTCGGGTGATCTCACCGACCTCGTCACCGGCAAGGTCCCGGACCGCGACCCGTCGCGCCCCGCGGCTTTCGCCTTCCGCGGCATCGCGCTCGGCGATTTCGCGGCGGCGGCGCTTGCCGTCGAAACCGCGACCGAGCGCGGCGCGGGCCTCAGGATAGCCCGCTGATCGCGGCCATGGACAGGGCCCGGCGCTAAGGGCATGATCCGCCTCAGACCACCCGGGAGGGTAAGATGCGCAAGTTTCTCGTTGTCCTCGATGACAGCCGCGAATGCCTGAATGCCATGCGCTTCGCCGCCATGCGCGCCGCGAAGACGGGCGGCGGCGTTCAGGTTCTCTCGATCATTCCGCCCGACGAATTCAATCACTGGATCGGGGTGGGCGACATCATGCGCGAAGAGGCGCGTGAAAGGATCCACGCCCATTTCGACGTCTTCGCCAAGTGGATGCGCGACCGCCAGAACGTCGACCCCGAGCTTGTGATACGGGAAGGCGAGGCGGTGCCCGAAATCCTCGCCCAGATCCGGGAAGATCAGGAAATCGGCGTGCTCGTGCTTGGCGCAGGCATCGACAAGAAGGGGCCGGGCCCCCTCGTCTCTGCCCTTGCCCGCAGCTCGGGCACGCTTCCGGTGCCGATCACAATCGTGCCGGGTGAGCTTTCGAAGGAACGGCTCGAAGCGGTGACCTGAGGCCAGCCGGAGGGCTTTAGAATCATTCCAACTTCTTGACACCCCGGGCCCCGGACCGCATATTCCTGACTTATCCACTCAGGAGACGCGCGCCATGTTCATTCAGACCGAATCCACGCCAAATCCGGCAACCCTGAAGTTTCTGCCGGGCCAAGCCGTGCTCGATGCGGGCACCGCCGATTTCCCGAGTGCCGACACCGCCGGAACCTCCCCGCTCGCGACCCGCGTCTTCGGCGTTGATGGGGTGACGGCAGTCTTTCTTGGCAACGATTTCGTCACCGTGACGAAATCCGATACGGCCGACTGGGATCACATCAAACCCGCCGTCCTCGGCGCGATCATGGAACATTTCCAATCCGGCCAGCCGGTGCTGGAAGGCGATGGGCCGAAAGCCTCTGGTCACGCCGATCACGACGGGCCGGATGCCGGAATCGTGAACCAGATCAAGGAATTGCTCGACACCCGCGTGCGCCCCGCCGTGGCGCAGGATGGCGGCGACATCACCTTCCACGGCTTCGATCGCGGCATTGTCTACCTGCACATGCAGGGCGCCTGCGCGGGCTGCCCGTCCTCGACGCTCACCCTCAAGATGGGGATCGAGAACCTCCTGCGGCACTACATCCCCGAAGTCGTCGAGGTCCGCCCTGTCGCGGCCTGACCGCGTCTCTGGGCGGTGCTATTGCGGGTCGGTTTCCGTCAGCGCTGATACCGCGCCACGGACCGTTGCCTACTGCCACTGCGCCGATTGCCGACGTCTCACCGGGGCACCGGTCGCCGCCTTTGCGGCATTCCTCAAGGGCGCGCTGCGTCTGGCTCCAGAACCCGCTCCGGCGCAGCAGGTCACCAAGGGTGTAAAACGCTGCTTCTGCCCCGACTACGGCTCCCCACTCGCAGCAACGTTCGACTATCTGCCGGGACAGGTCTACGTACCCCTCGGGCTCCTCGACCAGGCGGACGACCTTCAGCCCGACGAGCATTGCCACGACGCCGCCCGCCTCTCGTGGCTCCACATCGCCGACGACCGTCCCAGATCACAAGGAAGTGCGCGCGGCCGTCTCGGCACGACGAAACGAACACCCGAGACCTGCGGGTAATTACCGTGCCGAGATCCATTCCCAAGTTTCCCAAGGTCCTTGCCCTCGATACATCGGGGCCGTTCTGCGCCATCGGCACGGCAACCGAGAGCTATTCCGCTGGCGTCGTGCACGAAATGGCCCGCGGCCAGGCGGAAGCGCTCTTTCCCCTGGCAGAAGCCCGGCTGAAAGAGATCGGCTGGTCCATGCAGGATCTCGACGCGCTGGGTGTCTCGGTCGGCCCCGGCAACTTCACCGGCATCCGCATCGGTGTGTCCGCTGCAAAGGGCCTCGCCCTGTCACTCGGCATCCCGGTCTACGGGGTGTCGAACTTCGAACTTGCTGCTCTGTCGCAGCATCTTGGGCTGGATCGCATCACGATCTCGCTGCCCGCCCCTCGCGATCAGGCCTATGTGCAAAGCTTCATTGCTGGCGCGCCTGCAGGCCCTCCCGCCCTGATCGATCCGGACACGCCGCCTGCCGATCTGCTGCCCTCGGGCGTGCACAGCATCTTTGGTCACCGCGCCTCCACCATTGCAAAACGTTTCAGCCTTTCGGGCGAAGACGAAGGCTTTTCCCCCGCCCCCGCCCAGCTCGCCGAGCGCACGGAAGAGCTCTTCCTCGCCGCCAGCGGTGCACCGGACGACAGCGCAAGCCCGCTCTATATCCGCCCCGCCGACGCCGCCCCGCCGAAGGACGCAGGCCCGGTGATCGTCTCGTGACACCCGAGGATATCGCCGCCCTCTACGCCCGCGCGGTGCCCTATCCCGTTGGGTGGGGCCCCGATGACCTGCGCAAGATCCTCGCCCATCCGGGCGCCTTCATCACATCACTCGCTCACGCCTTCGCCCTCGGTCGCGTCGCTGCCGACGAGGCCGAACTCCTCCTCATCGCCACCGATCCCGATCACCGTCGAACCGGCGCCGCCACCCACTGCCTCGCTGCGTTCGAGGACGAGGCCCGCGCCCGGGGCGCAGTCACCGCCTTCCTCGAAGTCGCCGAATCGAACGCACCCGCTCGGGCCCTCTACGCCGCGCGAGGTTATGAAAAGGTGGGCCAGCGCCCCGGTTACTACGCCTCTGCCGACGGCACGAAGGAAACCGCCCTCATACTCCGCCGCGATCTGACCTGACGTCACATGCCCGTTCCGGGGGCAGTCGGCGCGAAACCCCTGACCCTTTGGTCAAAAAGGCATTGACCCTCCCCCAAACCCTCGCCCCTATTGTCCGGGTATCGTGATCGGGACTAGAGTGCCCGGATATGCCCCCGGGGGGGACGGCCCCCGGTAACCAAAAAAACATCAGGGAGTATTCCATGACAAAGTTTCAGTCCCTTCTGGGCGCAGCCGCCACGCTGGCGCTGACCGCCGGTGCGGCACTGGCGGAACCGGCGCTGATCTTCGATCTCGGCGGCAAGTTCGACAAATCCTTCAACGAAGCTGCCTATAACGGGGCCGAGCGCTTCGCGCAGGAAACCGGCGGCACCTACCGCGACATCGAACTGACGTCCGAGGCCCAGCGCGAGCAGGCGCTTCGTCGCTTCGCGGAACAGGGTTTTAACCCGATCATCACCACGGGCTTCGCCTTCGCCACACCGGTCGAGTCTGTCGCCCCGGACTATCCCGACATCAAGTTCGTCAATATCGACGGCTTCATCCCCGAGATTCCGGAAAATGTTCTGATGATCTCCTTCCAGGAACATCAGGGCTCCTACCTCGTCGGGATGCTGGCAGCGCAGGCCTCCAAATCCGGCACAATCGGCTTCATCGGCGGAATGGATATCCCGCTCATCCGCCACTTCGGCTGTGGCTACGCCCAAGGCGCGAAGGCGGTGAATCCCGATATCGAGATCATCTCGAACATGACCGGCACCACACCGGCGGCCTGGAACGATCCCGTGAAGGGCGGCGAACTGACGAAGGCGCAGATTTCGCAAGGCGCAGACGTGATCTACGCCGCCGCAGGCGGCACCGGTGTCGGTGTGCTTCAGACCGCTGCGGATGAAGGCGTCTACTCGATCGGCGTCGACTCGAACCAGAACTATCTGCACCCGGGTTCTGTCCTCACCTCGATGCTGAAGCGCGTCGATGTGGCCGTTTACGAGGCCATGAAAGCCGGGGAAAATCTTGAGACGGGTTCCATGGTTCTCGGCCTCGAGGAAGAGGGCGTCGGCTACTCGGTCGACGAGAACAACGAGGCGCTCCTGACCGAAGACATGATCGCGGCCGTGGAAGACGCGAAGGCCAAGATCATCTCGGGCGAACTCGAAGTCGCCAGCTACTACGCGACCGACAGCTGCCCCGCGCACGAGTTCTGATCGGCGACTGACCGGATCCGGGGCCGCACCAAAAGGGGCGGCCCCTTTCCGAAGCGAGGGGGCTTGAGACGGTGAGCGGCGCGCCAGCGATCGAACTCAAAGGCATATCCAAGGCCTTCGGCCCCGTGCAGGCCAATAAAGACATATCGCTCCGGGTCATGCCCGGCACGATCCACGGCATCATCGGCGAAAACGGCGCCGGGAAATCCACGATGATGTCGATCCTCTACGGCTTCTACAAGGCCGACGCGGGCGAGATCTTCGTCAAGGGCCGGAAGACCGAGATCCCAAACAGCCAGGCCGCCATCGCCGCCGGCATCGGGATGGTGTTCCAGCACTTCAAGCTGGTCGAGAATTTCACCGTTCTCGAAAACGTCGTCCTCGGTGCCGAAGACGGCGCGCTTCTGCGGCCCTCGCTCGCAAAGGCACGCGCCGAACTCGAACGCCTCAGCCGCGAATACGAACTCAAGATCGATCCAGACGCGGTGATCGAAGACATCGGCGTCGGCATGCAGCAGCGCGTCGAAATCCTCAAAGCGCTTTACCGCCAGGCCGATATCCTCATTCTCGACGAGCCCACCGGCGTCCTGACGCCAGCCGAGGCCGACCACCTGTTCCGGATTCTCAAGGGGCTGAAGGAACAGGGCAAGACAATCATCCTCATCACGCACAAGCTGCGCGAGATCATGGACGTGACCGATACGGTCAGCGTGATGCGCCGGGGCGAGATGACGGCGACGGTGAAAACCTCGGAAACGAGCCCCGAGGAACTCGCCGAACTGATGGTGGGCCGCAAGGTTCTCCTCCGCGTCGACAAGAAACCGGCCGCTCCGGGCGAGACGATCCTGGAGGTCGAGAACCTCCGCGTCATCGACGAGGCCGGGGTTGAGCGGCTCAAGGGCGTGTCCCTCAACATCCGCGCCGGCGAGATCCTGGGCATCGCCGGCGTCGCCGGAAACGGGCAGTCAGAGCTTCTCAATGTTCTGGGCGGCATGGCGCGCGCCACCGGCACGATCCGCCTCAACGGGGCGGAAATCGACCTGACCGGCGAAAACTCCGACGCCCAGACCCGCCGCGCCCGCGGCATTTCCCACGTTCCCGAAGACCGCCAGGCCGAAGGCCTGATCATGAACTTCTATGCCTGGGAGAACGTCGTCTTCGGCTATCACAACGACCCGGCCTATAGTCGCGGCCGCTTTGCAATGAACAACGGCGCGATCCGGGAAGATTGCGCCCGGAAGATGGAGAAGTTCGACGTCCGCCCGCCGAACCCCTGGCTCACGGCAAAGAACTTCTCGGGCGGCAACCAGCAGAAAATCGTCGTGGCGCGCGAGATCGAACGCAATCCAGATCTCCTGCTTGTCGGCCAGCCCACGCGCGGCGTCGATATCGGCGCGATCGAATTCATTCACCAACAGATCGTGGCGCTTCGTGACGCCGGAAAAGCGGTGCTTCTGGTCAGCGTCGAACTCGACGAGATCATGTCGCTGTCGGACAGGATCGCGGTGATGTTCGATGGCCGCATCATGGGCGAGCGTCTGCCCTCGGAAACCAACGAACGCGAACTCGGCCTCCTGATGGCAGGGATGGACAGCGTGCCGGAGGGCAAACCGCTTCATGAAGCGGTGGAAGAACAACTCGACCACGTCGGCGGGAGGGCCTGACATGGATACCATGCCGAAATGGGTCGATGTCCTCCTGATCCCACTGATCAACCTCGTCATCGCCTTCGTGCTGTCGGGTCTCGTGATCCTCGCCATCGGCGAAAGCCCGGTCCAAGCGGTGCGCACCATGGTGACCGGCGCCCTTGGGTCGACCTATGGCTGGGGCTACACGCTTTATTACGCCACGAATTTCATGTTCACGGGCCTTGCGGTCGCCGTCGCCTTCCATGCGCGACTATTCAACATCGGCGGCGAAGGCCAGGCGATGCTGGGCGGTCTGGGCGTCGCCCTCGTCTGCCTCTCGATACCCTGGCCCCACTGGACGCTGGCGCTGCCCGTCGCGATCCTCGGCGGCGCGCTTTTCGGCGCGGCCTGGGCCTTCCTGCCGGGCTACCTGCAGGCGAAACGCGGCAGTCACATCGTTATCACGACGATCATGTTCAACTTCATCGGCGCGGCCCTGCTGAACTACATGCTGGTCAACGTGCTGAAGCCCGCGGGCTCGATGGATCCGGCCTCGGGCAACTTCCCCGAAGGCGCCCACCTTCCGACATTCCAGGATATCTTCGCCTTCACCGGCATGACGCTCTTCCGCGGCGCCCCCGTGAATGTCACCTTTTTCGTCGCCATCGCCGCCTGTTTCCTGGTCTGGTGGCTCATCTGGCGCACACGACTGGGTTACGCGATCCGCGCCTTCGGCCAATCCGAACCGGCGGCGGTATATGCCGGGATAAAGCCCGTCCGCATCACCGTGATCGCGATGCTGATCTCAGGCGCACTTGCAGGCTGCATGGCGATCAACAACGTCATGGGCGAGGCTGAACGCCTCGTCCTCAACGCCGTCGAGGGTGCGGGCTTTATCGGTATCGCCGTGGCGCTTATGGGCCGCTCGCATCCCTTCGGCGTGTTCCTGGCTGCGCTTCTCTTCGGGTTCCTCTACCAGGGCGGGGCAGAGCTTGGCCTCTGGACGAACATTCCCCGCGATCTCGTCGTGGTGATCCAGGCGCTCGTGATCCTCTTTACCGGTGCGCTCGACAACATGGTGCGGATGCCGCTTGAGCGGATCTTCCTCGCTGCTCGCCGGTCTCGCGCGCCGAAGCCCGATACGAAATCGGTCCAGACGGAGCCCGCCGAATGACCGAGTTCGCACCCTACCTGCCGGGCTTTCTCGCGGCCTACGCGATCCTCTTCATTGCGGCCTCTTCACCAGGTCCGGCGGTTGCCATGCTTTTGGGGATCTCGACCACGCAGGGCCGCGGGGCCGCACTCACGGCCTCTGCCGGAATCGCCATGGGCAGTATCACGATCAACCTGCTTACCCTCATTGGCGTGGGCCTGCTGCTGCACCAGGCCGCCTGGGCGATGACCGTGCTCAGGCTCGCGGGTTCCGCCTACCTCCTTTACCTTGCCTGGGGCTCGTTCGGCAAAGCGATCCGCCCACCGCGCGTCGCCGTGGCAGAGGTCGCCCCAGCCCCGCCGCTCAAGTGGTTCACTGCTGGCTATCTTCTTCAGGTCACAAATCCGAAGGCGATCGCCTTCTGGCTTGCCATCGCCGCTGTCGGCGCGACGCAAGGCGGCGGCCCGACGATCATCGCGGCCTTCGTTGCGGGGGCTTTCGTGATCTCGCTCTTCTGCCATGGCGCCTGGGCGGTGATCCTTTCCTCGCGTCCCGTCAGACGCGCCTATGAAACGTCCCGCCGCTGGATAGACGCCTCCCTCGGGGCCTTCTTCGTCTTCGCCGCGTGGAAGATGGCGACACAGAGGAACTGAGGCCCATGGATTTCCTGACCCTCCTCCAGATCCTCGACTCCACCGTTCGCCTCGCGACACCCCTTCTTCTCGCCTGCCTCGCCGGGCTCTTCTCGGAACGCGCGGGCATTTTCGACATCGGGCTCGAAGGCAAGATGCTGGCCTCCGCCTTCTTCTCGGCGGCGGTTGCCTATACCTCCGGCTCGGTCTGGATCGGGCTTTTCGCGGGCATCGCAGCGTCGCTTGTCCTGTCGCTCATCCACGGCGCGGCCTCGATCACCTTCCGCGGCAATCAGCTGATCTCGGGCGTCGCGATCAACTTTCTCGCCTCGGGCCTCACCGTGCTCATCGCACAGGATTGGTTTCGCCAGGGCGGGCGCACACCGTCGCTTGAAGGCGATGCGCGGTTCCAGACGCTCGACTGGCCGCTTGCGGACGTGCTTGGAAACATCCCCGTCGCAGGGCCGGTCTATGCCGAACTGATCTCCGGCCACACGGCGCTCGTCTATGTCGCGCTCCTGGCCGTGCCGCTATCATGGTGGGTGCTCTTCCGAACCCGATTCGGGCTCAGGCTGCGGGCGGTGGGCGAAAACCCCGGCGCCGTCGATACCGCCGGGATCTCGGTCACCCGGCTGCGCTACATCGCCGTACTGATCTGCGGCGTCCTCTGCGGCATCGCGGGGGCCTACCTCGCCACGGGCCTCGCAGCAGGATTCGTGAAGGAGATGAGCGCAGGCCGCGGCTTCATCGCCCTCGCCGCCCTCATCTTTGCCAAATGGCGGCCCTGGCACGCGCTTTATGCCTGCCTCCTCTTCGGCTTCCTCGAGGCGATCGGCAACCGCTACCAGAATATCGAGCTTGCGGGATTTGTCCTGCCCGTCCAGTTCATGCAGGCACTTCCCTATATCCTGACCGTGGTCATTCTCGCCGGTTTCGTGGGCAAAGCGATCCCGCCGCGCGCCGGTGGCGAGCCCTACGTGAAGGAACGCTGACAGCCGTTCCGATTTGTCGCAGGGTTTCGGGGCTTTGCCTCCCCCGTTGACTTCGCTAAAGGGCTTCCATCACGTAAGGTTGCCCCATGCAGATCTACCTGCCGATCGCCGAAGTTTCGGTCAATGCCTTCCTGCTTCTGGGGCTTGGCGGGATCGTCGGCGTGCTTTCGGGCATGTTCGGCGTAGGCGGCGGGTTCCTGATGACGCCGCTGCTGTTCTTCATCGGCATCCCGCCCGCCGTCGCCGTGGCGACCGAGGCGAATCAGATCGTCGCCTCTTCCTTCTCAGGCGTCCTCGCGCATGTCCGCAAGCGAACGGTCGATTTCCGGATGGGCACCGTTCTTCTGATTGGCGGTCTCGTCGGCGCGGCCCTCGGCGTTCAGCTCTTTAACGCACTCAAAGCGATCGGGCAGGTCGATCTCCTCGTCAGGCTTTCCTATGTCGTGTTCCTCGGGATCATCGGCAGCCTGATGTTCGTCGAAAGCCTGAACGCGCTTCGCAAGACCCGCTCGGGCCGCCCCACCCAGCGGAAAAAACACACCTGGATCCACGCGCTTCCCTTCAAGATGAAGTTCCGAACCTCGGGGCTCTACATCTCCGTGATTCCCCCGGTTCTCGTCGGCGTTGCCGTCGGCGTCCTCGCGGCGATCATGGGGGTGGGCGGCGGCTTCATCATGGTGCCCGCGATGATCTACCTTCTGGGCATGCCCACCAAGGTCGTGGTCGGCACATCGCTCTTCCAGATCATCTTCGTCACGGCCTTCACGACGCTCCTTCATGCCACGACGAACTTCACGGTCGACATGGTGCTTGCCGTGCTCCTGCTCGTCGGCGGGGTGGTGGGTGCCCAGATCGGCACTCAGATCGGGACTCGGCTCAAGGCCGAACAGCTCCGCATCCTGCTCGCGATCATGGTGCTCGTGGTCTGCGGCAAGCTGGCACTCGATCTTCTCCTGCAACCTGGAGAGCTCTTTTCCATCGGCGCGGCGGAGGGCCACTGATGCTCCGCGCGCTTCTCCTGCTCCTTGCGCTGTCGCTCCCGGCCCAGGCCGAAGAAGTGGTCGCGGGGCTCAGCCAGAACCGGATCTCGATCACCACGAATTTCGATGGCTCCGAAATCCTGATCTTCGGCGCGGTGAAGCGCGAAAGCCCGATCCCCGACGATGCGCCGCTCGAAGTCATCATCACCGTTGCCGGTCCATCGGCACCGGTCGTCGTCCGGCGCAAGGATCGCCGCTTCGGCATCTGGATCAACGTTGAAAGCGCAGAGGTCGATCACGCGCCGTCCTTCTACGCCGTGGCCACCACCGCACCCTGGGCCGACGTACTCCGCGACACCGACGATCTGCGGCACAAGATCTCGGTCCGCCGCGCGATCCGGGCGGTGGGCGTCGCCTCCATGGTCGAGGATGTCGATGCCTTCACCGACGCGCTGGTCCGTATTCGTGAATCGCGCGATCTCTTCCAGACGAATATTGGCACGGTGGAATTCAACGAAGCCACGCTCTTCAATACGGCGATCCGCCTTCCGGCCAATCTAACCGAGGGCGCTTATGCCACCCGCTTCTTCCTCACCCGGAACGGCGAGGTCATCGACGTCCACGAAACCGTGATCGACGTCCAGAAAGTCGGGCTCGAGCGTTTTCTCTTCAACCTCTCGCGCGAACAGCCGCTGATCTACGGCCTCCTGTCGCTTGCCATCGCGATCGCGGCCGGGTGGAGCGCCTCGGCCTTCTTCCGCTACATCCGCGGCTGACCCGCTTCTTCATTTTGGCGAAAATACTCCGGGGGGCCGCCCGGTACGGGCGGTGGGGGCAGCGCCCCCTCCTCCCATTCTGTCCTGCGACGACGCGAACACCGGCGCGCTAGCCGCGCCCGACATAGGGCATCTTGGTCGCAATGATCGTCATGTTCTGCACATTCGCCGACAAGGGAAGATCCGCCATGTGCAGCACGGCCCGCGCCGCATCCGCCACATCCATCGTCTCGACCGCGGGCTTGCCCGCCGCGCGGGTGCGCTCATCCAATGCCGCCACCATCGGCGTTCGCGCATTTCCGATGTCGATCTGCCCTGCCGCGATGTCGAAAGGCCGCCCGTCGAGCGACAGGGTCTTTGTCAGCCCCGTAACGGCGTGCTTGGTCGCGGTATAGCAGACCGATCCCTCCCGCGGGGTGTGTGCCGAGATCGAGCCGTTGTTGATGATCCGCCCGCCCTGCGGCGCCTGCCGCCGCATCTGCGCGAAGGCCGCCCGCGCCCCGTGGAACATGCCTGTCAGGTTCACCGCAACAGATTGGGTCCAGTACTCCACGTCGATCTCGTCGATCGTGCCTGGCGGGGTGAAGATCCCGGCATTGTTGAACAGAACATCAAGCCGCCCCCAGCGATCGGCGAGCGTCGCCACGGCCGCCTCCACATCCTCAAGCCGCGTTACGTCGCCCGGCAGCACCATCGCTTCATCGCGTTCCCCCGCCACCTCCCGAAGCGCCGCCTCGCGGCGTGCGAACAGCCCTACGGCCCAGCCCTCGTTCAGCGCTGCTTCGGCAACCGCCTTCCCGATACCCGAGCTTGCCCCGGTGATCAGCATCGTCTTCATGTTTCGTCCCCCTCGGTTCCGCCCTCCAGGCTCAAGGGCGCCGGTGTCATTTCAAGATCGTTGGTGGTCAGCGGCCCCTCGGGCCGTGCCAGCCGATAACGCGTTACCCAGATCAGCCGCTCCGCCGCGCGCGTGATCGCCACATAGGCCAGCCGCTTCCACAAGGGTATCCCCGCCTCCACCCGGCCCGACCGCGCGGCGGCATAAAGATCGGGTGCGAAGACCTGCACATCCTCCCATTGCGAACCCTGCGCCTTGTGGATCGTCACCGCTGCCCCGTGCAGAAACGCCGCGCCCATCGTGGCGGCAAAGGGGATGAACGGCTCTTCCTCGTCCGGCATCTCGATCTTCACGATCGAGGCGACGGATATCTGCGGCTCCTGCGCGCCGACAAGATACAGTTTCGAGAACCCGGGCCGCCGGCCTGCGCCAAGGTAGATCGCCTGCGCTCCCTTGATCAGCCCGCGTGCCTCCAGGTCGATGCGCCGCTTGCGATGTTTGAGCGGCAGTTCGATCCCATCGCAAATCAGAGGTTCGCCCGGCAAAAGCGCATCTGACGGCGCGCCGAAGGCGGCGCGAAAGGCATGGATCAGCCGGATCCGCGTCGCGTTCCGCCACACCAGTACCGGCGAGCGCGCCATCATATCGGCCGATACGCGCGGGGCCACGACAATGCGCGGGTCTTCCGCCGCCGCGGCCTCCACCTTCCGCTCGAACGCCTCGAAGGTCAGGTCGGGATCGCTCAGCGCATGGGCGAGATCGAGAATGGGGTTTCCCGCCTCCTGCCGGTGTACACGGCTCAGCGTCAACTTCCGGCCTTCGGGCAACCCGTCGAACACCATCGCGCCCGACTGGTTCACCGGCGCAAGCTGCGCCGGGTCGCCGAAGAGAAGGAGCGTCGGAAAGATCTCCTTGAGATCCTCGAACTGCTGCTGATCGAGCATCGAACTTTCATCGACGAACCCGATATCCAGCGGGTCCTCCCGCCGCTTCCACCCGGTGATGAAATCCGATCCGCGAAGCCCCGCCGCCGCCAGCGCTCCAGGCACGGATCCATGGGCATCGAAAAACGCCTTCGCCCGGTCAAGCGCGGCGTCGGTCAGCCCCTCGATTTCCGGCCGGTCGCCCTCGCCCGCCAGCCATTCGGCGACCTTCTCGTACTCGGGATCGTAGACGGGGGTATAGATAATCCGGTGAATCGTCGTCGCCGGCACGCCCCTGTGCCGCAGAACGCTCGCCGCCTTGTTCGTCGGCGCAAGGATCGCCAGCGTCCGCCACTCCCGCGCCCGCCGGCTTTCATAGTCGCCCGAAACCGTCTCGACGCCCGCCTCGGCCAGCGCCTTCGTCAGCTCCGCCAGAAGCAGGGTCTTCCCCGTCCCGGCCTTGCCCAGCACCGCCAGAACGCTTTCACGCGCCTCGGCCTGCGGCGTCGTATGGCCGTCCACAAGGTCGATCCCGGCCCCGCGCAGCACCTCGCTGACCGTATCGAAGGCTTCCGCCTGATCATCGGAAAGGGCAAGGGCAGTCGCTGACATGGGGCGGACCATACGCGGCCCGGGAAGGCGGGGCCAGCGCGATCAGCCCGCGAGGCGCAGGGGTTCCGGCCGTTCCATCGCGCGGCGGTGCCAGTGCCGCGAAATCTCCGCCGAAAGCCCCGCGCGGGGCAGAAGCACCGCCCGCCGCTCCGGCGCGAAGGCCCAGAGCCCGGCGGAAATGCCCTCCCGCCCCCGGCCACGCGTGCCCAGAAGCTCGGGCGCCCAGCCAAGTCGGCGATATACCCGGATCATCGGCGCGTCGAACACGCCCAGCGCATGGCTCAGCCCCTGTCCAAGCCCCAGTTCCAGTCCCCCCAGCATCAACGCCGCCGCCACCCTCGGCCCCGCCCCGGGTGACAGGCAGAACCGCGTGCATTCCCAGATCCCGGGGCTACGCAGATCCCTGCCTGCCGCCAGATCGGGAAAATGCTCGTACAGCATCGTACGCCCCGTCATGGGCAGAAACCGCATCGATCCGCCATGGGATCCGTCGCGTTCCTCCCAGATGACGTAAAGCGGGTTCAGCACATCGTACTGATCCCGCTCCTCCCCCGCATCGGTCACCCCCACATCCCAGCCCAGGCGCCCGACGAACTGTGCCGCGCGGTCGCGGAACATCGTCGATCTGAGCTTTGGGTAAAAGGGCAGCTCCGCCCCCGAGAGAAACCGCAGCATACCACCTCCGCCGAACCATGGGTCGGCGAAGGGTTTGCCGTATTAAGGTTAACACTCGGAAAGCGGGGCGCGCGATCCAGTCAGATAACGATAAGCCCCCCGGCGATGGCGCGCGCCACGGCCTGCGTGGTGTTCAGCGCGCCAAGCTTCAGGCGTGCGCTCTCGATATAGGCCCGAAGCGTGTGTTCCGAGATCGACATCGCGTCCGCCGCCTGCGCCCGGCTGTTGCCCAGGGCCAGCATGCGCAGCGTATCGGTCTCTCTCGGGCTCAGGCTGACCATTTCGATCACGTCCGATCCCCGCTCGATTTCCAGCGCCTTGTGATTGACGAAATGGGCTGCCAGGATCAGGTCTGGCATGAATTCCTTGGTATAGCTTTGCCAGCTGTCGTCGGCCGCCGTATCGCTGATCGTGAAAAGTGCGAACTGGCCCGAGGGCCCCCGGATCGGCACCGAAAATCCCTGGTTTCCGATCCCGGCAGCGATCGCCTCGCCCATGAAATCGCGCCGAACCTTGCCCGACCAGTCAAAGGCCTTCCAGTCGACCGGTACGAAGCGGCGATAACAGGCCTGCACCACCGGGTCGATCCGCGCGTAATCCTGTTCGAGGTACTGGTCCACCCATTCCGGCGAATAGGTCAGCGCCGCATATTGCTCGCCCGTGCTGTTGACCGAATGATAGACGATATGCTCGACGTCCAGCGTGTCACGCATTGCGCCGATTCCCAGGTTCAGATCCTCAAGCGTCCTCACCTGCGATAATTTCTCTACGAGCGCTTCGACCCGAAAGGTCATGGAGCAGCGTCTCCGTCCCTCGTGCAGGCTTCAGCCCCGCGATTTCGCTGCGCACCCGCACCGCAACTTTTCCAGATCTCCGGAAAATCGCGGCAAATCATTCAGATCTGCGAACTGGCCAAGATCGGCCAGCACGTCGAGAACCCAGGCCTTATTGTTGATCATGTTGAGACGCCTTGGTTAATAAAAGATTAACAAACATAATACCGTGCGCACGGCCGCCGCGAAATCCGCGAATTTCAACCCCCCGAAAATGGGGGGATGTCGCATCTTCAGACCATTGAAATCATTAAGGCGCCGCCCGTTTCCGCACGGACGGCGCCTTGAATAAGCCTTGAATCACCGCGCCGCAGCGCTGTGAATAACTTAACGGGTCGGGCCCGCTTCCAGCACGTCTTCCACCGTTCTCAGCCCCGTCACAGGTGCCTGCACCAGCACGCTCATGTTCCCCGGTTTGTGCTCGTTTCGCATCATCTTCATATGCGCCTGCGGCAGCTGATCCCATGCGAATACTTCCGACATGCAGGGATCAAGACGGCGCTCCAGCATCAGCTTGTTCGCCGCACTCGCCTGTTTCAGATGCGCGAAATGGCTGCCCTGAAGCCGCTTTTGGTGCATCCACATGTAACGCACGTCGAATGTCAGGTTGAAACCGGTCGTACCTGCGCAGATCACGACCATCCCGCCTTTCTTCACCACGAAGGTCGAGACGGGGAAGGTCGCCTCGCCGGGATGCTCGAACACCATGTCAACGTTCACGCCCTTTCCGGTGATGTCCCAGATCGCCTTCCCGAACTTGCGCGCCTCGGCGAACCACTCCTTGTAAGCGTCGGTCCCCACTGTCGGAAGCTGGCCCCAGCAGTTGAAATCCTTTCGGTTGATCACGCCTTTTGCGCCAAGCCCCATGACAAAGTCGCGCTTGTCTTCGTCCGAGATCACGCCGATCGCATTGGCCCCCGCCGTGTTGATCAACTGGATCGCGTAGGAGCCGAGGCCACCCGACGCCCCCCAGACCAGCACGTTCTGTCCGGGCTTCAGGTCATGCGGTTCATGGCCGAAAAGCATCCGATATGCTGTGGCGAGCGTCAGCGTGTAGCACGCGCTTTCCTCCCAGGTCAGGTGCTTCGGGCGCGGCATCAGCTGCTGCGACTGCACGCGCGTGAACTGCGCGAAGGATCCGTCGGGCGTCTCGTACCCCCAGATCCGCTGGCTCGGCGAATACATCGGGTCGCCGCCGTTGCATTCCTCGTCGTCGCCGTCGTCCTGGTTGCAGTGGATGACAACCTCGTCGCCAACCTTCCAGCGTGTCACTTTCTCGCCAACGGCCCAGACGATGCCCGAGGCGTCGGAACCGGCGATGTGATAGGGCTGGCCATGGCCGTCGAACGGGCTGATCGGCTGGCCAAGCGCGGCCCAGACGCCGTTGTAGTTCACGCCGGCGGCCATCACGAGAACCAGAACCTCGTGGCTGTCGATCGCAGGCGTATCGACCACTTCCTTCACCATCGCCGTGTCCGGCTCTCCATGGCGCTCCCGCCGGATTGCCCAGGCGTGCATCTGCGCCGGCACGTGGCCCAGGGGCGGCATTTCACCCAGCTCGTAGAGATCCTTCACGGGGGCATCGTAGGTCATCATCTCAGGGGCCTTCGTATCCAGGGCCATACACCGTCTCCCTCACAATCTTGACGCCGCGCTGCGGAATCGCAAGCGGATTACAAGCCGATCTAGAGGTCTCAAAGTAATTTTGCAAACGATTTTTCAGATATCACGCAATTTTATGTCTCAATCGTTTTCCGCACCGCAGCGGAGCCGGGCAAGAGCTGCGCCGCCGTCTCCTCCAGTGATGCAGCGTAGAAGGACAGAAGCGCCTGCTTCTCGGGCGCGACGCGCAGCGTACCGCCCTCCTCCAAAACGATCTTCCTCACAGTCAGCGATTGCAGCGCGGCCTCCAGCGTCTCCTCCGCCCCGCCCTCGGGCAGAAGAAGCGCGGCACCCGCTGTCTCGAAGGCCGCCATCCGCGCGCCTACCTTCTCCAGAAGATCGGCGCGCGTGGCCTGCCCTCCCGCCTCGTGCAGAAGCATCGCCACAAGCGGCACCGGCACAACCGGCATCACTTTCGCAATCCGCGTCATCATCTCGGCGGCCAGCGCATCGGGCCCCCTGCCCTCGAATTCCCGCATCGACAGGGGCGTGCCGAAACTCACACCGGCCCGCCCGAACCGCTGCGCCCGCCGCCTCAGCCGCCGCCAGATATAGCGGGCCGAAAACGCGGTGGCCGAGGGGATCGTGCCGCGAAACCTCTGCTGTCCCTTCTCATGGGCCTCGATCAGGATGTTGTCCTCGATAACCCGGTCATAGTTGAGGCCGATCGGCACGAAGACGAGGTCCCGTGCCTTCAGGTCGAACTCCTCGGTGATATAGCTCAGGATGCCCACCTTCGGTGATTTGAGCCGACCGGTCTGGCTCAATCCCCCCTCGGGAAACACCGCCTGCGCCACCCCGCCTTTCGAGGCCATCTGCACATAGCGCGCCAATACCCGACGATACAGCGCGGTGCGATATCGCCGCCTGATGAAGTACCCGCCCAACGCGCGAATAAGCGGCCCGAGCGGCCAGATCCGCGCCCACTCCCCCACCGCATAGGCCAGCGCCGATTGCCGCGCCACGAGGTAGGTGACCAGCACGTAATCCATGTTGGACCGGTGGTTGATGATATAGACGACGGTCGCATTGGGATCGAAGGCCTTCAGCGCGTCAGGGTCCTCGTGCCAGACTTCCACATGGTAAAGCCGCGTCGAAAGCCACCGCGCCGCCCGGGTGGCGAAACCGAAATAGGCGCTCGCGCTGAACCCCGGCACGATCTCGCGCGCATAGCGCTGCGCCTGTTCGAAAGCCACGTCCTCACGCACGCCGGTCTCGCGCGCGTGCTCGGCCACCGCCTCCATCACGCTCGGGTCATAGGACAGACGCTGGATCATATCGGTGCGCCTTGCGAGCTTGAAGGGCTGGATCGGCCGTTCAAGCCGCTTGTTCAGTTCTTC
The DNA here is from genome assembly GCF_032586175.1 of Ovoidimarina sediminis. Classification (NCBI taxonomy): domain Bacteria; kingdom Pseudomonadati; phylum Pseudomonadota; class Alphaproteobacteria; order Rhodobacterales; family Roseobacteraceae; genus Ovoidimarina; species Ovoidimarina sediminis. The sequence continues at coordinate 41,177 of NZ_JAWHTE010000012.1, forward strand.
CACCAAACGCTCGGCCCGCCGTCTGAGAAACCAGCGGACGGACGGAAAAAGGAAGTGCGACGCGAAGGTGACCGTCGCGAAGAGGACGATCAGAACAAGCAGCCAGAGCGGAACCTCGACCGTGCGCAGCATGCGGCGGGGCCTAGACCTGTACGCGCGCGGGGCGGTGAACCGCCGACCACGCGTCCCTCATATGAGTCACTGTCACTGCGCGTTCCCTGTCTGTCATCGGCCAACCCTAGCAGATCGGCGGCCTGTGACCATGCATCCGATATGCCGCGACGCAGCGAATTGACACTGCCATATTATTTCGAATAACTACGCCTCAGTGTAATTTTATTTCAATCTGTCCTCACGAGGCCTGACGCATGTCGCACCCGCAGAAAGATCGCCCCTGGCTGTTTCGCACCTATGCCGGGCATTCGACCGCGAAAGCGTCGAACGAACTCTACCGCACGAACCTCGCGAAAGGGCAGACGGGGCTTTCCGTGGCCTTCGATCTGCCGACCCAGACGGGCTATGACAGCGACCATACGCTCGCACGCGGCGAGGTTGGCAAGGTCGGCGTTCCGATCGCTCACTTGGGCGACATGCGCACGCTTTTCGATCAGATCCCGCTCGAGGAAATGAACACCTCGATGACGATCAACGCCACCGCGCCGTGGCTCCTCGCCCTCTACATAGCGGCCGCCGAGGAACAGGGCGCCGATATCTCCAAGCTTCAGGGCACGGTCCAGAACGACATCATCAAGGAATACCTTTCGCGCGGCACCTACGTCTGTCCGCCTGAACCCTCGCTTCGGATGATCACCGATGTCGCCGCCTACACGCGCGCGCATCTTCCGCGCTGGAACCCGATGAACGTCTGCTCCTACCACTTGCAGGAAGCCGGCGCGACGCCGGAACAGGAACTCGCCTTCGCCCTCGCAACCGCCACCGCCGTTCTCGACGACCTGAAAGAGAAAGTCGCGCCAGAGCATTTCCCGGCCATGGTCGGCCGCATTTCGTTCTTCGTGAATGCCGGTATCCGGTTCGTCACGGAACTCTGCAAGATGCGGGCCTTTGTCGAGCTCTGGGATGAAATCTGCGAAATCCGCTACGGCGTCGAAGATCCGAAATTCCGCCGTTTCCGCTATGGCGTTCAGGTCAATTCCCTCGGCCTCACCGAACAGCAGCCCGAAAACAACGTCTATCGAATCCTCCTCGAAATGCTGGCGGTGACGCTTTCGAAGAACGCCCGCGCCCGCGCCGTGCAATTGCCGGCCTGGAACGAGGCGCTCGGATTGCCCCGGCCATGGGATCAGCAATGGTCGCTTAGGATGCAGCAGATCCTGGCTTTCGAAACCGACCTTCTGGAATACGACGATCTCTTCGACGGAAACCCGACCATCACCCGCAAGGTCGACAAGCTGAAGGACGGCGCGCGCACCGAACTCGCACAGATCGACGCGATGGGCGGCGCAATCCGCGCCATCGAGTACATGAAATCGCGGCTGGTGGAAGCGAATGCGGCGCGCATCTCCAGTATCGAGGCGGGCGATACCGTCGTGGTTGGCGTCAACAGTTTCACAGGTGCCGAACCAAGTCCGCTCACTTCCGGCCCCGATGCCATCATGGTGGCCGATCCCGAGGCAGAGGCCGATCAGATCGCCCGGCTCGACGCCTGGCGCGCGGCCCGTGACGACGCGGCAGTGCGCACGGCCCTCGCCGATCTTAGGACGGCGGCGCAGGACGGAACCAACATCATGCCCGCCTCCATCGCCGCCGCCCGTGCCGGCGCCACGACGGGCGAATGGGGCGACGTGGTACGTGGCGTCTTCGGCCAGTACCGCGCGCCCACAGGTGTCTCCTCTTCGCCATCGAACCAGACAGAGGATCTCGACGACCTGCGCGCGCTGGTCGACGCGGTTTCCGATCGCCTCGGGCGCCGCCTGAAATTCCTCATCGGCAAACCAGGCCTCGACGGCCATTCCAACGGCGCCGAACAGATCGCCACCCGTGCCCGCGATTGCGGAATGGATATCACCTATGACGGAATACGCCTGACACCTTCGGAAATTGCCGATGCCGCAGAATCGGAAAATGCCCATGTAATCGGCCTTTCAATTCTATCGGGAAGCCATGTTCCACTGGTGAATGAGCTAATTAACGAATTGAACAACCGGGGGTTGGGCCACACCCCGGTTATTGTCGGTGGGATCATTCCGGATTCAGATCTGGAAAAACTCCGCACCATGGGCGTCGCAAAAATATATACACCGAAAGACTTTCGATTGAACGAGATCATGCGCGATATTGTGATGCTCGCGGAACCCAATCCAGTCGCAGCGGAATAGTTTGGAAACGAAATATTTGCCATTTTGAATTTATCCGCTTATTCCGTCCCAAATGGAAATGGAGGATTCGGCGTGGCAGTAGACCTTAAGAAAATGAGCGACAAGGAGTTGGACAAACTCAGTGCAAATGTCGCGAAAGAGCAGGCATCTCGGAAAAAGAGCAAACTGAAAGAAGCACGTGCTGCAGCGGAAGCGGCGGCCAAGAAACTGGGCTTTTCGCTGACCGAGCTTGTCTCGCAGCAGAAAGCCAAACCGGCGGCGAAGCGCGCCCCGGCCAAGGCGAAGTACGCCAATCCTGCTGATCCCAAGCAGACCTGGACGGGCCGCGGGCGTCAGCCGGTCTGGTTCAAGGATGCGGTCGCGAAAGGCGCCGATCCGAAATCCATGGAAATCTGACACCTCTGTCCCGCAGGGATGAAGGCGATCGCGAAGGGCCGGCACCGCCGGCCCTTTCCATTCGGGCCTGCATGCCTATGATCCTCCCGAATTTCGCAGGAGGATCATACGCCCAATGACCATCCACATCGGTGCAGCGCCCGGCGACATCGCCGAAACCGTGCTTATGCCCGGCGATCCCTACCGCGCCCGCTGGGCGGCGGATACGTTTCTCGACGCACCAAGGCTCGTGAACGAGGTACGCGGCATGCTGGGCTTCACCGGAACGTGGCGCGGCAACCCTGTAACGATCCATGGCTCCGGCATGGGCATGCCCAGCCTCTCGATCTACGCCAACGAACTCATCCGCGATTACGGCGCAAAGACGCTGATCCGCATCGGCTCCTGCGGCGGGATGCAGGAAAGCGTGGGCATCCGCGACGTGATCCTCGCTATGACGTCATCGTCCCTCTCCACCCCCTCGCGCGGCATCTTCCGCGAACTGAACTTCGCGCCTTCGGCCGACTGGGGCCTTCTGAAGGCCGCCCACGATGCCGCCGTAGCGAAGGGCACGACCGTGCATGTCGGCGGCATCTATTCGTCGGATGTCTTCTATGACGAACGCCCCGACCTCAACGAACAGATGACGCGCCACGGCATCCTCGGGGTCGAGATGGAGGCAGCCGAACTCTATACCCTCGCCGCCCGCCACGGCCGCCGCGCGCTCGCCGTGCTCACGGTCTCCGATCACCTGATCACCGGAGAAGCGCTTCCCTCCGAGGACCGCGAGAAATCCTTCGGCGACATGGTCGAAATCGCCCTCGAGGCGGCATTCACGTAAGACTTGAGGTGTACCCCATGAAAACCCGCTCCCTCTCCGGCCATCAGGTCGGCGCTGTCGGCCTCGGCTGCATGAGCTTCGGCGGCATCTACGGTGGCACGACCGAGGAAGAAAGCCAGGATTGCCTCGCCGCCGCTGTCGAGCTTGGTGTCGATCACTGGGACGTGGCCGAGATCTACGGCATGGGCCATTGCGAAACCATGATCGGCCGCTTCCTCGCCAGCCATCCCGCCGATGTGAAGATCGCCACCAAGGCCGGCATCTACATGGAGCCGGAGCGCCATTATTCGAACGCCCCCGACACGCTCCGTGCCTCTCTCGAAGGCTCGCTGAAGCGCCTCGGCCGCGACAAGGTCGAACTCTTCTACATCCACCGCCGCGAAGCCGAGCGCGCGGTGGAAGAGGTGGTCGAAACCCTCGTCGGCTTCATCGAAGAAGGTCTCATCGACACGATCGGCTTCTCCGAAATCGCCCCCTCCACGCTCCGCCGCGCCGCCGCCGTCCACCCGGTCGCGGCAGTGCAAAGTGAATACTCACTCTGGACCCGTGACCCCGAGCTTGGGATGATTCAGGCCTGCCGCGAGCTTGGCACCGCCTTCGTCGCTTTTTCGCCGGTCGCCCGCGGCATGCTGGCCGATCGCTTCCCCGATCCCACAACCTTTCCCGAAGGCGATTTTCGCAGCCCGAACCCCCGCTTCATCGAGCCGAACTATTCCTACAACTGCGAAGTGCTGCGCCCCTTCCAGGCCTTCTGCGCCTCCCGCGGCTGGTCCACGTCGGCCGCCGCCATCGCCTGGACACTCGACCAGGGCGATCACGTCATCCCGATCCCCGGCACCCGAACAGCTGCGCATCTTCGCGATCTGGCTGCTGGCGCTGCGATCGCCTTTACCGAGGACGACCGGGCCGAAATCGCGCGCCTTCTGCCGGTCGGCTTCGCCCATGGGTCCCGCTATTCCGATGCCCAGTGGTACGGGGTCGAACGCTACGGCTGAAGGTCTTTCAAACACACACGCGGCGGCCCCTCCGCGACCTCGGCCCCGCAAAAGGCGCAGCGCCAGATGCCGCGCCTGCGATCCTCACGCCAGCGGCACGCCCGCGTCAGCGTCGTGCGCCGCCACCGCCACCAGAGGTAGGCAAGAACGCCGACGAGGAGGAGAAGCAGGATCGGCACAGGCGCCTCACGCCGTCGCCAGGTGGCCCGCAAGGCCCAATGCGAACCCGGCCACGGCCCCAAGGGGCGGGCGCCAGTCGCCCGGAAGCGGGGTCTGCGGTGCGATGTCCTGGAATATGAGGTAAAGGATCCCGCCCGACGAAAAGACCATGATGCCCCCCAGGATGCCGGGACGCTCCAGCAAGAAGATCTGCCCCGTCGCGGCACAGACCGGCCCGAGAAGCGCCAGCGCCCCGAACAGAAGAATGATCTTCCGCGCCGGCACCCGCGCGCCCTCCTCAATCTCGCGGAACGACGAAAACCCCTCGGGCAGATTCTGCAAGAAAATCAGGCCCGCCAGAAGAACGGATGTCCCCGGATCAACCACGAAAAGCGCGCCCAGCGCCGCGGCCTCCGGCACATAGTCAAGAAGCATCGCCAGAAGCTGCGATCCAGCCCCGCCCCGCGCCGCCAGTGCCTGATCGATCGCGAAGAAAGCCAGCCCCCCAGCCACGAACAGAAGCACTGTCCAGGGGCCGCCAAGGCTTTCGGCCCCTTCCGGCACGAGGACAAGCGCCACCGCCGACAAAAGCGCGCCGCCACCCAGCGCGGTTATGAAATGAAAGGTCGGCGGATGAAGCCGCCGCTCCATCACATGGGCAAGCCCGGCCCCCAGTGGCATCGCAAGCCCCGCCACACCGGCAAGGATCATCGCTGTCGCAAGCGGATCCACCGCTTCGGCGCCGCATCACACCTGCCGTTCGACCATCATCTTCTTGATCTCCGCGATCGCCTTCGCCGGGTTCAATCCCTTGGGGCAGGTCTTCGCGCAGTTCATGATCGTGTGGCAGCGGTAAAGCTTGAAGGGATCTTCTAGGTCATCCAGCCGCTCGCCCGTCGCCTCGTCCCGGCTGTCGATGATCCACCGATAGGCGTGCAGAAGCGCCGCGGGGCCGAGGTAACGGTCCCCGTTCCACCAGTAGCTCGGGCAGGCGGTGGAACACGACGCGCACATCACGCATTCATAAAGACCATCGAGCTTCCTGCGATCCTCGATCGACTGCTTCCACTCGTGCTCGGGCCGCCGCGTCTTCGTCTCCAGCCACGGCATGATCGAGGCATGCTGCGCATAGAAATGCGTAAGGTCCGGGATCAGGTCCTTCACCACCGGCATGTGCGGCAGAGGATAGATCTTCACGTCCCCCTTTATCTCGTCCATGCCATAGATGCAGGCCAGCGTGTTGATCCCGTCGATATTCATCGCGCACGACCCGCAGATGCCTTCGCGGCACGACCGCCGGAATGTCAGCGTCGGGTCGATCTCGTTCTTGATCTTGATCAGCGCGTCCAGAACCATCGGCCCGCAAGTGTCCATGTCGACAAAATAGGTGTCGACACGCGGGTTTTCTCCGCTGTCGGGATCCCAGCGGTAGATCTGGAAAGTTCTTACGTTTTTTGCCCCTTCGGGCTTGGGCCAGGTCTTGCCGGTTGTGATCCGGCTGTTCTTGGGAAGCGCTAGCTCAACCATGTCTTTTCCTCTCGCTCCGGATCACATCATGCCCAACGGCACGCCGGCATCCGAAATGCAGGCCTGCGTTCCGGGCCGGTTCACGATCCGCACGATCATGATGTTGTCCCGCCCGGTCACGCCTTCGATGGCGGCCTGCAGGATCCGGGTGGATTCTTCTTCATTCGCATTGTCGATCACGCATTGGACGACGGGCGGCGCTGGGACCAGCGGGTATTCCTTCGACACGACCTCCTGGATCGCGGGCCTCATCGCATCGCCCACCATCTGCTCTCCCACCTCGGGGTCGGTGCAGGCCGCAAGCACGGCGAGACAGGCGAAACCGGCAAGATACCGCATCAGTACACCCGCGCCTTGGGGGCGATCTTTTTCAAATCGATCCCGCCTTCATTATGGCCGAGAAGCGGGTTCAGATGCACCGGACGGTAATCCAGTTCCACCTTGCCGTTCACCCAGGCGAGCGTGTGCTTGCGCCATTCCGTGTCGTCCCTGTCGGGATAGTCTTCATGCGCGTGCGCACCGCGGCTTTCCTTCCGCGCCTCCGCCGAAACGATGGTGGCCAGCGCGTTCGGCATCAGGTTCGTCAGTTCCAGCGTCTCCATCAGGTCGCTGTTCCAGATCATGCTCCGGTCGGTGACGCTGATATCGTCCATCTTGCCCGCTACCGCGTACATCTTCTCGACACCTTCCGAGAGCGTCTTGTCGGTGCGGAAGACGGCGGCGTCGGCTTGCATCGTCTTCTGCATCTCAAGCCGCAACTCCGCCGTCGAAATCGTGCCCTTCGCGTGCCTGAGATCGTCGAACCGGCCCAGCGCCTTGTCGATCGACTCCGTGTTGAGCGTCGGGTTCGGGCCATCGGCGTCGACGATCTCGCCCGCCTTGATCGCGGCGGCGCGGCCAAAAACCACGAGGTCGATAAGGCTGTTCGATCCAAGACGGTTCGCCCCATGCACGCTGGCACAGCCCGCCTCGCCCACGGCCATCAGGCCGGGCGCGATCGCATCGGGATCGTCCTTCGTCGGGTTCAGCACCTCGCCCCAGTAATTCGTCGGGATCCCGCCCATGTTGTAATGCACGGTCGGCAAAACCGGGATCGGCTCCTTCGTCAGGTCGACGCCAGCGAAGATCCGCGCGCTTTCCGAGATGCCCGGCAGGCGCTCGGCCAGCGTCTCGGGCGGCAGGTGGTTGAGGTGGAGGTGAATGTGATCACCGTCCTCGCCCACACCCCGGCCTTCCCGGATCTCCAGCGTCATGCAGCGCGACACCACATCGCGCGAGGCGAGATCCTTGTAGGTCGGCGCATAGCGCTCCATGAACCGCTCGCCCTCGGAATTGGTGAGGTATCCGCCCTCGCCGCGCGCGCCTTCCGTGATGAGGCAGCCGGATCCGTAGATCCCCGTGGGATGGAACTGCACGAATTCCATGTCCTGCAACGGCAGGCCCGCGCGCGCCACCATGCCACCTCCGTCACCGGTGCAGGTATGCGCGCTTGTCGCACTGAAATAGGCGCGCCCATAGCCGCCGGTGGCCAAGACCGTCATCTTCGCGTTGAAGACATGGATCGTGCCGTCGTCCAGCTTCCATGCGACGACCCCCTGGCACACGCCGTCCTCCGACATGATCAGATCGATCGCGAAATATTCGATGAAGAACTCCGCGTCGTTCTTCAGGCTCTGCCCATACAACGTGTGCAGGATCGCGTGCCCCGTCCGGTCGGCGGCGGCACAGGTCCGCTGCACCGGCGGGCCCTCCCCGAATTCGGTCGTATGGCCGCCGAAGGGGCGCTGATAGATCTTGCCTTCTTCGGTCCGCGAAAACGGCACGCCGTAATGCTCAAGCTCGTAAACCGCCTTCGGCGCCTCCCGGGCGAGGTATTCCATCGCGTCGGTATCGCCCAGCCAGTCCGAACCCTTGACGGTATCGTACATGTGCCACTGCCAGCTGTCGGGGCCCATGTTGCCCAGGGACGCGGCGATGCCTCCCTGCGCCGCCACTGTATGCGAGCGCGTCGGGAACACTTTGGTAATGCAGGCGGTCTTCAGCCCCTGCTCCGCCATCCCCAGCGTCGCGCGAAGCCCCGATCCCCCGGCCCCCACCACGACGACGTCATAGGTGTGGGTGTGATAGTCGTACTCGGCCATTCCGGCCCTCCCCTTAGAGCGCCAGCCGGACCAGGGCGAAAAGCCCGGTCGCCATGGCGGCGTAACTCAGACAGATCATCGCGACGATCAGAACCTTGCGGGTCAGACCGTGCGTGTAATCCTCGATCAGAACCTGCACGCCCCCCTTGAAGTGCAGGAAACCCACGACGATCGTCAGCGCCGCGACGATCGCGGGGAAGGGCCGCGCGAAATAGGCCACCACATCGGCATGCGGCTGGCCCAGCATCGGCCCGAACGTGAACACGAAGAGCGGAACCAGGATCAAAAGCCCCACCGAGGATTTCGACATCGCAATGTGATGCTCCGTCCCCGCCCGGGCCGACCCCATTCCCACGGCGCGCTTGCGATCGGTCAGAAATGCCATGTGCCTGCCTCCTCAGACCGCGATCACGGTGATGAACGTCAGGATCACGGAACCCGCGATGCAGGCGATCCCCATCTTCTCGGCGGTCTCGACATCAAGGCCATACCCCTGGTCCCAGATCAGGTGCCTGAGCCCCGCCAGCGCATGGTACCAGAGGCCCAGCACCGACAGCGTCATCACCAGGTCCCCGAACCACGACGTCACGATCCCGTCCACCGTCGCGAAATACTCCGCCGAAGTCGCAGCAGCCAGAAGCCACCACACCACCAGAAGCGCCCCGACCAGAAGCGCGTTCCCGGTGATCCGCGTCAGGATCGAGGTCATCGAGGTCAGCTGCGGGCGATACACCGTCAGGTGCGGCGACAACGGGCGGTCGCCCCGGTTCACGTCAGCCATTTTGGTCCCTTCCTGTCTCGCCGCGTCACGACGGCGGTTTCCCATAGTCATAAAGGAAAATCGGGCGCTGTCACGCCTGCGACACGCCATTTGGCGCGGTCTTTTGGCGCAATCGGAAGGAAAATCGAAGTGTTGTGATCACAGTTCGCAGACGTGTGATCACAACTTCACCAGATCGCCGGAACATCCCGCGCCGGCGGGGTGACGGCAGCGTCAGCCCAGCTGCATCAGCAGCACCGGCACACCCAGCATGCCCGCCGCGATCAGCGTGATGGAAAGACCAAGTCCTTTGAACATCGGGAAATCCTCTTCGCCCGTGGTTTGCCCTCCGCGGCGAGCTAGCGTTGCGCCCGCGAAGAGGCATGCGGCACCTCGTCGCGCAGGCTCCGGGCCAGAGCTCCGCGCCGCTCCGCGGTTCAGCCCGGACGCCTCCGGCCGTCCAGCGCGCGCCGCGCCATCGCGATATGCGCATTGCGCAACGGGCTTTCGGAAAGCCCCGTATCAAGCTTCAGGTGCGATCCGTTCGGCGCCGCGACAAGAATGGGCGCGGGCTCCTCGCCCTCCAGCAGCGCCAGAATATCGCTGATCGACCAGTCGGTTTCCAGCCAGTCAAGCCCGTAGGCCTCGAACTGCCCGGCCAGGTCGCACGCCGCGGTCTCCGCCGCATCGGCAGTGGCGATCGGCCACACCCAGTCGAATTCCCACCCCCAGCGCCCCTTGGTCAGCGGCGGGCCGTTCCCGGGGCTCAGCACCCCGCGGATCGGCATCTGCGCCTCGCCGGGGCGCAGCCCCTTCGGCCCTGCCTTCAGATGGTCTTTCTGAAACGGATCGTCGGCCGCGCCATAGCCCGGCAGCGACAATCCGATCCGTACTGCCAGCGATGCGGTGGGGCAGTCGAGTGTCGCTGCCTGATAGGTCGAGAAGCTCGACAATTCGATATGGTCGATCCGCGCCCCCCGATGCCGCCAGAGCTTCCGGGGCGTCCCGTCATCGAACCCGGCCACCCTCAGAAGGGGCAGAACATGCCGCTTCAGCGCCGCGGTGGTGTCCTTCGCTGTCGCTGCCACGTCCACGCCTCCGGCCGTCATCGTACAATCCCGACGCTAGGACCCGGCCCGGGCGCAGACAAGATCTGCGCCTGCCGCGGATGGGCAAACAAGACGCAGGCGCTCCCCCACGGCCTGCGGCCCGCCCGGGTCTTCATGTGGCCGGAAATATCCTCGGGGGGCCGCGCGGCACGCGCGGCGGGGGCAGACAGCCCCCTCCGTCCTCTCAGACCGGCACTGCCGCCCAGTAATCGATATCTAGAAGCACCTCGGGCAGATACCTTCCATCCGCACCGCGCAACACGAACGCATCGCCGGTCGTCGCCACCAGCCGAAGCCTCAGCGCCCCCACCCCGGGCGCTCCCGTCTCTGCCTTGTCAAGCACTTCCGACCAGGCCCGCAGGGTCGTCCCCGCGTAACAGGGGTTCGCATGTGCGCCCCCGTTCAGCGCCAGAATGGCCTGGGCATTCGCAAGCCCGTTGAACGACAGGGCGCGGGCCATCGAGATCACGTGCCCGCCATAGATCAGCCGCCGCCCGTCCTCGCGGGCACCTGCATCGAAATGCACCTTGGCGGTGTTCTGCCAGAGCCTCGTGGCCATCATGTGCTCGGCCTCCTCGACCGTCACACCATCCACATGGTCGATCGTCTCGCCGATCTCGTAATCGCCCCAGCGATGCGGTTCCCCCGCCAGGGCAAAATCGTAAGACGAGAAATCGAGGCCATCGGGCACCACCAGCCGCTCCGGCGCCACCGCATCGGCAAGCTCGGGGATCACCGTTTCCGGTGCCGGCGCGTCCGTATCCCGCTTCCGAACCATCACCCATCGCACATAGTCCAGCACGGCGCGTCCGGTCTCATCGGTGCCGGTGGTCCGCACCCAGACCACACCCGACTTGCCGTTCGAGTTCTGCTTGACGCCGATCACCTCGGAAGCGGCCGTCAGGCTCGCGCCCGGATAGACCGGCGCCAGCCACCGCCCCTCGGCATAACCGAGGTTGGCCACGGCATTGAGCGAGATGTCCGGCACCGTCTTGCCGAACACCGTGTGAAACACGATCAGGTCATCGAGCGGCGAGGCCGGAAGCCCCACCGACCGTGCGAACGCATCCGACGAATAAAGCGCCCCCCGCGCGGGGTAGAGCGCGTGATATAGCGCCCGCTCGCCCCCCGACAGTGTCCGCGGCACGGCATGGCGAATGGTCTCGCCCAGCCGGTAATCCTCGAAAAACCGCCCGGCATTCGTCTTCGATGTCATAGGCTTCCCAGTTTAACATCGGGGTCATAGGGCCCCGCGACCTCTTTCGTCACCGCCTGCGCGCAGCGCATCACCCCGTTCGCGGCATCGAAGGCATAGGCCGGATCGCCGTGAAGCGACCAGCCGTCGGCAAGAGCCTTCGTCACCTTGTGACAGAACGCCGACGTATCGTCGCCCGTCAGAAGCCGGTACGCGATCATCCCGGGAACGGCCTGTAGCCAAGCCAGGTGTGGATCCCTCCGATCACGGCGAAAACCACCACCGTGATCACCAGAAGCCGCACCGTGCCGCCAAGCGAACCGCCCTCGAACCGGTGATAGACGGGCTCGCTCGCGTTGATGATCCGCATCTCCGCCAGCGCCCAGATGGCCAGCCCGCCGAACAGCACAAGCGATGCGAGATCGCCGTTGACCAGAAGATGCGCGACCGCCCAGACGACCATGCCGGTCAGCATCGGGTGCCGCATCTTCGCGCGGAGCGGGCTTTTCGAACTGCCCAGTCCGAACAGGAACACCGCCCCAAGCATCAGAAGGTTGTTGATATGCACCATGAAGGCCGGCGGCTGCCAGACCGGCACGAACTCCGCCGCCTTGTAGCCAAAGATCATCGCCAGAACGCCGGCGAGGATCAGCACCGCCGCCACCCCCTTGCCGGCGTTGCCCATGGTCTCCCGCACCCCCGGCAGAACCCGTTTGAAGACATGGCCCGCCGTCCAGAGGGCGAGGCCCAGAATAAGAAGTGTCATGCGCCCTCCAAGGCCCGTATCGCATCGCGCCGGGCCAGGAGCGCCCGCGCGGTGGCGACATGCAGGTTCTCTACGATCCGGCCGTCCACCACGGCCACACCTTCGCCCTTCGCGGCGGCTTCGTCAAAGGCCGCGATATGGCGCTCGGCCAACGCGATATCGGCCTCCGAGGGGCCGAACACCTCATTCGCAATCGCAACCTGCGCGGGGTGGATCAGCGTCTTGCCATCCATTCCCAGATCGCGGCCCTGCTCGCATTCGGCCCGAAGCCCCGCGTCGTCCTTGAATGCGTTGTAGACACCGTCGACGCACGGGATCCCCGCCGCCCGCGCCGCCAGAAGACAGGTCTGCAAGGCCTGCATCAGGGGCAGCCGGTCGGGCCGGAACCGCGCCTGAAGCTCTTTCGCGAGATCGTTCGTCCCCAGAACGAACCCCGTCATCGCGCCGTGCCCCGCGATTTCCTGCGCGTTCAGGATGCCCTCGGGCGTCTCCATCATCGCCCAGAGCGCGGCGCCCGGCACCCGCGCCGCCACCCGGTCGAGATCCGCCGCTCCCCCAACCTTCGGCAGAAGGATCGCGTCGCAATCCATCGCCGCGGCGGCGTCCAGATCGGCCTGCCCCCACTCGGTGTCGAGCCCGTTCACCCGCACCAGCCGTGCCCGCGCACCGTATCCGCCCTCGGACAGCGCGGCCGCAAGCGTCTCGCGCGCCGCCGCCTTCTCTTCCGGCGCAACCGCATCCTCCAGGTCGAAGATGATCGCATCCACGGGCAGGCCCCGCGCCTTTTCCAGCGCCCGCGCCTTCGAGGCGGGAATGTACAGCACCGATCTCCACGGCCGCTCCGACCAGTTCATTCGCCTAACTCCGCAATAATCTTGCGCGTGAAAGCACGTCCGAGCAGGAAATGGCAAGCACATTCTCGCCGCAGCGCAGCGGAGCGCCCCGTTAACCATATCTTCGCGGCTCTTGCCCGATAGTGGCCCCACAGATCCCACGACCGGCCCTCCGGTCCCCAGCGGCCAGAACGGCCTTGAAAGGGAACGCCCTCATGACCCGTCACCTCTTCACCGTGTCGCTCGGCTTCGGCCTCTTGATCCTCTGCGCAAGCTTCGCCTTCGCACAACAGGCCCGCAACTGCGCGCCCCGCGACGTCGTCCTCACCATCCTCGCCGAACGCTATGGCGAAACGCGCCAGTCGATCGGCATCGGCACCGACAATCAGGTGATGGAAGTGTTCGCCTCCGAAGAATCCGGCAGCTGGACGATCACGGTCACCCTGCCCAATGGCATGACCTGCCTAATGGCCTCGGGCCAGTCGTTCGAGGAATTGACCGAAGGGCCGCTCGTGCCTGAAGGCTCGGCCCTCTGACCGGGCCTCAGGTGGCCGCGTCGTAGATCAGCTTCACGCCGGCCCCCACCAGCATCACATATGTCAGGGCAAAGAACAGGCGTTCCGGCACCAGCCGGTGCGCCTTCACGCCGATCCATGCGCCCAGAAGCGCGAAGGGCGCAAGCCAGAGCGTTGCGGTGATCGTTTCCGCCGTGAAGATGCCGATCGCGGCATAGGGCACGGCCTTCACGAGGTTCACGGCCCAGAACACCAGGACAGTCGTCGCCTGGTAGGTGGTCTTCGACAGGCCCCGGCCCAGCAGATAGACGGCGACCGGCGGCCCGCCCGCATGGCTCACGAAGCTCGTGAACCCCGAAATCACGCCGGTCGCCAGCCCGACAGAGGCGGGCATTTCCCGCGCCGCACTCGCCACCAGCATCCGCCGCCCGAAAAGCTGCCAGGCCACGAACCCCAGCGCGATCACCCCGATCAGCACCCGGAACACATCCGCCGGCGCCACCTGCCAAAGCACGATTCCCAGAACCACGCCCGGCACCCCGCCGACGATCAGAAGTTTCGCGTCGGGCCAGCTCCATTGCCGCCAATACGGCCTCAGCGTCACCGCATCGACCAGCATCAACAAGGGCAGCATCACTCCCAGCGCCATCCCCGGCTCCACCACCAGCGCCAGCAACGGCGTCGCGGCGAATGCCGCGCCCGAACCGAAGCCGCCTTTCGAGACCCCGGCAAAGATCACCGCCGGAATCGCGAGCGCAACAAAGAGAGGATCCGTGAACATCGGCGCAGTCTTAACCGATGCCCCCGGATCGTCAGCCCCAAAATCATCCAGACCGGACGTGGCGGGGCGCATCGTATCCGCCTGGGCAGCCTCCAAGCCGCACCCCCGGCCCCTTGCACGCCCCGCCCCCTGCCGCTACGCAACCGGGCGAGACCACAGCAACTCCGGAGACACTCCCATGGCCAGACCCAAGATCGCTCTGATCGGCGCAGGCCAGATCGGCGGCACCCTCGCCCATCTCGCAGCGCTTAAGGAACTGGGCGATGTCGTCCTCTTCGACATCGCCGAAGGCATCCCCCAGGGCAAGGCGCTCGATATCGCCGAATCGGGCCCGGCCGAGAAGTTTGACGCCGCGCTCACCGGCACGAACGACTACGAAGATATCGCGGGCGCCAATGTCTGCATCGTCACCGCCGGCGTGGCGCGCAAGCCGGGGATGAGCCGCGACGATCTTCTGGGCATCAACCTCAAGGTCATGAAATCCGTCGGCGAGGGCATCGCAAAGCACGCCCCCGACGCCTTCGTCATCTGCATCACCAACCCGCTCGACGCGATGGTCTGGGCGCTGCGCGAATTCTCGGGCCTGCCGCATGAGAAGGTCTGCGGCATGGCAGGCGTCCTCGACTCTGCCCGCTTCCGCCACTTCCTGTCGGTCGAATTCGACGTCTCGATGAAGGATGTCACCGCCTTCGTCCTCGGCGGCCACGGCGACACGATGGTGCCGCTCACCCGCTACTCCACCGTTGCCGGCATCCCGCTCCCCGACCTCGTCGAAATGGGCTGGACGACGCAGGAAAAACTCGACGGCATCGTACAGCGCACCCGTGACGGCGGGGCCGAGATCGTGGGCCTCCTGAAGACCGGATCGGCCTATTACGCCCCCGCCACATCGGCGATCGAGATGGCCGAAAGCTACTTGAAGGATCAGAAGCGCCTCCTGCCCTGCGCCGCGTATTGCGACGGCCAGTTCGGGCTTTCCGGCCTCTATGTCGGCGTACCCACGGTGATCGGCGCCGGCGGCATCGAGCGCATCGTCGACATCAAGCTTCAGGGCGAGGAACAGGCCATGTTCGACAAGTCCGTCGAGGCCGTGAAGGGCCTCGTCGAGGCCTGCAAGGGGATCGACGCAAGCCTCGCATAGGCGCTATGCTCCCCCGGGCGCGAACCTGCATCCCCGGGGGAAGCCTGCGATGAAGAAACTTCTCATCCTGCTCCTGCTCGTGCCGCTTTCGGCCTACGGGCAGGATGCCGACATCTCGCGACAACTTGCCGATAACGGCCTCGCGGCCACCGAAGACGCGCTGAGCACGATTGCGGAACCCTCCGCCTCGGATCGCTTCGCGCTCGGCGGCGTGCGGTTCCTGCGCGCGATCGAGCAAAGCCTTCAGACGCGCTGGCATCACGGGCTCGACACCGCCACCCTGCCGATCCCTGTCCTGCGCCTGCCCCTGCCGCCCAACCCCGATGCCGTCGCGGCGCCGGCAGACATCATCGAAACGCTCTTCGCCGATCTCGCGGCGGGCATGGACAGCGCGCGCACCGCTCTCGCGCCGATCTCGGATGGCGACGATGTGGCCCTGCGGATCGATCTCAACGCGCTCTGGTTCGACATCAACGCAAACGGCACGCGCGATCCTGGTGAGGATCTGGCACAGGCGTTCTTCGCCAGCATGGGCGCCCCGACTGGCGCGGTTGGGCGGATGACCCTGCCCACCGTCCGCTTCGACACCGCCGATACGGCCTGGCTCGCGGCCTATACCCACCTTCTCTCCGGCGTTGCGAACCTCGTTCAGGCCTTCGACACGGCCGATGCCATCAGCCGGGTGCGTGACGGTGCGGCAACGCTGGCCACGCTTCGCGACGAAACGGGCCAGCCGCACATGGATATCGGCTCCATCATGATCGGCGCGCCCGAAGGCACGCTCGATCTCGTCCTCACCGTCTATCTCGCGCTCCGCACCGATCCCGATCCGGCGCACACCCGCGCCGCCCGCACGCACCTCCTCGCCATGGTGGCCGAGAACCGCCGCTTCTGGGCGCGTGTCGCTACGGAAACCGACAATGACGCCGAATGGATCCCGAACGCGGCGCAAACCGCCGCCCTCGGCTTCGATCTGCCGCCCGAAACCTCCGAACGCTGGCAGGCCGTCCTGTCCGATGCCGAGGGCCTCCTGACCGGCCGCCTCCTCATCCCGCACTGGCGCTTCGGTCCGGGGATCGGCGTCAACCTCCGGCGCCTCCTCAACGATCCGATCCCGGTGCACCTCGTCGAATGGATCCACGGGCTAGATCTTCTGCCCTACACCGAAACGGGCGAACCGGTATCCGACACCAACTGGCGCGCCTTCGCCGCCATGGCCTCGGGCAATGCCGGACTCTACGTTCTGATCCTGAACTGAAGCCCGCGAATCATGTGATCACACCCCGCCACACCCATCGGCGGGCTCATCCTCCGCGGGTTGTGATCACACTTTTTAATCGTGTGATCACAAATGTCGGATTTTCCCCCAAATCCGCCCCTGCAAGGCAGATAACCGTTTATTCTCAGGCAAAACCCGTGCCATCCCTAGGGAAACGAGCCCAAGGGGAACATCTCAATGAACATCCACGAATACCAGGCCAAGGCCCTCCTCCGCGAATACGGTGCACCGGTCTCCGATGGTCGCGTCGTCCTCCGGGCCGAAGACGCCAAGACGGCGGCGGGCGAACTCGACGGGCCCATGTGGGTCGTGAAGGCCCAGATCCACGCCGGCGGCCGCGGCAAGGGCACGTTCAAGGAGGCCGACGCGGGCGACAAGGGCGGCGTCCGCATCGCCAGGTCCGTGGAAGAGGCCGCGTCCGAGGCCAAGAAGATGCTCGGTCGCACGCTCGTCACCAAGCAAACCGGCCCCTCGGGCAAGCAGGTCGGCCGCGTCTATATCGAGGACGGCTCGGGCATCGACCGCGAGCTTTACCTCGCCCTTCTCGTCGATCGTCAGAACAGCCGCGTTTCCTACGTCGCCTCCACCGAAGGCGGCATGGATATCGAGGAGGTGGCCGAAAAGACCCCCGACAAGATCCTGTCCTTCTCCGTCGATCCCGCCACGGGTTACCAGCCGTTCCACGGCCGCCGCATCGCCTTCTCGCTCGGCCTCGAAGGCCCGCAGGTCAAGCAATGCGTGGCGCTGATGGGCACGCTCTACAAGCTCTTCACCGAAAAAGACATGGAGATGCTGGAGATCAACCCCCTCATCGTCACGGACAAGGGCGATCTGAAATGCCTTGACGCCAAGATGGGCTTCGACGGCAACGCGGTCTACCGCCACCAGGAGATCGCGGCGCTCCGCGACGAAACCGAGGAAGACCCCAAGGAACTCGCCGCCTCGAAATACGATCTCAACTACATCGCGCTCGATGGCGAAATCGGCTGCATGGTGAACGGCGCGGGCCTCGCCATGGCCACGATGGACATCATCAAGCTCTACGGCTCTGAACCCGCGAACTTCCTCGACGTGGGCGGCGGCGCAACGAAGGAAAAGGTGACCGAGGCCTTCAAGATCATCACCTCCGACCCGAACGTCAAAGGCATCCTCGTCAACATCTTCGGCGGCATCATGCGCTGCGACATCATCGCCGAAGGCGTGGTGGCGGCGGTGAAGGAAGTGGGCCTCGAAGTGCCCCTCGTCGTCCGCCTCGAAGGCACGAATGTCGAAGAGGGCAAGGAAATCATCCGCAATTCCGGCCTCAACGTCATCGCCGCCGACGACCTGAAGGACGGCGCGGAAAAGATCGTGGCGGCGGTCAAAGGCTGATCCATGCGCCGGGCCTTCCTCCTCGCAGGCACATCGGCTGCTCTGACGCTGCTCGCTCTGGGTCCCGCAGCGGCGAGCGGCCTCACCACAGAGGTAAGCACCCTCTGGGGGCGGTTCCTCGGGTTCTGCGGCCCGGTGATCAATTCCCCCACCCCGGAAACAGTGCGCGCCCGCACCGACATGTCCACGCTGCCGGTCTGGGCGCACATGTACACTGAACACGGCGCCGCACAGGTGATCATCCGACGGTGATGAAGGACGTGGCAAACATATCGCAATCCGGGTCCACGGCGGCTGGCCTCGCCCTTATGGCGCTCGTCGCGGCCACGCCCGCCACCGCCCAACCCGCCCCCACGGCCCTCGACACGTTCCAATCGGTCTGCGCCCGCAATCTTTCCCAGAACGCGGCCGCCACCGCTCTGGCTGCCGCGGGCTGGAAGACGGCTTCGCCCGACCTCCGCAACCTGTTCGAGACCGATCTCATCAACGCCGCACGCGCGCAGAATTTCTTCATGGAGATCGGCGGCGGAGCGATCCTTGCCTCCACGGCGACCGAACGGCGCGGCCTGATGAGAAAGCGCCAGAAGTCTCTCTGCTTCGTGCGCCTCTTCGCCGAGGCGCCGGACCGGATGCGCGCCGATTTCCGCGCCCGCATGGGCTCCGCCCCCCATGACAGCACGCAAAACGAGGCAGTGCGCGCCGATATCTGGGCCGCCGCCAGCCATGTCACGGGCTTCCGCGCGGTCCGCCTGCCCGAAGGGCACTGGATGATCACCGTATCCCGAACCCATGCCGATGGCTGACCGCGCCCGCCATATCCTCGCCCTCGCGGCCCTTGCCCTGGCCACCCCGGCCCTGGCCGACCCCGGCCCCTCCATCCGCGCGGCCTTCGACCGCTTCGCCTCCGTCTGCCCCGCCGCCCTCATCGATCCCGAAACCTACATCGCCTCCCTCACCCTGCCGGGCCCGGCGGGCGAGGATGTGCTCTACCGCTCGCCGGACGGGAAATACCTTCTCGTCCACACCGCCCAGTCCGAAGGCGTCACCGATTACGTCGAACTCACCACGCTCAGCGACCGCACCCGCCGCACCTGCGCGATCCATGCCACCCTGCCGGACTTTCCCGAAGCGCCGGAAGTGGCCGATATCCTCTATCCGATCCTGCAACGTACGGCGGCGGAAGTGATCGGCGGACGCATCCCCATCGTCACACCGATGTGGGATCCGGGCGAAAGCCCCGAGGCGTTCCATTCCGGCGACTGGTACGTCTTTCACATGACCGGGCTCTGGCCCGATCTCGATGCCATCGCCACGGCCCAGGCCGAATACGGCGCGGTCAGCTTCTACGTCTCGTCCGAGGGGGGGCAGCCATGAGGCGTGCCGCGCTCGCCCTCCTTCTCCCCGGCCTCGGCCTGCCCGCCGCCGCCCAGACGCCCGATCTGCCAACGGCGGTGGCCGCCCACTGGCGCACCTTCAGCACCTATTGCGGTACCGCGCTCAGCGATCCGCAGGGCTATCTCAACACCCATCCCGCCACCGGGCCGATGGGCGAACAGCTCGTCTCCACCAGCCCCGACGGCCAGGTGGTCGTCGCCTTCCGGGTGGAAAACGGCGTGTCCTTCCGGGTCGAGCTTCTGGGGCTTCCGGGGCGGCTCGCCGTCCTCTGCGAGGCAAGCGGCCTCTGGGGCTTTCCCCGAAGCTTCGGCCAGCATGCCGAGGCGGCGGAAATGCACAGCATGCACGAGTCGAACGAGGGCCCCGGCATCCCGGCCAATCTCGTCTCCGCCGAGGCGCGCAAGGTGTTCGAGGCGCTGCCCGACACTTTCGTCGCTGGCGGGCTGATGCCCGACGGCGTGCCGGCCAGCCAGCTCCACCTGATCGACCCGGCCTTCGCGACACACATCCTCGGGGTTCAGACACCGCTTGCGGGACGCCAGGTCTTCGTCTGGGCCGGGTCCCAGGGCGACGGGCTCGAACTCGTCTCCCTCAACTACATCGAAGCGGGGAACTGACATGCGCCAGACACTCCTCCTCCTCGCCACCTTTCTCGCCGCCCCTGCCACGGCGCAAACGCCGCAAGACGCGGCCACCGCCAACATGATGCTCGCGACCGAGATCTGCCTTCGCCATCAGCACCAGGACGCGGCCCTGCCCGGCGCACTCCAGGCGGCGGGCTTCACCGTGACACCGGGCCTCGATCAGGGCAGCTACGACATCCAGGCCCCCGAACTCTTCGGCGTCATCGCGCCGGGCTACTGCACCTTCCAGTCGCAACGGCTTCCCATCGCCACGGCCGAGGCGATCGGCCTCGCGGTCGGCGAGTACCTCTTTCCGAACGGCGTCCAGCCCGGCCAGCCCTCTTCGCAGGCGAACGCCCCGCGCCTGCCCTGCGAAGGCTTCACCGTCTGGTCCACCCGCCCCGTCATCACCGTCAGTTACGCCCAGGCCGGCAATTCCGGCGAATGCGTGAACGACGGCACCTCCGCCATCATCATCAGGCTGAACTGATCCCCCATGCTCCGCGCCGCGCTTCTGATCCTCCTCGCCGCCCTGCCCGCCCACGGGCAGAGCTTCGACGACGCCGTGCGCGCCAACGTGTCCCTCGCCACGCGAACCTGCATCACCGCGATGCTCTCCGGCATCCCGCCCGAAGCGCTGTTCCAGCAAGCCGGCTTCGTCTATCGCGGCATGGACCGGGGCGTGAACGACTTCGGCGTCAGGCTGGGCACCAGCCACTACTTCGACGCGCCCGCCGACACCGCCAAGGCCGAGGTGCCGAATATCGGCGCCCCTGCAGGCCTCTGCACCGTCACCACCACCCATATGCGGGAAGTGCCGTTCGCGGCGCTCGTCGCCCAGACCATATTCGCGCAGTTCCCCTATGCGCAGACAACGGGCCTGCATCGATGGACCCTGCGGCAGGGAAACGGCCTGCCGCTGATCGTAAGCGTCTCAACCATAACCCGCCACAGATACGAAGCCCCGGGCACCGTAGAGGTGTCCATGAGCTTCCCCGGATAGGAAAGTAAGGACCATATCATGGCTGTACTCGTCGACGAAAACACCAAGGTGATCTGCCAGGGCTTCACCGGCTCGCAAGGCACCTTCCACTCCGAACAGGCCATCGCTTACGGCACCAAGATGGTGGGCGGCGTGACGCCCGGCAAAGGCGGGCAGACCCATCTCGACCTGCCGGTCTTCAACTCCTGCCACGAGGCGGTGGCCGCGACCGGCGCCAACGCCTCCGTCATCTACGTCCCGCCCCCCTTCGCGGCGGATTCGATCCTCGAGGCGATCGACGCCGAGATCCCGCTCATCTGCTGCATCACCGAAGGCATCCCGGTCCTCGACATGATGAAGGTCAAGCGCGCGCTCGAAGGGTCTTCGTCGATCCTGATCGGCCCGAACTGCCCCGGCATCATCACCCCCGACGCCTGCAAGATCGGCATCATGCCGGGCCACATCCACAAGCGCGGCTCCGTGGGCGTCGTCTCCCGCTCGGGCACGCTCACCTACGAGGCGGTGAAGCAGACGACCGACGTGGGCCTCGGCCAGTCGACCTGCGTCGGCATCGGCGGCGACCCGATCAAGGGAACGGAGCATATCGACGTCCTCGAATGGTTCCTCGCCGACGATGAAACGCAGTCGATCATCATGATCGGCGAAATCGGCGGTCAGGCGGAGGAAGACGCCGCCCAGTTCCTCGCCGACGAAAAGAAGAAGGGCCGCTGGAAGCCCACGGCGGGCTTCATCGCCGGCCGCACCGCGCCCCCGGGCCGCCGCATGGGCCACGCGGGTGCGATCGTCGCGGGCGGCAAGGGCGACGCGGAATCGAAAATCGAAGCGATGAAATCCGCCGGCATCGTCGTCGCCGACAGCCCCGCGGGGCTCGGCGAGGCCGTGCTTGAGGCAATCGGATGAGGAAACCCACCCCCGTAGGCCGGGCTTCAAACCGGCACGATCAGAAATGCCGGGCAAATGCCCGGCCTACGGGCGCTTGCCTGAACCGACAGCCCCCGCCGCCCCGGCCCTGAGCCGGGGCCTCGGCGAAACGATTTTCCGGGAGGTAACCCAATGACCGATCAAACCCCCAACGACCAGTTCCACGCCTCGTCCTTCCTGCAAGGGCATAACGCGGAATACATCGAACAGCTTTACGCCCGCTTCGCGACCGACCCCAATGCGGTCGACGAGGCGTGGCAGCAGTTCTTCCGCCAGCTGGGCGACTCGGAAGTCGACGCCAAGCGCGAGGCCGCGGGGCCCAGCTGGGCACGCCGCGACTGGCCGCCTCAGCCCGATGACGAACTCACCGCCGCGCTCGACGGCCAGTGGGGCGATCTCGGCCCGGCGGCGGAAGAAACCGCGATCGCCAAGCTGAAGGACAAGGCCGCCGAAAAAGGCGTCACCGTTACCGACGACCAGATCAAGCGCGCCGTGCTCGACAGTATCCGCGCCCTCATGATCATCCGCGCCTACCGGATCCGGGGCCACCTCGTTGCCGATCTCGACCCGCTCGGCATGCGCGAGACAACCCCCCACCCAGAACTCGACCCCAAATCCTACGGCTTCACCGAGGCCGACATGGACCGGCCCATTTTCATCGACAACGTGCTCGGTCTCGAAATGGCCTCGATGCGCGAGATCCTCGCCATCGTGAAGCGCACCTATTGCGGCACCTTCGCGCTGCAATACATGCACATCTCGAACCCGCAGGAGGCCGCCTGGCTCAAGGAACGGATCGAGGGCTACGGCAAGGAAGTCACCTTCACCCGCGAAGGCCGGCGCGCGATCCTGAACAAGCTGGTCGAGGCGGAAGGCTTCGAAAAATTCCTCCATGTCAAATACATGGGCACGAAACGCTTCGGCCTCGATGGCGGCGAGGCGCTGGTGCCCGC
Source organism: Ovoidimarina sediminis (assembly GCF_032586175.1). Lineage (NCBI taxonomy): Bacteria > Pseudomonadati > Pseudomonadota > Alphaproteobacteria > Rhodobacterales > Roseobacteraceae > Ovoidimarina > Ovoidimarina sediminis. The sequence continues at coordinate 64,196 of NZ_JAWHTE010000012.1, forward strand.
GATGGAACAGATCATCAAGCGGGGCGGCGCCCTGGGCGTCAGGGATATCGTGATCGGCATGCCTCACCGGGGCCGGCTGTCGGTCCTCGCCAATGTCATGGGCAAGCCCTACAAGGCGATTTTCAACGAATTCCAGGGCGGCAGCTTCAAGCCCGAGGATGTCGATGGTTCAGGTGACGTGAAATACCACCTCGGCGCCTCGGCCGACCGGGAATTCGACGGCAATTCCGTGCACCTCTCGCTCACCGCCAACCCCTCGCATCTCGAGGCGGTGAACCCGGTGGTGATCGGCAAGGCGCGCGCCAAGCAGGATCAGAACAACGATCCCGAACGCACCACCGTGATCCCGATCCTGCTGCACGGCGACGCGGCCTTCGCGGGCCAGGGCGTCGTGGCGGAATGTTTCCAGATGTCGGGCATCCGCGGCCACAAGACGGGCGGCACGATCCACCTCGTCGTCAACAACCAGATCGGCTTCACCACCGCACCCCACTTCTCGCGCTCCTCGCCCTACCCCACCGATATCGCGCTGATCGTGGAAGCTCCGATCTTCCACGTGAACGGCGACGATCCCGAGGCCGTGGTGCATGCCGCCAAGGTCGCCACCGAATTCCGCCAGAAGTTCCAGAAAGACGTGGTGATCGACATCATCTGCTACCGCCGGTTCGGCCATAACGAGGGCGACGAGCCCATGTTCACGAACCCGCTGATGTACAAGAAGATCAAGAGGCACAAAACGACGCTCTCGCTCTATACCGAACGGCTCGTGCGCGAAGGCCTGATCCCCGAAGGCGAAATCGAGGATATGAAGGCCGCCTTCCAGGTCCGGCTCAACGAAGAGTTCGAGGCCGGCAAATCCTACATGCCGAACAAGGCCGACTGGCTCGACGGCCGCTGGTCGCATCTCGACCGGGAGGGCGAGAAGTACCAGCGCGGCAAGACGGCAATCTCGAAAAAGACGATGGCCGAGATCGGCAAGGCGCTCACCCGCGTGCCGGGCGGCTTCCCGCTCCACAAGACGGTCGAACGGCTTCTCGAAACGAAGAAGGCCATGTTCGATACGGGCGAGGGCTTCGACTGGGCCACGGCCGAGGCGCTCGCCTTCGGTTCTCTCCTGACCGAGGGCTATCCCGTCCGCCTCGCAGGCCAGGATTCCACCCGCGGCACCTTCTCGCAGCGCCATTCGGGCCTCGTGAACCAGGAAACCGAGGAACGCTACTACCCCCTCAACAACGTCAGGCAGGGCCAGGCGCGCTACGAAGTCATCGACTCGATGCTTTCGGAATACGCCGTCCTCGGCTTCGAATACGGCTACTCGCTCGCCGAACCCAACGCGCTGGTGCTGTGGGAGGCCCAGTTCGGCGATTTCGCCAACGGCGCCCAGATCATGTTCGATCAGTTCATCTCTTCGGGCGAACGCAAGTGGCTCCGCATGTCGGGCCTCGTGATGCTTCTGCCCCACGGCTTCGAAGGCCAGGGGCCGGAACACTCCTCCGCCCGCCTCGAACGCTTCCTGCAGATGTGCGCGGAAGACAACTGGATCGTCGCCAACTGCACGACACCGGCGAACTACTTCCACATCCTGCGGCGCCAGCTGCACCGCGACTACCGCAAACCGCTCGTCCTGATGACGCCGAAGTCCCTGCTCCGCCACAAGCTCGCGGTCTCGAAAGCCGAAGAGTTCACCAGCGGCTCAAGCTTCCACCGCGTCCTCTGGGACGATGCCCAGCAGGGCAATTCCGACACCAAGCTTGTCGCAGACGACAAGATCCGCCGCGTCGTGATGTGCTCCGGCAAGGTCTACTTCGACCTGCTCGAGGAACGCGACGAACGCGGGACCGACGACATCTACCTCCTGCGCGTCGAACAGTTCTACCCGTTCCCGGCCCTCTCTATGGTGAAGGAGCTTGAACGCTTCAAGAACGCCGATTTCATCTGGTGCCAGGAAGAGCCGAAGAACCAGGGCGGCTGGACATTCATGGAACCCAACATCGAATGGGTTCTCACCCGCATCGGCGCCCGGGTCACCCGGCCTGTCTATATCGGCCGGGCCGCGGCGGCATCGCCCGCCACCGGCCTCGCCTCCGCTCACAAGAAACAGCAAGCCCAGCTCGTCGACGACGCGCTGACCATCGAAGGGAAATAGAAAATGAGCACCGAAGTCCGCGTGCCGACGCTGGGGGAAAGCGTCACCGAGGCCACCGTCGCCACCTGGTTCAAGAAGCCGGGCGACACCGTGGCCGTCGACGAAATGCTCTGCGAGCTGGAAACCGACAAGGTGACGGTCGAAGTGCCCTCGCCCGCCGCCGGAACCCTGTCGGAAATCGTCGCCGAAGAAGGCGCGACCGTCGGCGTCGACGCGCTTCTGGCGAATATCTCCGAAGGCGGCGCAAAACCCGCGGATGACGGGCCGAAAGAACACCACGAAGAACAAAAACCCTCTGCGAAAAGCGATGCGGGCGGCGGCGGCGACACCATCGACGTTCCCGTCCCCACGCTGGGCGAAAGCGTCACCGAGGCCACCGTCGCCACCTGGTTCAAGAAGGAAGGCGACAGCGTCGCCGCCGACGAAATGCTCTGCGAGCTCGAAACCGATAAGGTCTCGGTCGAGGTTCCCGCACCTGCCGCCGGCACCCTGACGAAAATCCTGAAGGGCGAGGGCGAAACCGTCGAAGCGGGCGGCACGCTCGCCCAGATGACGACTGGCGCGGGCGCAGCTGCCGCGGCCCCGGCCGCCGCACCCTCCTCCGACGGCCCCGTCGAACATCACGAGGCGCAGCGCGATGGAAAAGACACCGAAGACGCCCCTTCGGCCAAGAAGATGATGGCCGAAAAGGGCCTCTCCCCCGATCAGGTGACGGGCACCGGCAAGGACGGCCGGATCATGAAAGAGGATGTGCAGAAGGCGATCGCCGCCGGCGCCGCCGCGGCCAGGGCCCCGGCGCCCGAACCCGTCTCCGTGCCCCGCTCCCCGGTCGCGGCAGAGGACGAGGCCCGCGAGGAGCGGGTCAAGATGACCCGCCTCCGCCAGACAATCGCGCGCCGCCTGAAGGACGCGCAGAACACGGCGGCCATGCTCACGACCTATAACGAGGTCGACATGTCCGCCGTCATGGCGCTCCGCAACGAATACAAGGATCTCTTCGAGAAAAAGCACGGCGTGCGCCTCGGCTTCATGTCCTTCTTCACCAAGGCCTGCTGCCACGCGCTGAAGGAGGTGCCCGAGGTCAACGCCGAAATCGACGGCACCGATATCGTCTACAAGAACTTCGTCCACATGGGCATCGCCGCCGGCACGCCCACCGGCCTCGTCGTCCCGGTGATCCGCGACGCCGACCAGATGTCCTTCGCCGCGATCGAGAAGGCCATCGCCGAAAAGGGTCGCCGCGCCCGCGACGGCAAGCTGTCCATGGCCGAAATGCAGGGCGGCACCTTCACCATCTCGAACGGCGGCGTCTATGGCTCGCTCATGTCCTCGCCGATCCTGAACCCGCCGCAATCGGGCATCCTCGGTATGCACAAGATCCAGGAGCGGCCGATGGTCGTGAACGGCGAAATCGTGATCCGCCCGATGATGTACCTGGCGCTGAGCTACGACCACCGGATCGTGGATGGTAAGGGGGCGGTGACCTTCCTCGTCCGGGTGAAGGAGGCGCTGGAGGATCCTCGGCGGCTGTTGATGGATTTGTAGGGTGAGACCACTGACGAAAGCCGGGCGGGCGCCTGCCCGTGGGATGGCGCTCCAGGGCTCGAGCGAAGGCGATTTATCTCACAAGCCCGCCGACCGGCCGTTCCGAGCGGAACAGCACCAAAGCGCCAGCCCGCCGGGACGGGCAGGCGCTCGCCCGGCGGCTGCGCCGCTATTCGGGCCGGGGCACTGCATGGCCGTTGCGGCAACACTCTCGATAGTGTCCGCCTGCGCCCCCATGCCCGGCGATGTCGCCGTCCGCCACTTCGGCTCCACCCAGTTCCACGAGGGCGCGCGCTTCCACCTCTTCACCTTCGACCCGCGCGAACCCCGCACGCTCGATCAGCGCATCCGCCTCGCCAAGGCGGAAATCGCCCGCGATCCCGATTGCCGCTGGGCGAACGCCCCCCGCGCCGTGATCGAAGAGGCAACCCGCAAACAGGGCGCGCAATATGCCGACACCCTCCTGGCCGCCCCCGTGATCTGCGAGGCCTGACCGATGCACCCGCCTGCCGTGACGAAAACATATAAGACGACATGGACATCCACCGGACGGGCATGTTTCTGTCCGGCAGAACCATGAAGGAGCCCACGTGATGCTTGGATCGGAACTGACGATTCTTCTCGTCTACGGCCTTTACACCGCGCTCGTTCTCGGCGCGAAGGTGACTGGGATGATGGCCACGGTCGATATGGGTTATCTCCTCTCGTCACGTGACGAGGGCCGCACGCTCGAGGGTATGCTTGGCCGTCTCGACCGGGCGATCAACAACTCGGTCACCGCCATGGCGCTCTTCGCCCCGCCGGTGATCGTGATCGCGCTGCGCGATCAAAGTTCCGGGGCAAGCCTTCTGGCCGCGCAGGTCTTTCTCATCTGCCGCCTGATCTATGTGCCGGCCTACATGTTCGGCATCCGCGGGGTTCGCACCCTCGTCTGGTTCGTCGCATTCCTTGCGACCCTCATCCTCTACTTCCTGGCGCTCTAAGAATGTCCGAACGCGCCGCACGGTTCGTAAGGGGGCACCGTACGCCGGCATCTGTGTACGGGTTGTGTACGCGCTGTGTACGCCCTGTGCGCCCCGAAAATGGCAGGTAATCAATCTTAAGGAGGTCTTAATGGCCAGCTATGACGTCATCGTAATCGGTTCGGGGCCGGGGGGTTATGTCTGCGCGATCCGCTGCGCGCAGCTGGGCCTGAAGACCGCCTGCGTCGAAGGCCGCGAGACCCTGGGCGGCACCTGCCTGAACGTGGGCTGCATCCCGTCGAAGGCCCTCTTGCACGCCACCCATCAGCTGCACGAAACCCATGAAAACTTTGAGAAAATGGGGCTCATGGGCGCCAAACCGAAGGTCGATTGGGAGAAGATGCTGGCCTATAAGTCCGACGTGATCGGCCAGAACACGAAGGGCATCGAATTCCTGTTCAAGAAGAACAAGATCGACTGGCTGAAGGGCTGGGGATCGATCCCCGAAGCAGGCAAGGTGAAGGTCGGCGACGAGGTCCATGACACGAAGAACATCGTGATCGCAACGGGTTCGGAATCCTCCACCCTCCCCGGCGTCGACATCGACGAAAAAACCGTCGTCACCTCCACCGGCGCCCTCGAACTCGGCAAGATCCCAAAGAAACTCGTGGTGATCGGCGCGGGCGTCATCGGGCTCGAGATGGGCTCGGTCTACAGCCGCCTCGGCGCAGAGGTGACGGTGGTTGAATTCCTCGATCACATCACGCCGGGCATGGACGCCGAGGTGCAGAAAACCTTCCAGCGGATCCTGAAAAAACAGGGTATGACCTTCATCCTCGGCGCGGCCGTGCAAGGGGTTGAAGCCCTGAAAACCAAGGCGAAAGTCACCTACAAGCTTCGGAAGGACGACAGCGAGCACATGCTTGACGCCGATACCGTCCTCGTTGCGACGGGGCGGCGGCCCTATACGCACGGGCTGGGGCTCGAAGCGCTCGGCGTCGAGGTGACGGAGCGCGGAATGGTGAAGACCGACGCGCATTGGAAGACTTCCGTCGACGGGATCTACGCCATCGGCGACTGCATCGCGGGGCCGATGCTCGCCCACAAGGCCGAAGACGAAGGGATGGGGGTCGCCGAGACCCTCGCGGGGCAGCAAGGACATGTTAACTATGACGTGATACCCGGTGTGATCTACACGCACCCCGAGGTGGCGAGCGTCGGAAAGACCGAGGAACAGCTGAAAGACGACGGCCGCGCCTACAAGGCGGGCAAGTTCATGTTCATGGGGAACGGGCGCGCGAAAGCGAATTTCGCGGGCGATGGCTTTGTGAAGATCCTGGCGGATGCGGAAACCGACCGCATTCTCGGCGCCCACATGATCGGGCCGATGGTGGGCGATCTGATCCACGAGGTCTGCGTCGCGATGGAATTCGGCGCGGCGGCCGAGGATCTGGCCCGCACCTGCCACGCGCACCCGACCTATTCGGAAGCGGTACGCGAGGCCGCCCTGGCCTGCGGCGACGGCCCGATCCACAGCTGACAGGGCTTTCGCCGCCTGACGGCGGCGACCGATGTGGGGCTCTGCCCCACACCCCGGAGTATTTCGGCCAAAATGAAGCATCGGATCTTCATTTTGGCCGAAATACTCCGGGGGTGAATGGCGGGCGCGAGCCCGTCAGAGGGGGCTGGCCCCCTCCTCCGCAACCAGCATTCTGAGCCCCTGGGTCACATCGGAGCGTACCGCGAGCCGCAATCCCGGTTCGTCGCCGGCGCGGAGGGCCGCGACGATAAGCTTATGGTTCGGTGGCACTTCCGTCCGCCTCAGCCGCCCATAGAGCTTGCGCATCGTCGGCCCGAGCTGAAGCCAGACCGTCTCTGCCATGGCGAGCATCGCGGGCGCCTGGGCGCGCAGGTAAAGGGCGCGGTGGAATTCCAGGTTCCGGCGGATGTAGCCCACCGCATCGCCCCGCACGACCGAATCGGCGATCGTTGCATTGATCGCCTCGAGCCGCTCGATCAGCGCCATATGTGCCCGCGGCAAGGCCCGGCTGGCGAGTTCGGTTTCGATCAGCGCACGCAGCGCGGCAAGTTCCTCGATCCGGTCATTCTGCAACTCCGGCGTCGCCACCCTGCCCGAGCTCGAGAGCGTCAGCGCCCCTTCCGCCACGAGCCGCCGCACAGCCTCGCGCGCAGGCGTCATCGACACCTCGAATTCCGCCCCGATGCCCCGGAGCGTCAGCGCCGCGCCGGGGGCGATTTCGCCATGCATGATGCGTGCGCGCAATGACCGGTACACCCGCTCATGGGCGGCGGTCTGTCCATCGATGGGGCGGCCGGACTGGATAAGCATGGGTCGCAGAGTGTCCCCTCTGCCCGCTGCCCGTCAATCCTCGAAGCGGTAGCGGTGAAGCCCGGACCCATGGTGCCGCAGCCAGCTACGATGAGCCTTCCAGTCCGGACAGAGCCCGGCCACGACCGACCAGAAGGCGGGCGAATGATCCATATGCCGCAGATGCGCGACCTCGTGCGCGGCCACGTAATCGAGCACCTCGGGCGGCGCCATCACGAGACGCCAAGAATACATGAGCCGCCCTTCGGCCGTGCAGGACCCCCAGCGAGATCTGGTGTCGCGGAGCGCCAGCGCGCTGTATTCAAGCCCGAGCGCACCTGCATACCGGTCGGATGCCCGGGCGAGCCTGTCCCTGGCTTCGGCCTTCAGAACGCCGAGGGCGGAGCTGGCCGGCGCGCGCGCCGGCACGACAAGCCGCGCGCCGTCCAGCGTCGCCCGCCGGCCGGGCCCTGCGACCACCGTGACGGGCTCGCCAAGCACCGGAAGCACCACCCCGTCGGCGACCGTGACAAGGCCGGGAGAGCGGCCCCGAGCCCCTTCGATCCAGGGCCGCCGGCTTTCCACGAAGGCGCGCGCCTCGCTCATCCGCGCGCGGCGCGGCACCGTCAGCGTAACCCGGCCATCGAGGCTCGACACGCGCAGTGAAAGACGCCGCGCCTGCGCCGACCGGCGCACGAGAACCTCGATCGGCTCCGCCCCTTCGAGTGTCAGAATTTCATGCGACATGCCCCGTCCGGCCCCTGCTTCCTGCCTCGTCCGACCATAACCCGTCACGCCCTCCCACGGAAAGGTTTTGACACCCCGCCCGGCTTGTGGCAGGGGACACGACCAATTCGCCAGACATCAGAAAAGAAGGACGGCACATGCCCAAGGAAGAGTGGGGCACGAAGCGGGTTTGCCCGACCACCGGCAAGCGCTTCTACGACCTCAACAAAGACCCGATCGTCAGCCCCTATACGGGCGAGGTGGTCACGCTCGATACCGGCAAGACGACCCGCGTGATGGTCGCCGACAAGGCTGACGCCGATTCCAAGGAAGACGAGCTGATCGACGACGATGATGTCGTTCTCGACGACGACGACGATGACGGCAATGATGTCGATCTCGGCGATGACGTTCTCGATGACGATGACGATGACGACGATGTCTCGCTCGACGATATCGCGGATGTCGCGTCGGACGACGACGACTGAGGCCGGGGCCGGTCAGGCGGATTTCGCTTGAAACGGCGCGGCCACTGCCATAGAGACCTGCGGGCGGAGGCGGTTGCCTCCGCCCGGTAAGGGGCCATAGCTCAGTTGGGAGAGCGCTTGCATGGCATGCAAGAGGTCAGGGGTTCGACTCCCCTTGGCTCCACCATCACCTTACAGGTCAGTAGGTTAGCTAAACATTAGAGCGGTGTGACACACAGGTGTGACACACGATGCAACTTCCTAGCTACCTGAGTACCTCACGGCACGGCGTATTTTACTTCCGTTGGCCGATACCGAACACAGACCCGAAAAAGCCCCGCAGAAGCATTCGCATCTCACTTCATACGCGATGCCCCAGAGAGGCTGGCATGCTCGCGCGACATCTTGCAGTTTGCGGCGTTGAGGCAGAGAAAATCGTATCGCGAGCAGGAATGGATCACGCGGAACTAAGATCGAAAGTCCGGGATTACTTCCGGGCGCAATTGGAGGACGGCAAGCGGCGGATCGACGCCGGAGGCCCTCTGATCGAAAGCCAGCGGCAAAGCTACTCCACGTCACTTGCGATGCTGGAAGACGGGAACTCTGAGTTCTGGCATCTGGTCGGGTCGGATCATGCCAGGTCGGAACTGGATGCCTTCTTCGCGGCGACAGGTCTGCCCCGGGAGCAGTACCGCGACCACATTCCGAGGGTTCTGGACGAGATCAGGAAGGCCCGGATCGGCGCATACAAGGCGATCTTGCAGCATTCCGAGGGTCTGGAGACGTACGACTTCACAGGAGCCGTTAGGGCGCTCTCAGCCGCCCTAACGGCCGATGAAGCAGGGTCAGGGTATCCAAGTATAGGCGAGGCCGTGGAGACGTTCTTCCGCGTTCATGAGAAGTCTGCGAACTGGACGCCGGGTACGGTCGAGAAGCGCCGGGCGATGCTTGCGATTGCGGTGGAGTGGTTTGGGCCGGATAACCGCTATCCCGCCGAACTGTCAGGCGGCATGCAGCAGCGGGTCGGGATCGCGCGGGCGCTAGCGAATTACCCGTCTGTTCTTCTGATGAACGAGCCTTTCGGCGCGCTTGACGCGCAGACCCGGTTGATGATGCAGGAAAGCCTTCTCGACATATGGCGACAGTTCGGCACGACGGTGGTTTTCGTGACCCACGACGTGGACGAGGCGGTGTTTCTGGCCGACCGCGTGCTGATCATGAGCGCGGCACCGGGGCGCATCATCGAGGATGTGACGATTACTTTGCCGCGCCCGCGGACGACCGACATGGCCTCCACCCCCGAGTACATCAAGGCACGGCAGTTCTGCCTCGACACGATCAAGGCGGAAAGCCGCAAGGCGTTCGAGGATCAGAACGCATGAAACGGCTTGCGATCCTTCTCTTCACTCTTCTTGCCACACCCGCCCCGGCTCAGGTGCAGGGGGTCATGCTGGATGCGCCAGTGGAAATCCCGCCGTTCGCTTTCACGAACGAACTGGGCGAAACCTTCTCCGAAGCCGACCTGATCGGGAACTGGACGATCGTGATGTTCGGCTTTCTGTCCTGCCCCGATGTCTGCCCCTTCACGCTCGGCAACCTCGAGGCCGCGATTTCGGAGACAGGGATGCGGGTGCGCCCCGACAGCGTGCCGAAGGTGGCGTTCATCTCGGTCGACCCGGACAGGGATGCCGAGGTGATCAGCGAGTATGCGAAATTCTTTCACCCCGAGTTCGAAAGCTTCACCGGCGAGCGCGAGCAGATAAACACGCTGGTGGAGGCCACCGACAGCTTCTATCGGCTGATGAAGCCCGACCATACAGGGTATTACGAGGTTCAGCACAGCTCTGCCGTTTCGGTGATTGCACCGGACGGAACGCTGCGGGCGAAGCTGTAGCCCCCGTTCGATCCGGGCATCACAGCGGAGTTCCTGGCGCGCCTTCAGATCACATATCGCCGGGAGATGACGCAGTGATCCGCTCTGTGCTTGCGGCGCTGATGCTGCCTTCGGTGGCATGTGCGGGCGGGCTGACGGTGGCGGATGCGACGATCCCCCTCGCACCGCCCGGCGCCATGGCGCATGCTGCCTATTTCACCCTGACGAACGAGGGCGGGACGGACCGGGAACTGATCGGGGTGGCAGCCGACGGCTATGCCGTCGTGCATCTTCACCGGAGCGAAGAGAAAGACGGGACCGCGACGATGAGTGCCGTGGATCTGATCCGTCTCGCACCGGGGCAAAGCGTGACATTCGCGCCCGGCGGCCTTCACGTCATGCTGATGCGCCCCGAAGCGGCGCTGCATGCGGGCGACATCGTGACACTCACGCTGGAATTCGCCAATGGCGAGCGGCTTTCGGTGTCTGCAACCGTTATGGCACGGGACAATGGAAGCTAGAGGGCTTGCCTTTGCCCTTATTCTCGCAGCCTCGGCCGCGCAGGCGGACTATGATCCGTCGCAATACCCAGCCTACGAGACCTGCGCGCTGTGCCACGGCCTTTTCGGTGTCTCGCATACGGGCAAGTTTCCCAATCTCGGCGGGCAGAAACAGGCTTATATCGAGGCGCAGGTTCGGGCCTTCCGGGATGGGCATCGCACGAATGACGGGGGCCAGATGGTTGCGATCGTGACAGAGCTTCAGCCGGAGGACATCCCTTTCGTTGCAGAGTGGTTCGCACGTCAGGAGGCACCGGCCTCCTACCCCTCTGAGCACACGGGCCCCGGCGCGGCGCGGTTCACCGATCTGGGCTGCGTCACCTGCCACGACAACAGCGTTGAGGGTGACCCCACGGTGCCGTTCCTGACCGCGCAGAAGCCTGATTACCTGATCAAGCAGATGCAGGATTTTCGCGACGGGCGGCGCGATGCGGCTGAAATGCCGGGGATGCACGGGACCGCACTGTCGATCCCGGATGAAGAGATCGCAGAGATCGCCGCTTATCTCGCGGCGGAGGCGCGCCCATGATCCACCCCCGCGACGAGGCATTGCAGGATGACGCGCAGGGCGCGATCTACCTGTCGGAATACCTGCTTGAGATCAACGAGGGTTCGGGTTTTCTGACCGGCCTTTCGCGGGAGGATCAGAAGGCGGTGCGCACGATGGGCACGCGATGTACCTTCGCGAAGGGGCAGAGCATCTTTCATCAGGGCGACAGCCACACGGGCGTCTGGATCATCGAGGCGGGGCGGGCGCGAACCTATTACGTTGGCCCGAGCGGGCGGGAGATTACACTGGCGTACTGGACGCCCGGGCATTTCATCGGAGGCCCCGAAGTGTTCGGGCGCGGGCGGCATGTCTGGTCGGCGGATGCCGTCGAGGATTGCGAGATGGTGTTTCTGTCGGGGATGAGCCTTCAGAAGCTCGTGCGCGAGATCCCGGATGTGGCGATTGCGGTGATCCACGGGCTGATTGCCAAGGGCAAATGCTATTCGGCGCTGATCCAGATGCTCGGCACACGATCGGTGGCGGAACGGCTGCGGCAATTCCTTGTGATCTTCGCCGATGCGCAAGGGCGGCATGAAGGTGAGGCGATCATCATCGACCGGACGATCACCTATGAGCAGATCGCCTTTGTCGTGGGCGCGACGCGGCAATGGGTGACGCAGACACTCGACAAGCTGAGGGCGGAGGGCGTGCTGGAGATCACGCGGTCGGAAATCATCATCCACGATTTTGACGCATTGCAGATGGAATAACGCTAGAAGGTCTCGACCCAAGGCCGCACCGCTATTTCATGGGTCCAGGCCGAACGGTCCTGTTCGATGAGGTGGCGGTAGGAGCGGGCAATCGCCTCCGGCCGGAGCATGGAGCCCGGCTTGCCGTCCGGCTCGCTGCGGCCCGGGTTCAGGATCGCGCCGTCGATGTTGATCCAGGCGACGTGAATGCCGTTCGGGTGAAGTTCGCGCGCCATGCTTTGGGCGAGGCCCCGCTGGGCGAATTTGCCCATCGCGAAAGGCGCGGATTGCGGGAAGCCCTTCACCCCGGCGGAGGCGCCGGTAAAAAGGATCGTTCCGCGTGTGCCGTCGTCGGCGGGATCTGCCTTCAGCATCCTGCGTGCGGCGTGTTTTCCGGTAAGGAACGCCCCGAAGGCAGTAACCTCAACGGCCTTGCGCACCTCCTCGGCGTCGAGTTCGGTGATCGGGCCGCGGATGCGGGCGGACGGGTTGTAGACGACGACGCGGGGCGCCTCTGGCAGATCATCGAACAATGCCGCGACCGCCGCCTCGTCGGTCGCGTCGAGGCGAACGGTCGCGGCGTTTGTTTCTTCGGCCACGGCGCGCATCTTGTCTCCCGACCGTGCCGCCAAAGTCAGCGCATGATCGGACGCGAGATTACGGGCGAGTGCCGCCGACAATCCGTCGCCGGCACCGATAATGACTGCGTGTTGCTTGCCCATGGCGCGGCCTCCCTGATAGGGGCCGAAGCTTACCCCCGATAGGCTTCTTTTGCAGCCGTCTTGCCTTCGTCGATCGCGGTTTTTGCGGCAGCCTTCATGCGATCGGCCTCTTCGCGGAACACGCGGTCGGCCTCGTCGAAGAGGCGATCGCGGTGCGTTCCGAGCGCCCGGTCTTCCGTCGAAGTGCGGGGCAGGCTGGCCGCCAGCAGGGCGCCGGCCGCGAAAGTCAGCGCGCCGAAAAGAAGCGGGTTGTCCTGGCTTGAGCGCCGGACTGTGCGGGCGGCCCCCCGGGCATGACGTTCGACAGCTTCCTGGGCGGTGATCGCCGCCTCGCGGGCCTGTCTGACACGTTCTCGTGCTGCATCGGTCATGTCCGTCGTGCCCTCGTCGATGCGACGGCGCAGGTCGGCCGCCTTGGCATAGGCGCGGGTTCTGAAATCCTGGTCGCCGGTTTCAACCGACGCGCGGCTTCCGTAATATGTGTCAGTCATCGACTGTGTCTCCTTCAGATGATGCGCGGTCCCGCCGGCAATGGCCGGGTCAGGTCTCGCGTCGCTTTTCATGGTTGCCTCGGCGGCGACGATCCGTTCTTCGAATTCAGAGGGCGGGATTGGTTCGGCCCGAAAGCCGGTTGCCGTTGGCCGGCTTCTTGTATCGTAGGCGGCGACACTGCCGTTGCGTTCGGGCTTGTCCTCGGACTTTCCGGCGAGAAGCCAGACAAGGCCGATGCCGGTCAGGGCAAGTGCTGCCGGGTTTTCCCGCGCCGTCCGTGCGACCGACTGGGCGATTTCCGACCCGTGGGTCTTGATCATCCCGCTCGCCTGTTCGACGAGCGCCTCGGTGGAGAATTGCGCCTGTAGCGCTTCGATCGACGTTTCGAGAGCGGAGCGTTCGGCGGCAATTTCACGTTCGATTTCCTGCGGCGACTGATCAGTCATGGAGCGACCCCCGGATCACGTCGGCATCGCGGCGCACGTTCTCGGCAGTGCGCGAGGGTGCGAGGCTTGAAATTTTCAGGTCATGGCGGGCCTTCGCGAGCATCAGAAAGGCAATCAGGGCGAGGACGCCCCCCACGATAAGCGATGCCCAGCCGGCTTCGATGCCGAAACTTGCGAGCCCCGCGATCGCGGCGCCCGCGAGCGCGTTCAGCGCGGTCAGAGCCATGACAACGGCTGCAACCAAAAGACCGAGCGCCATGGCGGCACGTTCGATGTTCTGGCTGATCTCGCTTCGCGCCAGCGCCACTTCCTTGCGCATCAAATTCGACAGATGCGTCAGGATATCGCTGACCGGAGAGGACCCCCGGTTTACATCCGCCTGGTCACTCATCACGACTGGCCCCAGCCGTTGCTGCGGCGCGGCATGTCGGCAACATCCCCCTCGCCACGGTCGGACGCTTTGAGGAAGCGCCCCGCCATGAAGCCGAGCACCGCGGCGCCGCCGAAAAAGACGAGCGGATTGCGGCGCGCGAAATCAGTGAGATCGTCCTGAACGGAGCCGAGATCCGCACGTCTCACGGCACTGGCCGCCTCGGCCAGATTGTCGGCCAGGCGACCTGCGACCTCGTCGGCGAAAGAGCCCGGGTCGAACGACCGGCCTGCGTCCCGCAGGTTGTCGGCTGTTTGTTCGACACTGCTAGCAACGTTGCTCTGCGCACGCCCCATGTGCTCTTCGATGTTGCTTCGGGCAGCGCCAACGGCGTCCTTGGCCTCGTCGATTGCAGCGCGCTGCGCTTCGGCAACCTGATCGGAGACTTCCTTGTTGAAGTTCGGCTTGGCCGCGTCCACGGGGGTCTTGTTCGGACCCGGCGTGGTCTGCGCGCCCGGAAGCGCGGATGTCTTGCCTTCGGTGTTGCCAGTCGTCGTTGTTTTCTTCGGCGTCGCGGTCATGGGGACCTCCTTGACTGTCTGATGTCGGCCTGGCGGCCGCTGCGGAAAGGGCAGAAGCCTGGACCGTTGCGGAGCAGCCGATGCCAGCCGGAACCCCGCCCTTGTTTTCTCATTTCTCAAACGCGGAGACCCGGGTGGAAGTTCCGTCGTCAGGTCCGCAGTGTCGTGATCTCTGCCCGCAGCTCATCGCGCTGGTCCGAAAGGATGTTGCGGTATTCGGGCTGCGACCCTGAGTTGGAAATGGCGTTCGAGTAAGAATTCACGAGCCGCTCCTCTCCATCGACAATCTGGCGGACAGCGCTGCTGTCGAGAGCTCCGAACAGGTTTCGCGTTTTCGCCACTGCGCGGTGGACCATTGCGAAGGCGGATCCCACCTCGTCCGGACTGCCGCCCAGTTCATCGAGCATGGTAAGAAGCGGTCCCGCATGGGTATTGTGAAGGGCGTGCAGCCTTTCCACGACCGGGCGCAGATCCTCATCCGCCAGGTCGATCATCGTTTCATAGCCCCGGATCGCATCCACGACGTCTGTTGCGAGTTGCGAAATGGCCGAGATCGGTTGCTCGGATGTGTTTACTTTGTGGGTGTCCATCGTCGATCTCCTTTGCTGGGCGATCAACAAACGGATGGCACGGTTTGTTCCGGATCCCGCGGCGCTCCCGGAGGTTGTTCGGATGTCAGCCCTTGCGCAGCGGGCGGATCGCCGAGCGGAGTGTGTCGCCCCCGCTTGCCGCCATTTCATCAAGCAGTTTCTGCCAGTGGCTGAGCGTCATCTCGTCCCGATCCACATAGGGACGCGCGGCACCGAAAGTCTGATCTAGAAGAACGGCCAGATCAATCGGCGGCACAGAAACACGCTCGGTCGGGCGAATTCCGAAACATGCGCCCTCGCGTGCACCCGCGACGATCCCCGCCGCGAGCCAATTAAGGCAATCGATCGCCGTATGCGGATCGTTGACCCCAGGAGAAAGGGCGCGCGCCAGCATTTCGACTTGCTGCTCGGCGATGAAGAGAAGGTTCTGATCTTCGGTCTTCGCCTTGCCGAGTGCGATCGCGCTTTTCAGGGCGGTTTCGGCGTCGTCAGAAAGATCGCCGGCGACGCGCGCCACGTGAAAGGCCGCGTTTACGAACATCCCCGGTCGGATGAGGAGATCGATCCGGAGATCGTTTTCCTCTGCGATTTCCTGCATCTGTTCGGTGTCGACACGCTGTACATAGCCGGGACTGGACAGCGTGACCGCATGGGTTTCCTTGACCGGCAGGGGATCGTGCGGTGCACAGTCGTGAGCCGTCGATGTGAGCGCCGCGCAGAGGCGTTCCCCAAGCCCAGCGACAATGTTTGAGACATTGATCGTCTCGGGCACGTGGTGGACGAAGAAGATCATCACGAAAACCGAGACGAGAGCGAGGCCCATCGCAACGATGATCGAAGCCTGGGGTACGAAAACTTCTGGCCCCCCTTCAGCCGGACTTTGGACACTGCGGAGGATGATCAGGGCGTAGACGAAAGTGGAGATCAGGATCCCGAGACTCCACTGATTGCCACGATCGCGCATGAAGTTTCCAATGAGGCGCGGACCGAAATTGCCCGAGGCAAAGGACACGGCAACCATGGTGACCGAAAACATCACGCCCGTCACGCCGATCACCGACTGCGCAATGACGGACAGGATTGTACGGGCCCCATCGATCTGCGTGTTTTCGATTTCAGCAAGAAGCGGATCGATCCAGGAGACGTTGCCCCGATCGACATAGAGCAGGAGTTCGGCCAGGATCCATGACGCGAAGACAAGGCACGTCGGGATGAACCAGTAGCTTGCCCTGAGATCTGAGAGGATTTTCAGAATGAAGGCGCGATAGGGCATTCCGTCAGCCAGCCTTGTCCGACCCGCCGCCTGTCAGGATAGGCAGCGGTTCCTTGAACGTCAGCGTCTGATAGGGGAACGGAATTTCGATCCCGGCGTCGTCGAGCGCCCGTTTGACGGCCGCCACGACCTGATCGCGCGAGGCGCGGATGTCGGAGGGACGGGAGCCCGTCCACCACGTGATCTCGAAATCTATCGACGACGCGCCGAAGGCAAGGGCGTAAACCTCGACATCTCTGACGTCGTCTCGCACGCTGTCGACGGCAACGACGGCGTCGCGGATCACGCCGCGTGCCGCATCGACGTCTTCGTCATAGGCGACCCCGCAGATGACCGTCGTACGCCGGATGTCACGGTCGGTGCGCACGACCACCGGATTCTGGAACAATTCGTGATTGGGCATGACGACAAGCTGTCCGTCCGTTCGGCGGATACGGGTATCGCGGATGGTGATTTCCTCGATCTGTCCTTCGATCCCTTCACATTCGACGAAGTCGCTTATTCGGAAGGGCTCTCTCAGCAGGATGAGGATGCCGGCGAGGAAATTCTCGAACGTGTCCTTGAAAGCGAAACCAATGGCGACGGAGCCCAGACCAAGGGTGGTCAGCGCGTGTCCCGGTGTGATCGTCGGAAACAGAATGGTCATGGCGATCAGCAGCCCCGCAAGCCACGTACCGGTTTTCGCGATCAGGGTAAGAACGTCAACGAGATTCCGCCGGAACCGCAAGCGCGAGCCAAAGCGCCGGATGACGAACTGCACGCCTTTCGAGCCCGCGTAAGTGGCCATGATGATCAGCGCGGCGAGAACGAGCTGCGGGAGCGACGCGACCATCGTCGTCGCGATGCCGTCAAGGCGCGTGAAAAGCGTGTCGGTCAACCGATCGATATTCATGCCCCGGCAACGTCTGACACGAAGATGAGGTTCCCACTGCATGGTGTGGTCTGGAGCGGGGGCTGAAAATGCCAGGGAACCTTTTCAATCTGAGGAGCGTTCAGTGAGTGTCAGAGCCGGTTGTTCCCGCCGGCTCAAACGACACCCTGTCCTGCCTTGCAGGTGTTGCCGAGGGGCCTCCCCGCCTCTCGGCAACTTTTTGTTTTCATTAAATATTTTTTCTAGAGTCGTGGAACCGCGCTCGCGTTTGCACGTTGCCGAGCAGACGACGTGCCGCTGGCACAACACCGTCACATAACCCCTTGGAGGTACGATATGACGAAGTTTCTTACGACCACCGCGCTCAGCGCAGCGCTGTTCGCAACCACCCCTGCCATCGCGTCCAGCGATCTGACCCAGATGTTCCTGACCGAAATGACCGGTGAGAACTTGCAGGCATCCGAACTGATCGGCATGCGCGTCTACGCCGCGGAAAGCGGCGTGGAAGGCGACGGCATCATGGGCCTTCAGGACGGATGGGAAGATATCGGCGAAATCAACGACATCGTGCTCAGCCGCGGTGGGAACGTCGAGGCGGTTATCGTCGACATGGGCGGGTTCCTTGGCCTCGGCGAGCGGCAGGTGGCCATGAAGATGGATGCCCTGCAGCTTGTGTCGGACGAGGAAACCGAGGACACCACCGACTTCTTCATCGTCGTCCCGGCCGCCGCCGAAGCGCTGGCTGAGGCGCCGGAGTTCGAGTTCCCGACGGTTGAGGCCGAACTGCAAGAGGCCGAGACTGCGGTTGAGTCAGCCGCAGCGAATGTCGAGGCGGAGGCCAAGGAGACCACGGCCGAGGTGGCCGAGGCTGCCGAGAACGCGGGCGAGACCGTCGAGGAGACTGCGGAGACGGCTGCGGCGGAACTCAAGACCGAAGCCGAGGAGGCGAAGGCCGCGGCTGAATCTGTGGCCGCCGATGCGGAAGCTGCAGCAGAGAATGCCGCGACCGAAGCGGCCGAAGCTGCCGAAGCCGCCGGCACAGCGATCGAAAACACGACGGAGGCCGCCGCCAACGAAGTTGCGCAGGAAACCAGCGAACTTGCCCGGGTCGTCGAACGCGAGGGCTATGAAATGGCCAAGATCGAAGAACTGACGACGGACGATCTGACCGGCGCGCGTGTTTACGATGCGAATGGCGAATGGATCGGCGAGATCGATCAGCTGAACGTCAACGATAGTGGTCAGATCGAACGTGCCGTGATCGATGTAGGTGGCTTCCTCGGCCTTGGCGAAAAGCCGGTTCTGCTCGAACTCGCGGAGATGGATATCATGCGCGAAGCGGACGACGGTGATTTCCGTGTGGAAGTGACGAAGACGAAAGCAGAGCTAGAGGCGATGCCTAGATACGAGGACTGATTGCGTCTTTCACGCGGGGCCAGCCAAACGGTTGGCCCCGTTTTCCTTTGGAGGTCCTGTCATGGATACGTCTACGCTGATCGTCGTTCTGATGCTGATGCCCCTCCTGGCCGTGCTGATATTCGCGGTGGTGTCGAAGGAGCGTGTCGAAAGAAAGCAGCGGGCCGAGGACAGCCGCAAATCGACGCTTGCGAGCGACGGCCCCGACAGCCCCAACAGCCAGGCATGAAAAAGGCGCCCGCGATTGCGGGCGCCTGATATCTTTTATCTTGAAATAGGTTACTGGCGTGCAAGCCAGGCATCAACCTCGCGTTCCGCGTCCTCGCGGGCCTTGCCGTACTTCTCCTGCACCAGGCCGACGAGTTGTTCACGCTCCCCCTGGGCCTGGTCCAGTTCATCGTCGGTGAGTTTGCCCCACTGTTCGATCGCCGCGCCTTTGAGTTGTTTCCAGTTGCCTTTGATTTCGTCCATATTCATGAGATTTCTCCTTCACCAAGTACTGAGGGGGCAACGCGCGGCACTCGTCCGCGTTCCATCGTTTCAGGGGATCACACCAGTTCGTCGGGGACGATAGGGACACCTTCGCCAAACTCGCGTGCCACCTCGTCGTCATAGGGCACGAGGAACGAAGAGCGGCGGTCGGGGGCCGCTTTGGCGTTGCGTTGGATGGCCGCGCGCCAGGCAGAGACCAGTTTATCGGCATCGAGTGTTCCGCCGTCACCGACCTCAGGCATCCAGTGGCGGAAGAGCCTCTCGCGCAGATGGCTGATATGGGCCTGGTCTGTAAGATGCACGCCGGCTTCGGTATCCCAGCACATGCTGCGGCCGTTCAGGTTGGCCGATGAAACCGTCGCCTCCACCTCGTCGAATATCGAGACCTTGGAGTGCACGTAGACGATCGGCGCCCCATTGAATGCCGAGCGATCCCTGGTTTGACGGGTCCTGCGCCGCTGGACCGGGGCGCAGATCAGCGCGCGATCCCCGAATGCTTCACAGATCGTGGCAACCGACTTGGCCTGCAAATGCTCGCCCATGCGAACGTCTTTCCCCGTCTCGCCATCGAAAGCGATGGCTTCGGGCGCAGCAGGGAGCACGGCAATAAGATGCAAACCGGGAACTTCATCGGCCCGTGCGGCTAGGCATTCGGCAATAGGCAGATGACGCAAGAACTGCGTTTCGAGGTAGATCAGCTTGCTTGACCGTCCGATCGCCTCGAGGTGCAGCGCCTCGATCTCGCGCACCACGGTCTTGGGGGAGATATGGAAAGGTGCAACCCGGCGCTTTTGCGAGAGTGTCCTGATGAAGCCGTCGTGCCGCGGCTCGGGCGCCGCCTTAGCCTCGGTTACCACCTCGAAGGTTTCCAGATGCGTCTGGGCGGCTTCCACGACTGGGCCGGTCACGATAGCCTGGACATCCTGCCAGGTTTCAGCGGCCGGCCGTTCGTGGCCTGGCGTGTCGTAGCGCCGCTCATCGAGATCGAGACCACCGATGTAGAGCGTTGTTCTGTCGAAAACCGCGAGTTTCTGGTGATGGGTGGCCGGTATCAGATCGAAAATATCGCCGCCTGAGACGCCGTCGAGGCCAGGGGTCATCGGCCCGGCATCGGCTTCTTTCAGTTTCTCGCGCACCTTGCCGCGAAGCACGAGCCTCGGTAGGATCCCGACCCGCGCAGGATGCGCCGCCACTCGGAAAGTCAGGGTGCCGCGCCCGGCGATTTCGCCTGCAGAGGCCAGTTTGCGCGCGCTTTCCCAGCTGTTGCGGTGCTGTTCGGTCGCCACAACCGGATCGAAATCGCTTAGAACAAGAGTGATCGACACGCCACGCTCAAGCGTGTGGACAAAGAGATCAAGCCATGTTTTTCCGATCTGCTGAGCCTCTTCGCTGCGCAACCGTGTCGATAGATCAAAGATGCGGAAGCCAGCCCAGATTTCGACCTCAGCGTTCAAGAACAAGCGTTCGAACGCGGGGAAGGCCTCGGATGCCGTGATCAGAAGCTTGAAGGATTCAATGGCTCGCCGGTTCGTGGAATGTCCAGAGGCATCGTGGTCCACTATAGCCCCCTACTCCGCCGCTTCTTCGAGCAGGGGCGTGTGAATCAGCTTCCTGAAAGAGACGTGAAGCGCGTAGGCGTCTGGCGTGTCTTCGACGCGAAGCTCGCCATCCAGCTGCGACACGAAGGCCTCGATCAGTCGCGATCCGAGGCCAGTGGCGTCATTAATCTCCCTCGACTGCACGCGGATCTCTCCGCGCGTGTTCCGCACGGTTAAGTTCACGATCTCTTCGGACGGTTCGGTCAGAACCACGCTGACCTCGGGCGTTTGCCCCTCTGACGCACCGGCATATTTGATCGCGTTGGTCACCGCCTCTGTCACCAGAAGGGAAAGTGGCACGGCCTGGTCGGGGTTGAGTTCCACTGGCTGAAGATCGGTGTGACTCTCCAGATGGCTTTCAGTCGGGAGCCCCACGTTCAGGACACTGTTAATGATTTCGGAGAGAATGCGGTCGGCCCGGACCCATTCGACATTTGCATCTACATAAAGGGACTTGTGAATCGTCGCGAGGCTCATCACCCTATCCTGTACCCTGCGAAGAACACGCTGTGCCTCGGGTGCCTCGAGATGCCGAAGCTGCATGTTCAGGATCGAAGCGATCAGCTGCAGATTGTTCTTTACGCGATGATGCACTTCCTTCAGAAGAAGCGTCTTTTCACGAGACGCCTTCTCTACCTCCGCATGTTCGGCAGCGATCCGGTCGATCATCGCGTTGTAGCTGTTGGCGATCTGGACGATCTCGATCGGGGCACCCTTGAGCAAGGCATAGCTTTGATACTGATCCTCCATCGAAAGGCGGGACAACTGCCGACGAAACGTACGGAGATGGCGCAGGACGAGGCGCTCGATGGCCAGGAACGCGACAACGAGCCCCATCAGCCACATGAGTACCGGAAAGATCGGGATTGCCGTGCCGACGATGCCCGTCACCCCGTTTGGTTTTTCGTTCGTCCACTTTCCGATCAGGTAGAGGCTGTCGGGAATGAGGGGTACGATCGCTGCGGTGACCGGCCTACCATCCTCGTTGCCTATGCTGAGGATCTGCCCCCTGCGGTCGAGGGTAAGTTCAGACGGGACGATCCGCATTCTGTCGAAGATCGAGGTCTGATCGCTTCCGCTGCTGGCAGACAGGACAGTGCCATCGCGATCCGTCAGGGCCAGATCGACACCCTCGATCTTTAGAGAAAGGAGTGTGTCGGCTAAGGTGAGGGGAATTGAAACGGACGTGAAGCCCACGAATCGGCCGGCGGTGTCGGAGACGGGCATTGATGTCACCAGAACGGCTTGACCCGTTCCCAGGCCCCGCCGGTTCACCGTGACCATGGGGCCAGGATCGCTCACGAAATCGGCCCAGTCGTCGAGGCCCGAAACGTCTATCGGGTTCCCCGTGCTGAGGCATTCCATCGCGCCATCCATGCCGCCGAAGCCAGCGAAAACGTAGGCGTCGCTTTCCTCGACGAAAGCGCGCATGAGTTCGGTGCACTTGGCCGTATCAGTGCCGATCACCAGCGCTGCCGTACCCAGGGCACGCGCAGCGCCCTGCGCATCGCGGATGATGGCCTGTTCTGCACCCGCTGCGGCGGATGTTCTGGCCAATATATCGCGTTCAACGAGAGATTGCGCCTCGCGTACCACGGATGTGGTTTGCTGCACGGCAATCAAGCCGATCGGCAGAAGCGCAATCGTAAGCAGGAAAAGTATTCGTGCCGAAAGCGATCTGCGCATTTTCCCAACGGCGAAGCTTCTTTTCACGCCGCTGTGCGGCCCGCCACGATCGACATCGTGGCGGCGTCCGAAAGATCCGGCGCCTCGCCCTCGTTCAGGTTCATGAGTTCCGCCAATCGTTTGCGCCCGCGGTTCGCGCGGCTTTTGATCGTACCCACCGCGCAACCACACATATCGGCGGCTTCTTCGTAGGAAAAGCCCGATGCGCCGACCAGAAGCAACGCCTCGCGCTGTTCATCCGGCAACTGGGAGAATGCCACGCGGAAATCATTCATGGCGAGGCGGCCATCGTGAAGCGGTTTCTCCGCGAGTTTGGCCGCATATTCCCCATCGACATCCGCGACCTCACGGCTGCGCTTGCGATGAAGCGAGTAGAAAGTATTCCTGAGGATCGTGAACAGCCACGCACGCATGTTGGTGCCGGCCTCGAACTTGTCGATATTCGACCAGGCCTTGACGATCGTATCCTGAACGAGATCGTCCGCTGTCGCGGAGTTGCGTGTCAGGGACAGGGCAAAGGCGCGAAGCGAAGACAGATGTTCCACGATTTCTTCGCGTGGATCAGTCGTCATCAGGTTTCGCCTCCCCTTCCTTCAACTTGGCTATGAGCGCCAAGAACTTGTCCGGCACTTTTTCGTTCAGAGCTTCGTCGTAGACACGCTTGAGATTCTCGTCGATCTGACGTCGGACGTTGGACTTCTGGCGTTTCGAAACCATGTTTGGATGTAGGCTTTGGTAACTCATGTCGAAGATGGAACTTTATCTAGCCCGAAAAGTTCCAAAGAAAATGATGGGAGTGATTTAATGACATCCGCCACGGACCTGAGTTCCGAGATCAGCTCGGAACTTCCCTTTCTGCGACGTTATGCGCGGGCCCTGACGGGATCGCAGCAATCGGGCGATAATTATGCCGTTGCCACGCTTGAGGCGCTGATCGCCGATCCGAAGCTTGCGCGGGCTGCGTCGAGCGTGCGTGTGGGCCTTTACCGCACGTTTCACGGGATCTGGACGACAACCGGTGAACCGGTGGCAGATGGCAAAAGCGGGGGTGGAGGGCTTGAGAGCCGTGCGCATGAGCGCCTGAGCCGTCTGGCCTCAAACACCCGCGAGGCGCTTTTGCTGAAATCTGTCGAGACCTTCTCCGTCGCCGAGATCGCGGAGATCATAGGCACCGACACGGAGGAAGCCCGGCATCTCGTGGACCGGGCCTTCAGCGACTTGGGCGATATGGTTACCGGGAATGTGATGATCATCGAGGACGAGGCAATCATTGCGATGGATCTGGAATCCATCGTCTCGGGCATGGGGCACCTCGTCACTGGTGTTGCGCGTACCTATGACGGTGCGGTTGCCCTTGCGGACAAGGAGGTGCCGGATCTTATCCTCGCCGACATCCAACTTGCCGACAAATCGTCGGGGATCGATGCGGTGAACACATTGCTCGAGAAACTCGGCGAACGTCCCGTGATCTTCATCACGGCGTTCCCCGAGCGCCTTCTGACAGGGGAACGGCCAGAGCCTGCCTTCCTGATCACGAAGCCCTATTCGGAAGAGCAGGTGCGCGCTGCAGTCAGCCAGGCGATGTTCTTCGCGACGACAGAAGGGCTCGAGGCGCACGCTTAAGCGCACCGCCGAAAACATCAAAAAAAAGCCCCGGCGCAGCGCCGGGGCTTTTTCGTGAGAAACTTTTTTCGAGATGGTATAGCGGGACAATCAGCCCGGCGTGTCTCAGAGTTCCCGTTCAACCTCGTTTGACGCGTCTTGAATGGCTTCGCCGCCGCTTTCGACGTCTTTTCCGATGCCTTCGACCGTCGCGCAGGCGGACAAACCAAGTGCCGCCACAAGGGCCAGTATGCGTATCGTCATTTTCTTTCTCCGGTTGTTGAGTTTGGGGGGGGTGGGTTAGCGAAGCCGGGTGACCACGCCTTCGGCGAATGTCTCGACCAGCAGTTCGTAAACCTGTCTGGTCGGGACGGTCAGAACCTCGATGCCAGCGCCGCCGTGCACGAAGCGTCCCGCGTCCTCGACGGTCACGGTAAGTTCGTAAAAGCTGTTCTTGGTGGGCTCGGCGCGGTTGCGCACATTCACCTCAGCCTTGAGGAGCGAATCTGCCCCCAGAGCAGCCTGAAAGCTTTCGGACATATCGAATTCGTCGATGTCGATCTCGATCTCTGCACCGGTGTCGGCGATCCGATCAGCAACCTTTTCGATGATCGCGTTTTCCAAATCATCCTCGAGATCCGACCAGAAAGCTGCCGCAGATCGGCTTTCGATCGCTTCGACGTCGAATTCCACGTCCACGGTTTCGATTTTCGTGTCGCTCGCAGCAGCAGGCATTGCAATCGCGCAAGCCAAAACGACGTAAGCGAACGGTTTCATCGGTCGTCTCCTTTCTGACGTTCCGCAAAACAGTGCGATGGGTCGCCGCCTCAACGCCCATCGCTTCCTGAAGTTCCACCGATCCAGGGAAAAATCGGTCGCTGCGAAACCGGCTTTTGCAGGAACCAACCCCGCGGCGCCGCGTTGAATGGGCGAAAGGAGGCACCAAATGTCCGCTCCCAATACGAACATTGAACGGCAGAAACGCTCTCACAGACCCGCCCTGACGGGGATTGCGCTGGCTGCCCTCGCCGTGACGTTGATCACGATTGGCGTCGTGTTCTGGTCCGCTCCCGATCGCGAAGACCAGGCCGCACCGGCAGCCACCACATCGGGTAGCTAGGGGGTAAATGCCTTCAAAGACCGCGGGCGCATCATTCCAGACGCCAGCCCGCAATTTCTCGCAGCTTTAGGAGATTAACATGATTGAAGTTGGCGGCCTCTTCGGCCTTATCATCCTCGTTCTCGACATCTGGGCTATCGTCTCGATCATCGGATCGGCTGCATCGACGGGACGCAAGGTTCTTTGGACGCTCCTCGTTCTGATCCTGCCGGTGCTTGGGTTCATCATTTGGCTCGTAGCCGGGCCGCGCTCGTCCACCCGGACGGTCTAACGACGAAAGGGGCCTGCCCGACCGTGGGCAGGCCCTTCCTTCGACGAGATTCCGCGCGCCCCGGGCCCGCGGGATTTTCATATGTCAGGTTGCATATGCGCGATAGCCGAGGATCGCGCTAGATCAGCGGCCGGGCGGCGGGCTTCGCATCATCGATCATCGCAATTTCCTTGGCTTTCTCGGTATCGAGAATGCGCAAGGTGCCATCCCGCCAGGACAGGATTTGGCGATCCCTGAGCTTGGTGAGGGTCTTGTTCGTGTGAACGAGAGAAAGGCCGAGCGCATCCGCGAGATCCTGCTGTCGGTAGGGGAACGGACAGGAACCACCAGAGGTCAGCCCAACGGCGGAGCAACGGGCGAAAAAGCGCAGAAGGCCCCAAGTGATCCGTTCGCTTGCGGACATCTGCCCAACGCTCGTCAGCACTTCGCCAAGAAAATGCTCTTCGACGGAAGCAAGCCAGGTCAGGTCATAGGCACGCTCCGGCTGCTGGCGGAACAATGTCCAGAGTTCCGAGCGATCAAAAACACAAAGCGTCATCGACGTCGTCGCCTCTACCGAATGCCGCACTTCGCCCATCACACCGGCCTGCAATCCTATGAAATCTCCGGGAAGGACGAAATTGATCACCTGACGTCGGCCATTTGGCAGCAGCTTGTAGCGAAGGCCCATACCGCGCAGCGCGGTATAGAGCTGGGGACTGTTCGAGCCCTCCATCAGGATTGGGGTGCCCTTTTCAAGCGTTGTTTCACCAACCTTGAACTTCTGCATGAACCGCAGCTCTTCAGCGCTCATATCATCGAAGATCTTCGAGATCCGGAGCGGGCATTTCGCACAGTCGGTAACCATCGGTGCCGTCTCCCTATGTCACAGTTAAATGCGGAAAGCGGAGAAAAGTTTCAAAACGCCCGTTCTACAAACTCTAAAGCTGTCATCAGGAGCATATCATGCACGACACACCGACAGGTTTGTTGCGCAACTTTCTCATCGTTACCCCGAATGTCGTTGTTGCAGAAGACCTCAAGGAAATCCTAGCTGAATTCGGTGGTGGCGTTGTCGAAGTCTTTGCTTCGATGGCGTCAACCTGGAAGGGCACTTACGATGCGGCTTTCTTCGCTATTCCGGTCGGCGATCTTCTTCACGAACGGCGCATAAGGGACATGCATGATGCAGGAACGCGCGTCGTTGTCCTGGACGGCGGACTGCCTGAGAGCGCGTATTACGGCACGGGGCTGTTCACCCTGCCCCATCCGTTTCGGACGGAGGATGTCATCGCCGTTCTCGAAAAGATCGGCATCACCAAACCGGACGGCTGAAGTCTGCCGTCGCCAAGGATGCATCATGCATTTCGCAGGGAACTTTATCCGAGACAGCGTGTTTTATCCTTATAACAGAAGGAGATAAATCATGCTTGGTTGGGCACTTACGTTCCTGGCGATTGCATTGATCGCTGCCCTGTTCGGTTTTGGCGGCATCGCAAGCGCCTCGGCCGGGATCGCACAGATCCTGTTCTTTGTATTCATCGTGCTGTTCGTCGTGGCCATGGTTGCCCGAGCGGTACGCGGTAAAACTCCGTAACCAGTTCGAACGGTCATGATGGCGGGCGGCTCTCGAAAGAGGGCCGCCTGTTTTGTGTTTCTGGGGCAGGCTTGCTCGAATGCAGGAGGACAGGGCGCACCCTTTCCCGGATGGTTTCATCAGACAGTCCGATAGAACCGGTACGGCCTCGCGGATCGGCACGGGCCGTCACACGGCAAGCTGCCTGCGGGCCTGCTCGCCATCGTCAAGTTCGATGCCCGTAGGTGGCGGATCCGCCAACTGCTCGAATACCACAAGACACCAGACCAGAACGGGAATCGCGACGACGCCGCCAAGCGGGCCCCACAGCCAAAGCCAGAAAATCAGCGATATGAACACCATGAGCGGATTCACGCGCATGTGCTGACCGACCAGCGAGGGGGTTACGAACTGCCCCTCTATCATGTTCATCGCAACGTAGACGGCGGCCGGAACAAAGCTCATTGCCCCATCAAATTGTACGATCCCCGCAAGCAGAAGCGACGCAGCAAAGCCCGCGGGGCCGAGATAGAGGACAAAATTCACCAAAAATGCGGCGAGCCCCCAGAGCATCGGGTTCGACATGCCGATCACCGTCATGACAGCCCCCACAAGGCAGCCGAAGGCCGCGTTGATCCCGGTGATCGTCACGAAATACCGGGAGACGCGTGACTCCGCACGGCAGAGGACTTCGCGCGTCAGCCGGCCGTTGGCCCGGTGCGCGCGATCGTAGACATCCGTGCGTGCGACGAGAAAGAAGTAAAGCGTGCCAACGAAAACCATGATCCCGGCAGCCAGCGAGGGCGCATAGGCCAGGGCATCCATGATGCCGGGAAATGCAACAGGCTCTTCCGTGACCGTCTCTTCGCCTTCCGCGACTTCGGGGGTCAGGGCTTCGCTGACGGTTTCCTGGATTTCCCGCATTCCTGATGCCGCGCCACTGACGGCTTCCAGGATCTCGGTAAGCTCATACCAGATGAGCGGCGCGTTTCGTATCGCCTTTGATATGATCGGTTCGACGAGGAAGAAGAGCGCCAGGAACGAGACGATAAAGAGGGCCAGAACCATAAGCGCCGCCACCACGCGGGGCAGGCCCATCCGTTCGACGCGATCAGTCACCGGTGCACAGACGATCCCAAGGACGATGGCCGCTAGCATCGGGGCGAACAGGCCCTCTGCAAAGTTCATCGTCGCGAAAACGGCGATCAAGGTTAGAAGCGTGAGACAACTCGTCTGGACCGACTTTTGCGTCATCGAAATCTCCTTCCGCGGAGAACCCGCAAGGGCGAAGAAAGTTCCGTCAGATCATTTGCTCCACGTCCGTGAAACGACACGCGCGGCGATCCTGGTCAGGAACACCGCGCGGCTAAGTTTGACTGCCCCAAAATGGCCCGGGGCCAAGAATTCGTCAGTTCGTGCTCGTGCGAGCGTCTTCTTCAGGGCTTTCGATATCGACGGTCGGCACGGCCACCGTCACTTCTTCAGTACCGACTTCGACATCACCGCTTTCGACCTCGAATTCCGGCATGTTGCCGCCTTCGACGGTTACGTCGACATCAGGCAGGCTTGCCTCCTCGGTCTGTTCGACGTCGAAGAAGTAGATCCCGAAAGCAACCACGGCCACGGCAGCGATAATTCCAATAATACTTCCTGTTTTCATAGTGATAACTCTCCTTTCTTGGAGGACAAACGCCAAGCTGGGAGGGAAGTTCCAAGCTTGTTGCAACAGAATTGTTCACCGTGCACAGGGCAGTGCGGACCCGTGCCGAATGCGTTGCAGACAGATGGCCGACACGAAAAGGGGCGGCACGAAGCCGCCCCTATCGAATGGTGTCAGTAATCGCGGTTACTGAAGGATCTTCTCGATCGCGCCGCGCGACGGCTCTTCCTCGCTGCTTTGAACGATGGCGAAGAGTTGCATCACTTCGTCGTCCGTCAGCTCGACACCTTCCAAGTCATAGCCGTACTCCGTGAGCTTCAGGTCCACGTGCTCGCGCAGGCTGTTCGGCTCTGCGTCGATTTCGATCGCGTAGGCATACCAGATGTTCTGGTCTTCGGCCATTTCCATCTCGGTCCAGCCCGCTTCGCGCAGAAGCTGTTCGATCTTCAAGCGCGTGCCGTCGGCATCGCCGCCCTGCTCGATGAGCACGATCTGGCTTTTGACGTCGGTCGGAAGCGCGGTGACATCGGCATAGATACCGTTCTCTTCAAGCGCGCGCTCGACGGCGCCATCAAGCTGCGTATCGGCCGAAGCAGCAGTCGCAAGGGCCAGAGTGGCGACGGTGGTATAGATGAGGTTTTTCATATCAGAATTCCTCCGGTTTTACTCGTTTATTGTCACATCCACGATGTGTGACACGGCGTTTCCGCATCGGGGACATAACGGCGCGGTCCAGCGAATGTTCCGACAAACATCGGGAATTCCGGTCACAGGGCCGTGAGGCGCAGAGCAGCGCATTTCTTACCGGGGTCAGACGGATTGCGCACCGGATCAGACCGGCGCAATCCGGTCAGCTTGAAAAGGCAGTTCCGGCGTTCGCCTTCCGGATGCGCGCGTAGGCGAGGGTTGCGATGGCGGTATCCTGAACACCTGTCCCGGTCAGGTCGGCGATGGTGATCTGGTGATCCGATGTCCTGCCTTCGGCGGTTTGCGCGATGATCTGACCAAGTTCGGGATAGGCGCGATCCTCGACTGCGGCTACGGCCAGTGCCGCACGCAACTCTCCCTGCAGGCGCGTCTGCGAAAGACGATCCGCGACATAGAGATCGGCACGGGCCAGACAGGCCGGCTCAAGTTCGCATTTGTTCGGCTGGTCGGAACCCATGGCGGTGACATGTTGACCTGGGCGCAGCCATGCTTCCAGAAGGATGGGCTTGGTGGCAGGCGTCGTCGTCACGATGATATCAGCCGACCCAACGGCGCTTTCAGCATCGTCACTCGCCGTCACCGTGATACCGAGGCGCTCTCGAAGATCACCGGCAAGGCGCGTCGCCGCCTCGATGTTCCGCCCCCAGATCACCGCCTCCCGAACATCGCGCACCTGCGTAAGAGCCTCTAGCTGAAGCCCCGCCTGCATCCCTGCGCCGAGGATCGCCGCGCGGTGCGCATCTGGCCGCGAGAGGTGCCGCGCCGCCACCGCGCCAGCCGCCGCGGTGCGGACATCCGTCAGATATCCGTTGTCGAGCAGTACGGCCTCAACCAACCCTGTCCGGGCCGAAAAGAGCACCATCAGACCCGAGGTCGAGGGAAGACCAAGGCCTGGGTTGTCGAAGAACCCTGGCGACACCTTGATCGCAAAGCTCTCGACCCCCGGAACATAGGCCGTCTTCACATCGACCTCGCCGTTGAAGTCGTGGATCGGCATTGACAGGATCGGAGGCATTTCGACACCTCCACCCGCAAGCGTACGAAACGCATCCTCGATACAGTCTATGGCAGCCCGATCGAGAGGGACGTGCGCCCTGAGGTCGGCTTCTCCGACGATACGGATATCGGGCATCAGGCAGCCTCCCCAGCAATATCCACGGTCTCGCCCGAGACGATGCGGTGATGCAGTTTCATGTCGATGTTCGCACCACTCAGAACCGCGACGACCGGCCCCTCGCTTCGGACTTTTCCAGACAGCAAGGCGGCGACGCAAACGGCGCCCGCGCCTTCAACGATCTGACGTTCTTCCCAATAGCAATGTCGTATGCCAGCGGCGATCTCGCTCTCGTCGAGCAGGACCACATCCTTCACCAGATCGCGCACCATCGCGAAGGTGTGGGCGTTGTGAAGCCCGATTCCGCCGCCAAGGCTATCGGCAAGCGTCGGGAGTTCTTCAACCTCGACAGGGTGCCCCGCAGCAAGGCTCGCCTGCATGGCCGCGCCCCGCTCCATCGAAACACCGATGATCCGCACCTCCGGCCTTTGTGACCGGATCGCCGCCGCGACGCCCGAAATCAACCCGCCGCCCGACAACGGCACGAGGACGGTTGCGACATCCGGCAGGTCTTCAAGGATCTCGAGCCCGATCGTTCCCTGCCCGGCGATGATGTCGCGATGATCGAAGGGCGGCAGCATCGTCATCCCGCCAGCCACAAGGCGGTCGACCTCAAGCTGCGCCTCGTCCTGGCTTGCACCGGAAATCAGGACCTCGGCCCCTTCATTTCGGATCCCCTCCACCTTGTTTTCCGGAACGAGGCGGGACATGGCGATGACACATCGAACGCCTGCTTCCGACGCCGCCCGGGCGAGACCGCGGCCATGATTGCCCGTGGAAACGGCCACCACGCCCGCGGCGCGTTCCGCGTCTGCCAGGCTTAGAACGGCGTTCGTCGCACCACGAAACTTGAAGCTGCCGGTTATCTGCCGGGTTTCGAGTTTCAGGTACACTGGAACGCCGGCCCCGCGCGAAAGTGCCCGCGACATCTCGAGCGGCGTTCTGCTTGCCCGACCCGTCAACCGGCCTGCCGCGGCCCGGATTTCAGAGAGGGAAACATGCGAGGCGTCGATCATGCAGAGGTGTCCGTCTGTCATTAACAACAACGATCTACCGGGCAGGGCGTATGCCCGTCCTGCCAGGCAGGCGCGAGCATAGGTCATTCCCGGGGCCTGTTCGAGGTCACAGGCGCCAGTGGACGCGCTATTTCCTTCGGTAGATCACAAGCGTCAGAGGCATCAGGATCGCGGCAAGCAATGCAGGGGCAGCAACCGCCCCGGTCAGTCCGGGAAGGTTCGCGCGGCCCGCCATCAGATCCCTCATTGCCGTCGTCATCCAGGACACCGGGTTCGCCTCCACGATCGTGCGAAGCCAGTCGGGCATCGTCGCTGGCTCCACCATGATGTTCGAGGCGAAGACGACGGGAAACAGCACGGTGAAGCCCAACGTCATTACCGTCATCGGCGTCCTGAGCAGAAGGCCCAGAACAATAAAGCACCACCCGACCCCGAAGCCGATGGTAAGAAGAAGAAGGAACGCGGCCAGAACCCCCGGCACGCCGGCTTCCGGCCTGTAGCCGAGAAGAAGCCCGATCCCAAAAATCAGCGCCCCAGCAATCAAATGGCGCAGGACATCCCCCGCGATCAGCCCCGCAAAGGGGGCAAGAGGCCAGATGGGCAAGCTTCTAAACCTGTCGAAAAGGCCTTTTGACAGATCCGTCGACAGGCCCATACCCGAATAGACCGCGTTGAACATGACCGTCTGCACAAGAATGCCGGGCAAGAGATATTGAAGGTAATCCCCGGTCGATCCCGCCAGCGCCCCGCCGAAGACAAAGGTGAAAAGAAGTGTGAACATCACCGGGGTCATGACCAGATCGAAAAGCTGTTCGGGCACATGCTTGAACTTCAGCACCGCCCGCCACCCGAAGGTCAGGGCGTTGGCGATGGCGCCCGGCGGGCGCGGGCGATCTACCCTGCGATATCCCGTCATTCTGCATCCTCCGGTGCGCGGCCGGTCAGGGCAAAGAACACCTCTTCAAGGCTCGGTGCGCCCAGCGCGAAGTCCGCCGGTTCCAGCCCGGCCTCGATCAGCGCGGAAACGGCCGCCGTCGCTTCGGCTGGCGAACCAGCCATCACCGAAAGACGGCTGTCTTCGGCATTGCGGTGCACCTCATGGCCCAGAGTAGAGGCGAGAATGTCCTTCGCATTCGCGAGCCCTGCAGGATCGCTCAACGTCACCGTCAGAAAGCCTGCGCCGACCTGGGCCTTCAGTTCGCGGCTGGTGCCCTCGGCGATCTTCCGGCCATGATCGATGACGGCAATACGCCCCGCCAACTGGTCGGCTTCCTCGAGGTATTGCGTGGTAAGCACAACGGTTACACCCGCCCCGGCAAGCGATCGTATCAGCCGCCAAACCTTCTGACGTGCTGCTGGGTCGAGCCCCGTTGTAGGTTCGTCAAGGAAAAGCACCGCCGGTGTGACGACAAGCGAGGCGGCGATATCAAGCCGCCGGCGCATGCCCCCTGAATAGGATTGCACCTGCCGCTGCCCCGCATCGGCCAGATCAAACGCCGTCAGCAAATCGCCGGCCCGCGCCCGAGACTCCCTGTGCGAAAAGCCCCACAGCCGGGCGAGCAGTATGAGGTTCTCGCGCCCCGTCAGATCCTCATCAAGGGATGCGTATTGACCGGTCAGCGCGATGACGCTTCGCACACGCTCCGGCTCTGACATTAGGTTGTGGCCTGCGATCCGCGCTGTGCCACCATCGGGCGCTATCAACGTCGCCAGCATGCGGATCAGAGTCGTTTTGCCCGCTCCGTTCGGCCCAAGGATCGCGAATATCTGGCCCTTCGGAATATCGAGATCGACCCCGTCCACTGCAACGAGATCGCCAAAGCGTTTCGTCAGACCTCGCAAGCGGATCGCGAGGCCAGGATCGTCGCCAGTATCGCGCATGCCAGCCGAAGCCCGTTCCTGACAGTGGTGTTGACTGCGACGCCGCAAGGGAAAATCCACCCCGGCAGGGCGCTCAAGCGGAGCTTAGCGGCATAAGTCTGGCTGTCCAAGCAGGTAATCGCTGAGATCGCCCAGGCCGATGGAGGATATCAAGGCATTGAAATATATAACTTTTAAAACCGCCGCAATGAACGGCTTCGAGATGCCGATACGGAAGATCTTCCACGGAGTCCCCCGATGCCGAAGCTGACGTATCACGCACCTCATGCAGCCTGACGACGGTGTTGCGCGCTGGCCGGAGGCAGAAGTCGGGACGCGTTTCGTCAGGCCTGAACGCGCGCGCCCCGCGCTTCACACGTCACAAACCGGGTTGTCCCGGCGGGACGTTACAGATCCAGAAACACCGTCTCGCCTTCCCCGCGAAGCCTGATATCGAACCGGTACTCCCCCGGCGCCGTGCGCGCGGCGATTAGCGTTTTGACCCGCGGTCGCTGCTCGATGCGCGACAGCAAGGGATCGTTGTCGTTCTCCTCATCCTCGAAATAGATGCGGGTGTTGAGCCCGATGTTGATCCCACGCGCGACCAGCCACAGCGAGATGTGAGGGGCCTGAAACCGACCGTCACGAAGCTGTGTCCGGCCCGGCTTCACCGTCTCGATCAGGAATTCGCCGGTTTTGCCGTCCGCCGCATAGCGGCCGAAGCCTATTACGTTCGGGTCCGCGTCCGGTTGTCCGGGAAAGATACCCGACGCATCCGGTTGCCACGTCTCAAGCATGATATCCGACAGAGGCCATCCGGTGCCGTCGAAGACCTGGCCGGTGATCCTGATCGCCTCGCCCTTTGCGCCCTCACGGACAGGGCTGCCGCCCAGATCCTCAGGATAGACACCCTCGACGCCCGCAAAGGTCGGGACACAGCCGATATGCACATAGGGGCCCGCCGTCTGGCTGGGGGTTTCGTTCAGAAGATCGAGTTTCTGGACCATGTCACATTCCCTCCGGCCGGTTTTCGAACATCGTTTGCCGCCGTCCACGCAGCACAATGTCGAAGCGATAGGCAAGGTAATCCATCGCCCGCGAATTCTGCATGTCGAGCGGCGCCACGAGGCTTTCGATCTGGCCGCGATCTCGGATCGTGTGGACGATTGGGCATCGTGCGATCAGGGGATCACCCTCGAAATACATCTGAGTGATCAGCCGCTGGCCGAAGGCATGGCCGAAGACCGAGAAGTGGATGTGCATCGGACGCCAGTCGTTCGCCCGGTTCGGCCAGGGATAGGCGCCGGGGCGCACCGTCATGAATTCGTAATAGCCGTTCTCGTCCGTCAACGTGCGCCCGCAGCCGCCGAAATTCGGATCGAGCGGGGCGAAGTAGGTGTCCTTCACGTGCCGATACCGCCCGCCGGCATTGGCCTGCCAGACTTCGATCAGCGTTTCGGGCACGGGCCGTCCGGCTTCGTCCAGCACGCGGCCATGCACGCGAATGCGCTCGCCCACGGCGGGAGCGGCGCCCTGCGTGTAGTTCAGGATCATGTTGTTATCGAGGGGCCCGATCAGGGAGTGCCCGAACCGTGGCCCGGTCTCTTCGGACGGCGTTGATTCCAGAGACAGAAGCGCGAGTGAAGGCGAGCGCGTGACCGACGTCTTGTAATCGGGATCATGGGCTGCGGGATGCAAATCCCGCCGCCGCGGCATTAGGGGGCTTGGGTCGGTCATCGGTGCGTTCCTCCGTTCCAGTCAGGGGCGTTTATTGGCGCAGACGCGCCTTCCCCTCATCGTTTCTCTTTTCTTGGTCTGCATTGATACACATCAGGCAGGGCGACGGCACCGCTCTTTGCGGCGACGCAAGGCATGGCTTCGGGGCGCTGGTCATCCCGATTGCTCCTCAACGCTTCCCAGGACCCGCACGATTGCGCGTTCGTCCTCGTCCACAACTGAAAGCCCGAACTCCCGGCCAAGGCAGGCCGATACTTCCTGCGCCGAGCGAAGCCATCGTTCCTCAGCCTTTCCGGTGTCGCGGACACGGGCAAATCTTCCACCTTCGAGCGTGCGCCGATCGGCATGGTCACCCAGCGACGCGACGATCCTGCTGCGAAAGATCGATGAGGGCAAAGTCGCCGCCAGCCAGTTCGCTGCGTCGATATCCCCCGGCCCGACCAGTTCATCCTGAAAGCAATAAAGCGCCGCCATGCGCCCGTCTGCCATGCGGCGCGAAAGAACGGTGCCCAGCCCCGGCTCTTCCGTCAGGGCGTAAGGATCCGGTGCCACCGCCCCGAGTGCTATCGGCACATCCGGACTGGGGCCGCCGAACCCGACATCGGCCAGCCACGCCATGCCTTCGGCTTCCACCCGCAGAAACAGATGGTTGCGAGGGCCCGGCACATCCTTTTGCCAGAGCACGCGCGCCAGCATCGGCCGGAGGGCATATCCCAAAGCTTCAAGCCCGAACGCCAGGAGACCATTGAGCTCGAAGCAATAGCCACCCCGCCGGTCCGAAACCATCTTGTCGATCAGCGTATCACGATCGACTGGCGGAACGTTCCCGCGGAGCACCGTCAGGTTTTCGAACGGGATCGACCTGAGATGCTGTCGGACGATCAGACGCAGCGTATCGACGGAATGTTCCGGCCGGCCGTCCACGCCGATTCTCCGAAGCCACGCCGAGACCCAGTCGTTCATCCCCTTCCCGGCGCTCCCGTTACTGCGTCGACGGCCCCGATGATCGTTTCGGTTTCGAGCTGGGCGGTCAGCCCGCCATCAGCCTCTATATTACAGCCGCGGACCCAGGCCGAGGCCGGATCGGCGAGGAAGGCGACGACAGCGGCCACTTCCTCTGCCCGACCCGAGCGGCGTGTAAGCTCGATGCCACGGGTCGCGCGCGCCCCGAAGGCGGCAGTGAAATCCTCGAGAATCGGGGTATCTATTGCAGCCGGACTGATGCAGTTCATGCGCAGATCACGATCCAGCAGGGACGCGGTCATCGCCTTTGTCCACGCCACAACGGCCTCTTTCGACAGGTCGTAGGACCGGACCGTATCGACACTCTCTTCGGTCACAAACCGGTCCAGCCGCGCGCTGTCAGGTTGCGCCATCAGCCGCCGCACCTGTTCGATGTTCTCACGCCAGCGCGCCCCTGCCTTCGAGGCGAGGTTAACGATGCTGCCGCCTTCGGGCATTCGCGGCAGAAGCTGAAGGGTCAGCCGCCGCAGCGCAAGGAAGTTGACCCTAAGCACTTGGGCCTCGGTACCGGGCCGCGGGGGCAGCCCTGCGGCGTTGACAAGGACGTGGACGGGCATCTCCGGCATGGCGATCATTGGACCGGGATCGTCGAGATCGGCCTTGATCCAACGGTCCGCGGCATCACCAGGGTCGTTACGATCGATACCGATGACCGTGAGGCCCCCGTCGCGCAGAGCGCGCGCAGAGGCCTGCCCAATCCCCGAAGCCGCACCGGTCACGACGGCGCAGCGACGATCGCCCACCCCCTCGGTCATACCCCGCCCACGCTGTGAGCGAGGATCTCACCTGGCGTCCCCACAGACTCTCCGGCCCAAGCCACGAAGCGGTCCGGCCGCAGGAGGATACGGTCTGTGCCATAAGCACCCTGCCACGCTTGCGGCAGGTCGGCATCCGTCAGAGGGATGCCAAGCTTTCCTGCGGCGGCCGCAAACTCGCCCCGGCAGGCGGCATCGCCCGCCAGCAGCGTGAACCCGGGGCCAAGACCATCGATCACGGCACGATCCCCGCCCGATCCGGGCGGCGGAAGAAGATGGCCTGTCCGCGCCAGAAAGCTGTGCGATCCCCGCGCGCTCGGGCTGCCATCGCCAGCATTCGCGACGATCGGGGAACCCTGATAATTCGGCTCGAAATTATCGACGTCCCAGGTGTCGGACTGGCTTTCAATCCAGGCCCGTTCGAACGCCGATTTGTCCTGATCGGGGCTGTGCTCTCTCAAGAAGCGGCGATCCCGCTCGATATAGCGTTCGATGAAATCCCGGGCTGTCGATGCGAAGACGGGCCGCCGTTCGGCATCGTAACTGTCGAGAAGCGTGGGCCCGCCCCAGCCCTGAATGGTGGCCGACAGCTTCCAGCCCAGGTTCCGCGCATCTTCGAGCCCGGTATTGATCCCGTAACCGCCATAGGGCGGGTGGGAATGTGCCGCGTCCCCTGCGATGAAGACCCGGCCCTGGCGGTATCGGTCGGCAAGGGCGATCCGCAGATCCCAGAGGCCAACATACGTCAGATCGAGATCGAATTCCTGACCGACCGCACGATAGAGCAGTGCCCGGAAATCGTAGTTCTCGGTCGTCGTCCCCGCCGGGACGGGTGCGTGGAAGAACCAGCTTCTGCCGTGATCGACACGACCGAAGAACATCCAGTACCCGTCCTGATCAGGATTGAGCACCTTGTAGATTGCCTTCCCGGGATGCCGGTTCAGCAGTTCGTGCAACTCCTGGCTGTCGAACACCAGAAGCGCCATCAGACGGTCGTGATCGGCCCGTGTCTCGGGGATGCCCGCCGCTTCGCGTACCATCGAGCGGCTGCCATCGGTGCCGATGAGGTAGGACGCTCGAACCGTATCGGTCTTCCCGGTCGCCATATCGGCAACCTCCAGTTCCACCCCGGTGTCATCCTGCGAAAGCGCCGCGCCCCGCCAGCCATAGCGCACCCTCACCGTATCGAGCGCCGCCACCCGCGCTCGCAGAACAGCCTCGGTCTTGTACTGTGGCACGCGCGCATTCCGGCCGAAGTAGTAATCCCCCACAGAAGCGCGGTTGAACCAGTCGAGCGCATAGTCCGACATCAGCGTTCCATAGATCGTCATGCCGCCAATGCCGGCGTCCTTCGGAAGGGGATGCGCCGCCCGCAGCTCTGCTTCGCACCCCCAGGACTGGAAGTGCTCGGCTGTGCGCTGGGTCAGGTTCTGGCCCTTCGGGATCGGCTGCGGTTCGGGGTAGCGTTCTATGACACACACGGATATCCCGCGCTGTCCCAGTTCGATTGCAAGCCCCATGCCAACCGGGCCGCCGCCGTTGATGACGACATCGAAATCGTTCGTATTGCCCATCAGCCCGATTGCGGGGTCCATCCCGCCTCCATGTAGATATGCTTGGTTTCGAGGAAATCGTGCAACCCCTCGGGACCGTGCAGCCGCCCGAGGCCAGACTTGCCGTAGCCGCCCGTTTCGCCTTCGGCAAAGAGCCGCAGGTGCGAGTTGATCCACACCGTTCCAGCCCGGATCGCACGTGACGCCCGCATTGCCCGGGCCCCGTTCTGCGAGAATACCGACGCGGCCAGCCCATAGGCGGTGGCATTGGCCTTGTGCACCGCTTCGGCCTCGTCCGCGAAACGCTCGACCGAGACGATCGGGCCGAAGAGTTCTTCCTGCACGAGCGGCGAGGCGACATCGTCGATCCGGAAAAGCGTGGGGGTCAGGAACGCCCCCTTGCCCAGCCGCTCGCCCTTCAGAAGCATCTCGCCCTCGTCACCCGCCTGTTCGATCAGCGCCTCGACGCGGGCGCGGTTCGGCTCGTCGATCAGGCTGCCCATATCGCTTGCCGGGTCGTCGCCCGGCCCCGTGCGAACCGCGCGGAAGGCCGTCGTCAAACGTGCCTCGAACTCGTCCGCGATGCTTTCGTGCACCAGAAACCGCGCGGCGGCGACGCAGATCTGCCCGGCCATCGCGAGCGCGCCGTGCGTCAGTTCGCGCACCGCAAGGTCCAGATCGGCATCTTCGAAAATCACAGCGGGTGCTTTGCCGCCAAGCTCCAGCCCCACCCGTTTCAGCGTCGGGGCAGCAGCGGCCATGATCGCCTGGCCCGTACGGCTCGACCCGGTAAAGCTGATCACATCGATATCGGGCGACGCCGTCATCGCCTGCCCCACCGCGATCCCGTTCTCGTTGACCGAATTCACTATTCCCGGTGGCAACGAGGGGGCCGACACGATCGCCTCCATGATCCGTGCGTGGACGAGTGGCGTCTGGTGCGCAGGCTTGATCACGGTGGTGCAGCCCGCCGCAAGCGCCGGGGCCAGCGACCGCATCAAAAGCGTGACCGGGGCGTTCCAGGGCACGATGATGCCCGCCACGCCGGCCGGCTCGCGATTGAAGAGCGACATGTTGCCGGGCGCGGTTTCCTGCATCGTGCCTCGGATGTTTCGGGCGAGACCCGCGTAATAGCGGGTTTCCGAAATCGCACCCATGGTTTCGCCGATTGCCTCGGCCCGGATCTTGCCGTTCTCGGCCACGACGAGATCGGCGATCTCGTCTTTCGCTGCCGCCAGACGGTCGGCGATCTCGAACAGCGCCTGCGCGCGCAACCGCGGCGAAGCGGACCACTCGCTTTTGAAGAAGGCGTCGCGCGCAGTGCGGGCCGCCTCGTCCGCGAGCGCGCCGCTGCCGGGGCAGAACTGGCCGACCGGCGCGAGGGTCGCGGGATTGACACTGTCTTGGGGCGCGGCATCTCCCGCCACCCACTCGCCTCCGATGTAATGCCGTGCTGGCGTCACTGTCATCTTGTTCCTCCATGTTCGGGCATGCGGGGCGCCGTCACTCGGTCCGCATGAATGTCGTTTGCCGTCCGGGGCGACAGCGCCGTTTCATCCCAACCGCCCAACGCGGCGCTGACCCGGCGCGACGCGTCGCGCACGGCGGCCCCGATCTCGGCAAGCCGGGCGTCATTCGTCACGTCGGCGGCGTCGCTTGTCAGGCAAAGCGCGCCGTGCGGGCTTTGCTCACCAGCAAGGACCGGGCCCGCAACGGCAACCACCCCCGGCGTGACCTCGCCCCGGGCCGCCGCGATCCCGTTGCGTCGTACGGCGCGCAAAGCATCCATCACATCCACCACCGTTGTCCCCACACCGGCACCGGCGAATTGCGCAAGATATTCGCTTACCAGCTTCCGTCGCTCCCGCGCAGGCAGAAAAGCAACAATCGCCCGGCTGGCCGCACCCCGTCCCAGCGGCATCGGACGGCCACGGGGATAGCTGGATTTCGGCGTGTCCGACGATACGACAGATGCCACACACAAGAGCTTGCGACCGTACCAGCGGACGAGAAAGGCGGATCCCGGGAAGCGAGCCGCCAGCGCCTCTAGCTCGGGCTGACCCGCACGGATCATCGGGTCGGCCCGGGTCATAAGGAAATCCAGCTCGGTCACGCGTGGTCCAAGCGTGAAGCCCGCCTGTGGGAGCGAGGCGAGATAACCCGAATCCTTGAGCGTCTTGAGATAGCGGTAGAGTGTGGGCCGGGAATAGCCGAGCTCCGCCATCATATCTTCCGGTGTCCATTCCGGGCGCGCCTCGGTGAAGAGATCGAGGATTGCGAGAATGCGCTCGCCGGAGCCGGACACGCTCGTCATTCCGCGGCCTCCCCGGCGACGTGTCTGCGTGCAGCCAGCGCATCGGCCAGCATCAGCCCCGCGCCAAGCGCGACGCCCAGCGCATCGGTCAGGACTGCGCCGGGGAAGGCCGAAGCTGGAACGAGCGCCATGAGCCCGGCACAGGCGAATAACACCCGCTGCAACAGGCCGAGGGGCCGCGCGAAATAGCCCGCGAGTGCGGATGAGACGAGCCAGACCCCTATCCCCGCTGTCACGACGGCAAAGGCGATCTCCGTCGGTCCGCCGATCAGGATCAGCGTGGGAGAGAAGGCGAAGAGCACCGGGATCACATAGGCCGACCAGCCGAACCGCATCGCCGACCAGCCCGTGGCCATCGCGGGCGCCTTGGCGATCGACGCCGCGGCAAAGGCCGCCAGCGCGATCGGCGGCGTGATCATCGACATCATCCCGAAATAGAGAACGTAAAGGTGCGCCGCGATCGGCTCGATCCCCACTTCGATCAGCGCGGGCGCGACCAGGGCGGCCAGAAGGACATAGACGCCCAAAGTTGGCAGCCCCATACCGAGTATGATGCAAACGATCGCCGACAGCGCGAGCAGCATCACGGCACTGCCCCCGCCGACCTGAACCAGGGCGTATGTGAGATTGAAACTTAGCCCCGTGATGTTGAGAACCCCGATCACGATGCCCGAGGCAGCGGAGATCAGAAGGATCTCGAGCACCGAATGCCCGGTCTTCGCAATGCTTCCGAACAGAGCGGCGATGGTCGGCCGTTGCCCCTTGTAGCCAAGCAGAAGCGCCGTCCCGCACAAAGCAAGGACGGCCCAGAGCGCGGCGCGCTCGGGCTGATAGCGTTGCCAGAAGAGGAGGTAGATCAGAACCGCGAAGGCGAGGACGAAATGCAAACCCAGCGCCACGTCGCGGCCTCGCGGGATCTCTGACGCGGGCACCCGGCGGATCCCGAGCTTGGCGGCTTCGAGATCGGCCTGAATGAACAGGGCCACGTAGTACAGGATCGCCGGAACCAGGGCGGCCAGGACGATCTCGGAATAGGGAACGGCCAGGAACTCCGCCATAAGGAACGCCGCCGCCCCCATCACCGGCGGCATCAGTTGCCCGCCCGTCGAAGCCACGGCCTCGATCGCGCCCGCCTTGTGGGCGGGATAGCCATCGCGCTTGATCATCGGGATGGTGACGACGCCGGTACCCACGACATTGGCCACGGCCGATCCGGAGATCGACCCGAAGAGGCCGGATGCCAGCACCGCGATCTTCATCGATCCGCCGCGGAACCGGCCCATTGCAAGCATGGCGGCGTCGGTGAAGAATTGCGAGCCGCCGGTGATCCCCAGCAGCACGCCGAACAGGATGAATGCCACCACTACGGTAGAGGCTACGGAAATCGGCAGGCCCAGAATGCCATTCGAGTCGACGGCCATGTACCCGGACAGCAACTGCCAGCTTTGGGGGCGCCCCTGCAGCCGGCCTGGAAACAGATCACCGAAAAGTGCGTAAAGCAGAAAGACAGCGATGATCAGTACGAGCGCCCAGCCCGTCGCCCTGCGCAACGCCTCGAGCAGGAGGGCAATGATAATCAGCCCTGGAACCCAGATCTCAGGCGGGCGGGCGAAGATCATCAGGACGAGCCTGGGGTATTCCACCGCGACGAAACCAACCGCTGCCATCGCCACAAGCGCGAGCGCCACGTCGATCCACGGAACCCGCGAACGTACGGTCCCGCGCCGGGCAGGAAGGCTCAGATAGGCAAGCGGCAGCGTGAAGAACAGCATCGCCGCGAAGAATTGCTGCGGGTAGAGGTCGAGCCCGATCTTTCGCTGAAGCGACAGCGCCCAGCCGACTGCAATGAGAACGAGCCCCGCGGCGAGCAGGTCGCCGAGGGGGCGCGTCACCGCGGCGGAAAGACCGCCGCGGCTTGCCAGTCTGACGTCGTCGGGCGCCGTCACGGTGTCAGTTCAGCCCGACTTCCTCGAAGAACTTGAGTGCGCCGGGATGGAACTCCGCGATCCCCGGATCGCCTTTCATGTTCTCGGGCCGGAAGGCGCGGAACGGCGGGAAGGTATCGGCCATGACCTGCGCGTTCTCGTACATCGCCTTTGCCATCGCGTAGACCACATCATCCGGGGCGTTGGCATGAGTGAAGATCACCTGCGGAAAGGCGATATAGGTATCGTCCTCGATCACGCCCGGCATCGCCCCAGCCTTCAGATCCAGAAAGAACGCGGTCGGCCAGTGCTCGCGCGCCGCTGCGAGGGCGGCATCGCTGGCATCCTCTACGCCGAGCGCCCTGAGGCCACCAACGGCGGCATCCGCCTCGCGCACCTTGCCCGCGCCATGGGCGAAGATGAAGCCCACCGTATCGCCGGCCATGAAGGCATCGGCACCGGCGACGACTGAGGCGACCGAAACCTTCTCTACGTCATCCCGCGTCATGCCCGCCGTGGCGTAGAAAGCCGAAAGCTGCGGCAAGATCGTGTTCTGCGCCGTATAGCCATCGGTCATCGGCAGGCCCTTCAGATCCGACACCTTCATGATGTCGCTGTCGGCACGCACGAAGATCGCCTCCACAAGCGGCATCAGATGCGCAACCACGCGCAGGTTGGGGTTTTGCTGGCCATTCCACCACGCTTCGCCGGTGATCGCGTAGTTCACTTCCTGAAGGTTGGCGACCCCGAACTCGATCCCGCCCTGATCGACGAAGGGAATAAACTGGTTGGGGCTGGTCGCCGGCTGAATCGTCGTGTTGAGGCCGCCGGCATTCGCGGCATTGGCCACGGCCGTTCCGATATTATGGAAAAGCGATCCCGGGTTCGATGTCGCGATCCCCGCATTCTGGGCCAGCGCGGGCCCAGCGACGGCAAGACCAACAGCAGTGAAAGCTGCGGCAAGAAGCTTGTTCATGTTTTTTCCTCCCATGGATCTCAATTGGGCAAAAATCCCAACTATTGAGATTGTTTTTGACAATATAAGGCGCATCCCGAATATCAAGCACACAAAGGGAGGCGGGATGGCAGAGACAGACGCAACAGCGGAGACCGGGGCCGAGGCCCTGCTGACAGCGCTGCGGGCCTGCGGTGTCCGATATCTCTTCGCGAATGCAGGAACGGATTTTCCGCCGCTGATCGAGGGGCTGGCCCGGTTGCCTGCAGCATCGGTTCCAACCCCGGTTACCATCCCGCACGAAACAGCCGCCGTTGGAATGGCCCATGGGTTCTGGTTGGCGACGGGAGAACCGCAGGCGATCATGGTGCACGTCAACGTGGGCCTCGCGAACGCCGTTATGGGGGTAATCAATGCGCGTGCCGACAACGTGCCCTTGGTGGTGTTGTCGGGCCGTACGCCCCTGACGGAAACTGGCCGCCCGGGGGGGCGTGTCACGCCGATCCAGTATGGTCAGGAGATGTTTGACCAGACGTCTCTCGTGCGCGAAGCGGTGAAGTTCGACTATGAAGTGCGCTATCCCGAACAATGCGACAGCCTCCTGCGGCGCGCCGCATCGGTTGCCTGCTCGGCCCCAGAGGGACCGGTCTATCTGAGCCTTCCGCGTGAACCGCTCACCGAACGGTTGCCTGACGGCCACCGCCCTTCGCCCGATATGGCACCGGCTCGTCCGGCAGCACCGGACCCTGACGCGATCGACCGGCTGGCAGGCTGGTTGGCAGAGGCCGAGACCGCCGTCATTCTATGCCAGCGCGGCGATCCGGCGGCGGAGCTTGGACGCACGCTTTCGGACGTTTCCGGAAGGCTTGGCATCGGCGTATGCGAGCCTTTCCCGGTGCGAAACCTTCTGGCAAGCGACGATCCCGCGCTTCTGGGTTACGATCCGGCCGACGCTTTGAGCGGCGCCGATCTGGTGATTGCGCTCGACAGCGGCGTGCCGTGGATCGCCCGCACCTCGCCCCCAAGCGATCGCGCACGCATCGTGCATATCGGCCCCGATCCCCTTTTCGGGCATATGCCTGTACGCGGTTATCGCAGTGATCTCAGCATCACCGCCGATCCGCGCCTCGCCCTTCTCGCGCTTGAGGAACGCAGCACTCCGAACCCCGGCCGTGCCTCCCGGGTGGCGGAGCGGGCCGCGAAGCGCCGCGCGTCAAGCGTGACGGAGGCCCCGGCGGAGGACGCGCCGGCCACGCCCGCCTGGTTCAGCCACTGTATATCGGAGATCATGGACGATGACGCGATCGCCTTCAGCGAACT
This sequence comes from Ovoidimarina sediminis, assembly GCF_032586175.1. Taxonomy (NCBI): domain Bacteria; kingdom Pseudomonadati; phylum Pseudomonadota; class Alphaproteobacteria; order Rhodobacterales; family Roseobacteraceae; genus Ovoidimarina; species Ovoidimarina sediminis. Next base: position 109,068 of record NZ_JAWHTE010000012.1, read on the forward strand.
GGGCCTTTTGCCCGGCGTCATGTCCCTGAAAGGGCCGAACCGCTTCTTCGGAAACCCGCACTCGGGAGGGCTTGGCTGGGGTCTGCCTGCCGCGCTGGGTGCCCAGCTGGCGGACCGAGACAGGCTGGTGATCGCCGCAATCGGCGACGGCTCCTACATGTTCGCCAACCCCGTGGCCTGTCACCAAATCGCCGAGGCGCTGGAATTGCCGGTGCTGATCGTCGTCAAGAACAACGCGATGTGGAACGCGGTGCGCCGGGCGGTAAAGGGCGGCTATCCTGACGGCGCGGCCATGAAGCGGAACGAGATGCCCCTGACATCGCTTGAACCCCTACCCGATTTCGCAGCCGTCGCCCGTGCATCGCGCGCCCACGCCGAACGGGTGGAGCATGGCGCGGATCTGCCCGCCGCCCTCGCCCGCGCGGTCGATGTCATCCGCACCGAGCGGCGTCACGCCCTTCTCGATGTGCGCGTGACGGCAACGGATGTTCTCTGAATGACCGCGGCAGACCTGATCCTCGCCGCCTTCGGCATTGCCCTCGGCGGGTTCCTCAAGGGGGCCACGGGTGCGGGTGCGCCAGTCGTGGGCGTGCCAATTCTCGCACTGGCCTTCGGCGTGCCCAAGGCGGTGGCGATCTTCTCGGTGCTGAACCTCTTTTCGAACACCTGGCAGGCCTGGGCCTATCGCGGGTCGCTTGGCCGAATGCGCTTCGTGGCGGCCTTCGCGATAGCCGGGGCGCTGGGCGCCGCCGCCGGATCAGTACTGCTGGCGTCGCTGTCGACGGATATGCTGATGGGCGGGCTCGCCACCGTCGTCTTCCTCTACATCGGGCTCCGCCTCGCCCGCCCCGACTGGCAGATCGGACGCGCACGGGGTGAGGCCATCGCCGGGCCGGTCGGCTTCGTGGCCGGACTGATGCAGGGCGCGGGCGGCATCTCTGCCCCGGTTTCCGTGACCTTTCTGAACGCCATGCGCCTTGAACGGTCGGAATTTGTGGCCACGATCTCCGTCTTCTTCTTCATGATGTCCGCGTTGCAGATCCCGTCACTTGCCGCGCTCGGGGTACTGACATGGGACAGGGCGGGGCTGGCCCTCGTAGCAGCGATCCCGCTTTTCGGCGCGATGCCGCTGGGCGAGATGGCCGCCAGGCGCGTCTCCAAGGCGACGTTCGACAAGATGATCCTGCTTCTGCTCGTCGTCGTGGCGCTTCGGTTGGGTTATTCCGCCCTCACCTAGGGCGTTGTTTCAGTCCTTCCGCTTGCCCTCCTCTGGCAGAATGCCGTCGAGGTTGACGCCGATCTGCTCTCCGATCCGCTTCATCGCGGGAAGGCCCACGGCCATGTCGAGGATTGCGTCGATCGCACCGGCGGCCCCGTTGCCCCCGCCATCGGACCGACCGAGGCCGGTGACGTGGTTGATATTGATGCCCTTGATCTTCTCGGTGGGCTTCATCATCTCACGCACGATTTCCGGCATCGCCTCGAGCCGTGCCTTTTCCAGTTCCATCGCCACCAGCGCCTCGGAGCGCGCGTTCTCGGCCTCGATCCTGGCCGCTTCCGCTTCGGCCTCGGCAAGGCGATAGACCTTCATTGACGCCGCTTCCTCGCGCCGGATCACGCCTCTGACCTTCGCGACGTCCTGGTCAGCAGCAGCGGTGATCCGCGCCCGCGCCGCATTGGCTTCGGCGTCCTGCTCTGCCGCGATCAGGGCGATCTGCCTGCGCCGTTCCGCATCGGCCTTCTCGCGGCGGGTTTTCAGATCCTCCTCGGCGTCGACGAGCGCGGCACGCGCCGTCGTTGCCTCGGCCTTGGCCCGGCTCTGTTCCTGGCTTTTCGCTGCGGTCTGAATTTCCTTGTCCTGCTCGGCAATCTCCAGCGTGCGAAGTTGCGCGATTTCGGCTTCGCGCACGGACAGCTCGCGCGCGATGCTGGCCGCCTGGATTTCCTGCTCCATACGGATGCGGGCCTGCGCCGCCTCGCGCTCGGCCTCTGCCTTGCGCCGGGCCACTTCCGTCAGCTGCGCGGCCAGAAGCGTTTCGATCTCCTGGGTCTGCGCGATTTCAGCGCGCCGTTCCTCAAGCTCGATTTCCAACTTGCGCTGGTTTGCGGCCACTTCGGCGCGCCGCACGGCAACATCCGCGTCGCCCTGTATCTCGGCCCGCTCTTTCTTCGACTTCGCGATCACCTCGGCCAGTTTCCGCATGCCGACGGCATTGAAGGCGTTATTTTCGTCGAGCGCCGAAAACGGCGTCTGGTCAAGTGCGGTAAGCGACACGCTGTCAAGCTCGAGACCGTATTTCGCCAGCGTCTCGGTCAGTGCCTCGCGTACTTCGCGCACGAACTCCGACCGGTTCTCGTGCAACTCGTCCATCGTCATCTGCGCAGCGACACCCCTGAGCGCATCGATCATCATTCCGTCGATCAGCGCCTTGAGCTGGTCGGGCTGGAACGTGCGCTTTCCGAGAGTCTGGGCTGCCCGCGTGATCGCACCGGGATCGGGAATCACCGAAGCATAGAATTCGGCGCCAACGTCGATCCGCATCCGGTCCTTCGTGATCAAGGCGTGCTCGGCGGTGCGCGAGACGTCCATACGGATCGTCTGCATGTTGACGCGGCTGATCTCGTGAAAGAACGGAATCGCGATCGTCCCCCCGTCTATCACCACCTTCCGGCCGCCAACGCCCGTTCGCACGAGGGACACCTCGTTCGTAGCGCGCTCATAGAACCACGCCGCCAGCGCGATCAGAACCGCAGCGGCGACGACGATCAGAATGATCCAGGCGATTGCACTCATGTCTCGATCCTCCTCGGAAGGCGCCGTCAGAAGACCGGCGGGTAGTGGCGGCCACCGCGTTCCAGCGTGATCCACCTGAGTTCCGTGAACGCGTCCAGCGACCAGCGCCCGCCGTAGCGGCCGACGCCGGACGCCTTGACGCCGCCGAAGGGTACCTGCGGCTCGTCGTTGATGTTCTGATCGTTGACGTGAACCATGCCGGTTTCCAGACGCCCCGCCATGCCGAGCGCGCGAGCCTCGTCCGCCGTCCATATCGCGGCCGTCAGCCCGTATTCGGTGTCGTTGTTCATCGCCACCGCCTCGTCCTCCGTCCGGAAGGGACACACCATGACGACAGGGCCGAACGTCTCGTCATGCCAGATATCCATCGAAGTGTTGACGTTCGACAGAACCGTCGGTTCGACGAAATTCTCCCAGGCATTGCCGCCAAGTTCGACATGCGCGCCCTTCGATACCGCGTCATCGATCAGGGCCTTCACGCGATGGGCCTGCCGGGTGTTCACCATCGGCCCGATCGTGTTCGACTTGTCGTTGACATGGCCCGTCTTCAGCTTTGCCGCCCGCGCCAGAAAGCGCTGCATGAAAGGCTCGTAAACGCTTTCTTGGATCAGAAGCTTCTCGGTCGACATGCAGACCTGGCCCTGGTGCATGAAGGATCCGAAGTTGGCAGCCTCTGCGGCGCGGTCGAGATCGGCGTCTTCCAGCACGATCATCGCGTCTTTCCCGCCCAGTTCCACGCAGCATTTCTTCAGATGCGCCCCGCATTTCGCGGCGATATGGCGGCCGACGGCAGTGGATCCCGTAAACGAGATGCCCTTGACCAGCGGGTGTTCGATCAGCGTGTCGCCCACGGCGCCGACGCTTTCGCGCGAGCAGGTGACAACGTTGAATACGCCGGGCGGAATGCCGGCCTCTTCGAGGATCTCGCCGTGGTAAAGCCCCCCGGCATAGGGCGTGTCTTCCGACGGCTTCAGAACGACCGTGTTCCCGGCGGCAAGGGCGGCAGCATAGCCGCGCGACGTCAGTATGCCCGGCATGTTCCAAGGGCTGATGACCCCCACAACGCCAAGCGGCCACCGGGTTGCCATCGAGACCTTACCGTGTTCCGACGGCAGAACCTCGCCCGTTGCCTGGTAGCACAGCGAGGCGGAGGTGCGGAAGATCTCGGCCACGAATCCCGCCTCGAAGACGCCCTTTCCGAACCAGCCGCCGCCTTCGTACATGACGGCACTGATGAACTCATCCTTGCGGGCCTCCCAGATATCGGCAACCCGCAGCAGCGCCTTGGCGCGCTCCTGAAACGACCGGCCCGCCCAGTCGGGAAAGGCGGCATGGGCGGCCTCGATGGCGCGTTCCATGTCGGCGGGTGAGCCATCAGGAATTCGGGCGTAAAGAGAATTGTCGGACGGGTTCAGATCGTCGAACGTCCGGGCGGCGGGCACCCAGCTTCCGCCGATGTAATTGCCGCGAATGGTCGGCGACGGGTTGGCTGCGTCGAGCATGGCTTACCTCCTCGGGTCGCGTGAATTTGGATTGGGGCGGTAGGCTTCCGCCCGCCGGGCGGCGGCCTCTATCTCTTCCAGGGCAGCTTTCAGGCGGTCGGCGGATGACGAAAGATCGGGCATTGCGGGGAGCAGAGCGCTCCGGGGCCCCGTCGCATTCTGCCGTGGGGCGGGCGGCGCCAGCGGAGCGGCGGCGGGGCCTGCGGCGGAAGAGGCGCGCCGCGAAGACTGTGACGCGGCGCGTGCGACCAGCGCATTGATATCCATTCCGTTCACCCCCGGCGCAGGTGCGGGATCGGGCGGCGCCGCGGGCACCGGCTTGACCGGCGCTCGGGCTGGTGCCACCGCCCTAGGCGGTTCGGGTGCCGGAGCCGGGGCTGTCTCGCCTGCCGGGCGCCGTAAAGTGGAGAGGCCCTTCATCGCCGCGGCCGCAATATCCGAGGGAGAGGGACCCGCGGGGGCCCGCTTTTCCGGCTTCGGCAACGCCGCCGGGCGCGATTTCGGCGCCGGCACCGCCGCCCCGCCGCCCAGATAGGCCTTCTGCACCGCCGGATCCTTCGCCAGCTTCTCGCCCGTATCCTCGTGCACGATCTCTCCGTTCTCGAGAAGATACCCACGGTCGGCGATCGCCAGGCTTTGCTTTGCATTCTGCTCGACCAGAAGAATGCCCAGCCCCGCCGCACGCACGTCAGCAAGGCTTTGGAACAGCTCCTTGCACAGAAGTGGCGACAGGCCGAGCGATGGCTCGTCGAGCGCGAGGATATCGGGGTTCGACATCATCGCCCGCCCGATCGCCACCATCTGTTGTTCACCACCCGACATGGTGCGCACCGTCTGGCGGCGGCGTTCGGCCAGCTTTGGGAACAGGCGGAACACCCGCTCGAGGTTCCCCGCCTCGTCGTCCCGCGCCCGCTGCGCATAGGCGCCGAGCGTCAGGTTTTCCTGCACGCTGAGATCCCCGAAAACGCCGCGGCCCTCGGGTACAAGCGCGATGCCGGCCTCCACGACCTTCTCGGGTGGCTGCCCGATCAGGTCTTCGCCCTCCATCACCACTTCGCCCGAAACGCGGCCCTCGCTGATCCCGCAGATCGCTTTGAGAAGCGTCGTTTTCCCTGCTCCGTTCGCACCGAGAATAACCACGATCTCGCCACGCCCGACATCGAGCCCGGCGCCTGCGAGGGCCCTGTGCTGGCCGTATGAGACGGAAAGATCGCGCACCCTAAGCATCATCGTCCCCCAAGTAGGCGCGGATCACCTCGCGGTTAGACAAAACCTCTTCGGGCGTGCCTTCGGCGATCTTCGCACCCGACGACATGACCACGCAGCGGTCGCAGAGCGAGCGGATCGCATCCATGACGTGTTCGACAAGAATGATCGTCCGGCCCTCTTCACGCAGGCGGCGGATCAATTCGATCCCGTCGCGGAGTTCGGTGGGGTTCAGCCCTGCAAGCCACTCGTCGAGCAGAAGCACCTTTGGGTCGGCTGCAAGTGTACGAGCGAGTTCGACGCGCTTGGTGTCGATATAGGTGAGTTCGCCGGTATGCGCCCGCGCCCGCCGTTCCAGCCCCACGAGTTCAAGCATCCGCATCGCGTGGGCATCGGCTTCCGCCCCCCAGCGCCGCCGGTGACCGAACACCGCGCCTGCGCGAACGTTCTCAAGCACCGTCATCGACGGCAGAAGGCGGACAAGCTGGAACGTGCGCGCGATACCCTTCCGCGCAATCTCCTGCGCCGGAAGATGCCCGATCGGCACACCTCTGAGAGAGATCGTACCGGCCGTCGGTTTCAGCGCCCCGGAAATCAGGTTCAGGGTTGTCGACTTCCCCGATCCGTTCGGGCCGATAAGGCCCATCACCTCGTGCTCGGTGACGTCGAAATCCAGATCGTTGACCGCAACAAGGCCCCCGAAGCGCTTCGTCGCACCGCGAAGCGACAGGACAGGCGCATCGGCCCTCATGCAAACCCCTCCCGCGCATCGAGCCGCTGGCGGATCGCGACCAGAAGGCCCACGAAGCCCTTGGGCAGCAGGTAGACGATCACCAGAAAGCTGACGCCAAGAAGAAGCGTCGTCTGGTTCGGGAAGCTGGCCGAAATCGCCTCCCAGAGAAATGTGAAGGGAATGACGCCGACGACCGGGCCCCAAAGGCGCCCGGTGCCACCAAGAAGCGCCATGATGACGACCTGGAACGACAGCATGGGAGTAAAGGCCAGTGCCGGCTCTATATAGATGTAGCGCGGTGCAAGAATTGCGCCCGTAACCGACGCCGCCGCCCCGGAGACCATGAACAGAAGGATCTTCGCGCGTGCCGTGTTGATGCCGGAATGCCGTGCGACCTCCTCATCATCGCCGATGATCCTGAGAGCAAATCCGAGGCGCGAACGCCCGATCAGCCAGCCGCCCAGGTAGACGATGGCCGCGAGGCCCAGAAGCTGCCAGTAGATGTGCACCTCGGTCAGGTCCGTCAGCACGTAAAGGCCCTTCTGGCCTGAAACGTTCTGCGACCAGGTCACCAGCTGCCGGATCAGCTCGGCGAGGCCGAGAGTGAAGATCACGAAATAGACGCCGGAGAGCCGCAGGGTCGCAAGCCCGACGAGCGCGGCGAGCACCGCGCCGAGGATGGCCGCGATCGGCAGCAGGAGCCAATAATCGAGATGTTCGATCCCAAGGCCGGTCGTGTAGGTGCCAAGCCCGAAGAAGGCCGCCGTCGCGAGCGAGATATAGTGCGTGGGGCCGGAAAACAGCGCCCAGCTCGTGGCCAGCACCGTGTACATCGCGATCGTCACGCCAAGGGTCAGAAGATATGCCCCGCCAAGAAACGGCAGCCACGCCGCTGCCACGAAGAGTGCGACGGCCAGTGCCAGGTTGCGGGTTTCGGTACCGGTCATGCCTGACGCCTCCCGAACAGGCCTTGCGGGCGGAACAGAAGGATCAGCACGAACAGAAGATAGGCCGCGGCCAGTGTAAGGCCCGGGTCGAATACGGTCGCCACGAAGGTTTCGAGGATGCCCAGCATCAACGCAGCCACGATCGTGCCGCGTACGTCACCGACCCCGCCCATGATGACGATGATCAGCGCCTTGAGAGTGAACAGTACGCCCGTCGACGCATCAAGCGTCAGAAAGGTCGATACCAGCGCACCTCCCACAGCCGTCACCGCGCCGCCAAGCGCGAAGGCCAGCGCCGAAAGGCGCGTCACGTTGATACCGACGAGCCGCGCACTGTCCGGCGCGACCGCGATGGCCCGGATCGATATACCCGCGCGGGTCGTGTTCAGCCACAGCCACAACCCGCCGCATATGATTACCGCCGCCACGAAGGCCACGACGCGGTTCAGCGCATAGGTCTCGCCTATGAAAGTCACGGGGCGGGCGAGGTAGGAATAGCTGAAGTAGTCGCCTCCGAAGAAAGCGAGTTTCAGCCCGACCAAAACGAAAGCCAGCCCGAAGGTCGTCAGGATCGCATCGACCTCAAGCTGGCCATGCGATTTCGCCCGCCGCACCAGCGGGCGAAGAAAGACAACGTAGATCAGCCAATTCGCTGCGAAGGCCAGGGGCGCGACGACAAAGACGGTCAGAAGCGGGCTTACGCCCGCAGCAGTGAAGAACCAGAAGGCCGCAAAGCCGCCAGCGACCAGGAACTCGCCATTCGCGAGGTTCATGATCCGCGCCATGCCGTATTGCAGGTTCAGCCCCATCGCGATCAGCGCGTAGGTGCCACCCAGAAGGAGCCCTGTGAAGAGTATGTCCATGCCGCCGCCCGTCTTCGGATGGCCCCGGGCGGGTGCCCGGAGCCAAAACGTTGCTTATTCCCAGCCAGATTTCGGCACGGCCGGAACCGCACCTTCCCGGCCGGTGGAGGCCACGCCCTTGAACACACCTCCCTGCCATTGGCCGACGGTCCAGTACTCGGCATTGGAGTTGTTCTCGTCCCAGTCCACCGTGCCTATGACGGTCTCGAAACTGTTCGCGCCGATGTATTCGGCGACCGCCGCCTTATCGAGCGTGCCCGCCCCCTCGATCGCCTGCTGCAGGATCTGGAAAGAGGCATAGGCCGGAGCAGAGGCCCAGAAATCGGGCTTCGCACCCGTCACTTCCTCGTGCCGGGCGGCATATTCCTTGAACGCCTCGCCATCGGCGAAAACACCGCCTGCACCCAGAACGCCCTCAGCGGCCGCACCAAAGCGGCCCGCATAGGCGGGGAAGGCCGTGGCAACGGCGGTGTAGAACGCTTTCGGCGCAAGCCCCGCGATCTGCGCCTGTTCGGTCAACGCGAACGTGTCGGGCGGGTAGGACCACGCGACAAAGGCATCAGGGTTCGAATCCTTGGCCCCGTTGATCACCGGAGACAGATCCTGTGTACCGAGGGGATAGGAGGTGTCGTAGACAATCTCGAACCCGGCCTCAGCGAATTGCGGGCGCGCCACCTCTGCCAGTTCGATACCGAAGGCATCGGCCACATTTACCATCGCGACGGTGTTCCCGATCTCTCCCGCGTCGCGCATCTGGTTCAGAACGTCGACCACGCCGCCCGCAAGCCCCGTGGCACCGCCTAGCAGGAAGTACATGTTCGGGAACTTGCCCGACAGATCCTCGATCTGATCCGAGATGGCGGTGTGCGTGACCATCGGATAGCCGTAGCGCTCGAAGATCGGCGCCGAGGCGATGTTGAGACCCGTACCATAGGGCGCAAGGATGAAATCGGCCTCGTCCTGCGTCGCCAGGCGCTGCACGGCCTTGATGGTTTCGCCCGGGTTGGTCTGGTCGTCATATTCGATAATCTCGACCATGTACTTGGTGCCGCCCACGTCGATCCCGCCGCCTGCGTTCACGTCGTTGGCCCAAAGCTGCACATTCGGCCAGAAGGTCACCGCCGCGCCACCGGCCAGCGGCCCCGTCTTCGGGCCGACCGCGCCAATTTTCAGCGTTTCCTGTGCGGCAAGCGGCGCGCCAAGTGCGATCGCCGCCGCCGTCGTCAGCGCAAAAAGTGTCCTGCGTTTCATCCTGTTTCCTCCCTTGTGATTCCATTGATGGCGCCCTGCCCCGGCAGGCCGCCGATTTCTTCGCCATGGATCGCGATCCACTGGCATTCGGTGAATTCGTGAAGCGCCTCGCGCCCGCCGAACCGGCCATAGCCGGAGGCCTTTACTCCGCCGAACGGCATCGAGGGATCATCGAATACGGTGGAGCCGTTCACATGCCCGATCCCTACTTCGATCCGGCGCAGCATGTCGGTTGCGCCCGCCTCATCGGCGCTGAAGACAGCGGCAACGAGGCCGAATTCCGTATCGTTGGCGACGGAAAGCGCCTCTTCCCGGCTGCCGACGCGGGTGATCCCGGCGACCGGCCCGAACGCTTCTTCCGAGAAGAGCCGCATACCGGGCGCAACCTCGTCCAGAACTGCTGGCTGCAGACCGCCACCCGCAAGCTCGCCACCGCAGACAAGCCGAGCCCCCTTGCCGATCGCATCATCGATCAGAGCACGCACGCGGACGGCCGCGGACGGGCTGATCAGCGCGCCTAGGGGCGGCGGGGCGCCCGGCGTGAAGCGCATCTTTTCAACTTCGACAGCAAGCCGCGCGACGAAGGCGTCGGCAATGGTATCTTCCACAATGATCCGCTCGGTCGACATGCAGATCTGGCCCTGATTGAAGAAGCTGCCAAAGGCAGCGGCCTTCGCCGCATGATCAAGATCGGCATCGGACAGAACGATCATCGTACCCTTGCCGCTCAGTTCCAGAAGGCAGGGTTTCAGGTGCCGCGCGGCCCGCACCGCGATATCGCGGCCCACCCGGGTCGATCCGGTGAAGTTGATGCGGCGCACGGCGGGATGCGCGATCAGGGCATCAACGATTTCCTCGGCCTGATCCGGCGCATTGGTCACATAGTTCAGGACGCCGGCCGGAAGACCGGCATCGTTAAGCACGCGGGCCACCCATTCATGAGTTTTCGGGCAAAGCTCGGACCCCTTCAGAACAACCGTGTTCCCGCAGGCGAGCGGTGCGGCCACGGCGCGTACGGCAAGCGTGACCGCCGCGTTCCACGGAGCGATCCCGAGCACCACGCCAGCCGGGCGGCGTCGGAGTAGATAGCCGCTCTCCTCGATCCGCGTTTCCGCGAATGCCGAGGTCAGGTCGGCGGTCTGGCGCAGCATGTCGGCCGCGATCGCCCCGTTGAAGCGCACCCAGTCGGGCGAGGATCCGATCTCCTCGGTCGCGATCTGCGTCACCTCTTCCAACCGGTCAGTGATCAGACCAGCCGCGCAGTCGAGGATCGCCTGCCGCTCGGCCGGATCGGTTTCGGACCACGTGACGAAAGCGCGCGCGGAAGCATTCGCTGCATCCCGGGCCTGATCGGCTGTGCATGCGGCGGCGCGGGTCACCACCGCGTCCGACATGGGATCGCGCCGTTCGAACTGGCCGGATAGGCCCGGCTCGACGGAGCGCCCGTCAATGATCAGATGGGTCTCGAACAGCTGCCCCTCCCAAAGCAACGCAGAGCCTCTAGGCGCGGCAATCGTCGCGCTATGCGCAAAGATCGCTCCAAAACGCTCGCGGTAAATGACATTATGCGGGAAAGTATTGTCGATTCGCGGGAAAAGCGTCATTCAATCGACCTTCACACCAATCCGCCATGCGCCGAACATCCGTGCCGGCACTCACGAAGGCCGGCTTCAGGCCCGGGTCATCGGACGCGCGGAAAGTCTGCCGGGCCCATCCTGGCTGCTTCTTCTACTGCTCGAGGGCGAGGCCGAGTTTACCGGCCCTGGCCCATCCGAAAAGGCGCAGGCGCCCGCGCTTCTCTGGCGGCCTTGGATACCTGGGCACGGTGTCCGGCTCAGCCCCGGTACCGTCGCCGCACACATCGTTGCGGGCGCGAACGCCATCGCGAATGCCATCGGCCACAAGCCAGAATCCCAAGACGTGCGCGAATTGCTGAATCACGCCGTCACCACCACGCTCGACCCGGCAACGCCGATCCACGAAACGGCCCGCGCCTGCTTCATCGCCGTTCACCGGGAAACGCGCGAGGGCGGCATCGCCGCGGCCACCATGATCGAGGCCTATCTGCGCATCCTCGTGGTCGAGATCTGGCGCTCGCATCGGGCCGAAGGCGATACGAACTCGGCAGGCACATACCGAAGCGCGCCGTCACAGAGGATCTTCAACCAATTCACGGCGCTGGTCGAACAGCACTTCCGCGACCGATGGACAGTCGAGCGCTATGCCGAAGCGCTCGGTTTATCGCGCGACCGGCTCGGCGATGTCTGCCAGCGAACGCGGGGCCGCAGCCCCAAAACGATCATAGATCGTCGTACCCTGCGCGAGGCGCAGCTTCTTCTCGAAACCTCTACCAGTTCGGTCGAACAGATCGCGGGGCGGCTGGGGTTTCAGACCGCGTCACAATTCAACCGGTTCTTCCGGCGCCTTGCGGGTCAGCCTCCCGGACGGGCACGGCGAAGCCAGGGCGGGCACGATGGAATGACAACAGAGATCGAATCGGCACCGCTGCACGATTGGCCCTGATCGCCCCTCTCTGAATCCCAAATTCTGCATACAATCATAAGAAATTTCAGGTGCAATTACCGAAATAGGCGGCGGGTTGACGGATTTCTGTATACAGAATATCCAATACTGCGACGTGCCGCCGCAGCCCGGCCAGGCCGTCATGGGAGGAAGGATGGGCGACGCAGACCGCATTTCGCAGGTCCAGAAGGCTACGCTGGGATTGCGCGGCATGATCATGTCGGGCGAATTCGGTGCCGGTGCGCGCCTTCCCGAAGTCGCCTTGTCTGAACGCCTCGGCATCTCTCGCACGCCTCTGCGGCAGGCCATGGACAGGCTGGAGTCGGAGGGGCTTCTGGAACGTATGCCAAGCGGCGGCTGCCGGGTGGCCAGTTTCGATCTCGACGATATCAACGACGCCATTGAACTGCGCGGCGTGGTCGAGGGCACGGCCGCGCGGCTTGCGGCCGAGCGCGGCGCCGATCCCGAACTCATGACGGCTGCCGAACAGGTACTGAACGAGATCGATATCGCCGTGAGCGATCCAGACTCCGTCGATTTCGACGCCTATGTGGGGCTGAATGCCCGGTTCCACGAAATCCTTGCCGGTCTCGCAGGCAGCGCCGTGATCCGCCGCGAGGCCGAACGTATCAGCAATCTTCCCCTCGCCTCGCCCAGCGCCTTCCTGCGCGGGCAGGAGGTCATCCCCGATTTCAACGCATCGCTGATCCGCGCTCAAGGCCAGCACAAGGCCATCCTCGAAGCCATCTCGAACCGTGAGGGCGCTCGCGCCGAAGCGCTCGCTCGCGAACATGCCCGCCTCGCACGGCTCAATTTCGCCTTTCTCAAAGACGCCGATCCACGCCTTGCCACCCGCATCCCGGGACTGGCGCTGGTGACGGCAAGCTAACCTGAAACATGAAGGAGACCCGCCTATGCCAAGCCTTGCCGACGTGATGGCCAAGCACAAGAACCCGGTCGAAATGCTGCGGAACTCGCAGATCGGGATGTATGTCTACCCGGTCGTGACCCCGGAATTCGCCAACTGGCGCGACGAACAGCGCGCCTGGCGCGAAACCGCCGTTCTCTTCGACCAGTCGCACCACATGGACGAACTGATCGTCGAGGGCCCGCAGGCCGAGGAATTCCTCGCCCATCACGGCGTCAACAGCTTCGGAAACTTCGACCTGAACCGGGCCAAGCATTATGTCCCCGTCACCCCTGCAGGCCATGTGATCGGCGACCACATCATTTTCCGCGAGCGTGAGGACAAGTTCATCCTTGTCGGTCGCGCGCCGGTTTCGAACTGGCTGCAATTCTGCGCGGCTTGGGGCAAATGGAACGTGAGGATCAAGCACGATCCCCGCTCGACCTCGCGGCCCGAGGGCGAACGCATCCTGCGCACGCATTACCGCTATCAGATCCAGGGCCCCGACGCGCCCAAGATCTTCGAGAAGATGAATGGCGGGCCGATCCCAGACATCAAGTTCTTCCACGTCGACTGGATCAACGTCGGTTCCAAGCGCGTGCAGGCCCTCCGGCACGGCATGTCGGGCGCGCCCGGGCTGGAAATCTGGGGGCCCTACGAGGACAAGCACTATATCCTTTCGACGATCCTCGAAGCCGCGCAGGACGCGGGCGTGCAATTGGTGCGCTGTGGCAGCCGGGCCTATTCGACAAACACGCTTGAATCGGGCTGGATCCCCTCACCGCTTCCCGGGATCTACACCGGTGACGGCATGCTGGCGGATTACCGCGACTGGCTTGGCCCCGAAAGCTATGAGGCTGCCGGCGCGATCGGCGGAAGCTTCGTCAGCGACAATATCGAAGATTATTACGTCAACCCGTTCGAACTGGGTTACGGCTTCTACATCGGCTGGAAGAAAGACGATTTCGTCGGCAAGGCTGCGCTGGCCGCAATGAAGGACGCTCCCACCAACCGCAAGAAGGTGACCTTCGAATGGAACGCCGACGACGTGGTGAATGTCATCGCGTCGGCCTTCAAGCCGGGCGAGGATCACTACAAGTGGATCGACTTCCCGCAGCCCAACTACGCGTCCTCCTCCGCCGACATGGTGATGCATGGCGACAAGATGGTCGGGATGTCGATGTTCAACGGCTACAGCTATAACGAACGCTGCATGCTGTCGCTCGGCGTCGTGGATCAGAGCGTCGAGATCGGCGATGTCCTGACGCTGAAGTGGGGGGAACCGGACGACACGGCGAAAACCTCCACCGAAAAGCACAAGCAGGCGGAGATCCGCGTTCGTGTTTCGGCGACGCCCTATTCTGCCGAGGCGCGCCAAAGCTACGCCGCCGACAGCTGGCGCACCAAGGCTGCCTGAGACCAACACGCCGGGGCGCGCCGCGCGTGCGCCTCGGCCCAGACACGAAAAGCGAAAGCGCAGGATGACAGAACCCGTTCAAGACGTCGCGCATCTGGGCCATGTCGAGGTTTATACAGACCGGTTCGACGAAAGCCTGGATTTCTACACCCGCGTCTACGGGCTGAAACTCAGCGCGCTGGAGGGCGACAGCGCCTATCTCCGCGCCTGGGACGACTATGAATTCCACTCCCTGAAGCTGACGCGCCACCACACAACCGGCGTCGGGCATATCGGATACCGCACTGTATCGGAGGCTGCGCTCGAGAGGCGTGTTGCGGCCATCGAGGCCAGCGAATTCATCACCCATGGCTGGGTAGAGGGGGATCTGGGCCATGGCCGCGCGTTCCGGTTCGAAGATCCGTTCGGCCATGTGTTCGAGCTTTACTGGAATACGAACCGGTATCAGCCTGGCGAGGATGACCGGCCAGCGCTGAAGAACATGGCCAGTCGGTTTCATGCCAAGGGCGCCTGCCCGCGGCGGCTCGATCACCTCAATCTCCTGGCCGAGGACGTCACGGTCTTCCGCGATTTCATGCAGACCTGCCTCGGCAGCCGCGTGACCGAGCAGATCCGGCTCGACAACGGCCGTTTGGGGGGCTGCTGGTTCACGGTCAACAACAAGACCTACGACCTTGCGTGCACAGAGGAACACGGTCGCGGCTCGGCCCGCCTGCATCACGTCACCTACGCCACCGATCAGCGAGAGGATATCCTGCGCGCGGCCGACATCTTCCTCGAGAATGGCGTCCATATCGAAACCGGGCCGCACAAGCATGCGATTCAGGGCACCTTCTTCCTTTATGTCTGGGAACCGGCGGGCAACCGCATGGAGCTTGCGAATGCCGGCGCACGGCTGATCCTCGCCCCCGACTGGGAAACGGTCACCTGGACGGAAACCGAACGCAAGAAAGGCCAGGCCTGGGGGCTGAAGACGATCGAAACCTTTCACACCCACGGCACCCCGCCCGCCGACCCCACGCGCTGACGCAAAGGAGATCCGATGCCCGTCCTGCCCTTTCGAACGCAGAACCGCCAAGGCGACACCGCGACCGGGATCGGGCATCTGCTTGACGGCGTGTCGCTTGAGGTGATGCCAAGAACAGCAGCGAAGATCCCCGATTTCCGTCCGCTTCTGCCGCAGGACACGCGCATCTACATCGCCCATGTCGAAGGCACGCCAATCGACGACATGATCGCCACCGCCCACAGGCTGCGCGGCGAAGGTTTCACCGTGATGCCACATGTCCCCGCCAGACTGATCCGCGATCGGAACGAGTTGCGCACCTGGCTTCACCGCTATCGGGCGGAGGCTGGCGTAACGGAAGCCCTCGTGCTCGCCGGTGGCCCGAAGACGCCCGCCGGGGCATTCGACAGTTCGATCCGCCTTCTGGAAACCGGGGAATTCGAAGCAGCGGGCTTTACCCGCCTGCATGTGGCGGGCCACCCTGAAGGCAACCGCGATATTGATCCGGAGGGCGGCACTCGTCTGGTCGACGAGGCGCTGTTCTGGAAACAGGATTATGCCCGCAGCACCAGCGCCGAGATGGCCATCGTCACCCAGTTCGCCTTCGACGCCGGCAGCATCCTCGCCTGGGACGAGCGACTGCGCGCCAATGGCGTAAGCCTGCCTGTTCACCTCGGCATCGCCGGACCGGCAAAGCTTCAGACACTCCTGAAGTTCGCAATTGCCTGCGGTGTCGGTCCCTCTCTGTCCGTCCTGAAGAAGCGCGCTGCGGATGTGACGCGCCTTCTTCGCCCGTTCGAGCCGGACGCGCTTCTATCCGACCTGGTGACAGGGCTGGCGCAGAGGTCCGACAGCCTGATCCAACGGATCCACGTCTTTCCACTGGGAGGGATCGGCGCGGCCTGCGACTACGTCGCACGACACACCGCGCGAACGACAGACAAGGCAGACGCCGAAAGGGGCAGTGCGCGATGAAACTCGGCGAGAACATCATCTCGCAGATGGGCGTTGCGCCGTTCTTTCGTGTCGCGAACGCCGAGGCGGTCGGCCTGTCGCCGCCGCCCCTCAGACGTGGCGACGCGGTGCGTACGTGGGTTCGTTCCCTCTCCGGTTTCCAGAAAGAGGCACTCGTTATGTCCGCCCGCTCGGGCCTGATGTGGCGCTTCGTCTCGGATGAAGGCCCCTACCTCAACGGGCATGACGCCGCCCCCGCGCCTCTGGCGTTCCTGACCGTTGGCATGATCGCCAGCTACATGAACGAGATCACGGCTCTCGCGGCGCAGCAGAACGTCAGGCTCGAAAACCTGCGGCTCATCCAGAACAATTACTACACCATGAAGGGCTCGATGCGGAAACGGACCATGACAGGTGCTGCGCTGCCCATCGAGCTTGCGGTCGAGGTCGCCTGCGATCTCAGCGATGCGGCCCTGAACGAGCTTCTCATGAACGCGATCCACGCCTCGCCTCTGAACGGGCTGATGCGTGGCATTCTTCCAAGCCTATTCACGCTGACCCGCAACGGTACACAAATCGACACCGGCGAGGCTCAGGCGCTTGACGCACCGGTCGTTCCCGACCCCGTCAGCATCACGCCGGTCCCCGCGGAAGAAGCGGTGACGCTTCTTACACGCGAAGGCCTCTCACCGCAGAAAGAGGTTACCAAGGCCACGGTCGGGGCATCCGCGAGCCTCACCGACGAACAGGATCGCACTCTGAACCTGGGCGCGATCTGCACCCTGCGCGAGGATGGGATCAAGGAAATCGAACAACATCTCTACAGCCCCCGTGGCTCGATCTTCCGCTTCCTGAGCGAAGAGGCGCCTCCGGCGGGCGGCCAGGGGCGCGCGCCCGATGCCGTCAGTTACATCTCGGCCGGGATCGGCTTCTGCTTCATGACGCAGTTCGGGCGCATGGCGTCGATGGAAGGGCTTGACCTGCCGCACTACTCGATCGTGCAGGATACGCATTTCTCTCTCGGCGGTGCCTCGGGTGGCACCGGAAAGCCGGGGGAGGCCGATCCCGTCGAAACCCACGTGCATCTGCAGACGGCCGAAAGCGATGGCATCGCCCGGGACATGCTCGATGTCTCCGAGCGCATCTGTTTTCTGCACGCCTTCTGCCGCACCGACATGAAGACACGCCTCAAGGTGGTGCGGCTGTGACGGGCGGGAGGCAATCCGTTGCCACCCCTTCCGGCAAGGAACGGGAATTGCGGCTCTTGCTATCCTGCAGATGGAACGACAGTCTTCAACAGCCTGCGAACCTTGGCACTCAGCCAGGACCAGGCATCGTAAGGGAGGAAGAACATGACTGAACTCAAGACACTGAAGGGGGCATTTGCGGCCGCCGCCATCGGGGTGACTGCCGCCCTTGGCGTTGCCGTGCCGACCGCTTCAATGGCACAGACCGAACTTCGGCTGCACACTTTCGTACCGCCGGGTCACATCATCTATACCCAGATCATCGAACCGCTGGCCGAACAGATTGCCGCCGAAACCAATGGTGAACTGACGCTGACGCCCTATCCGTCGATGCAGCTTGGCGGCAAGCCGCCCGAACTGATGCGGCAGGCACAGGAAGGCACCGTCGACATGGTGTTCACGCTGCCCGGCTACACGGGTGCGCAGTTCCCGCGCCTTCAGATGATGGAGCTACCGGGCCTGCGCCCTGACGGGATGGCGGCCACGGAACTGATGTGGGATCTTCTTGACGGCGGACATCTGGGGCCGGAATTCGACGGTCTGAAGGTGGTCGCGCTCTGGGCAGCGGACGACGCGATGCTCTACACCCGCGACAAGCCGATCCGTTCGGTCGAAGACGTCGCCGGGATGCTTCTGCGGACGCCATCGGCCCCGCAGGCGGCCCAGATCGAAAAGATGGGCGGCACGCCTGTCGCAATGCCGATCCCGCAGCTTTACCCGCAACTCGAACGCGGTGTGATCGATGGCGCGATGGTGCCCTCCACCACGATCCTCGATTTCCGCACGCATGAGGTGGCGAATTATTTCACCCTCTCCGGGCCGCTCTTCGGACGCTCGCAATTCACCATCGTGATGAACGAGGGCAGCTACAACAACCTGTCCGACGAGCATAAGGCGGTGATCGACAGGCTCACCGGCGAAGACCTGAGCCGTAAGGCGACGCAGGTTTATCTCGATCGTGCCGAAGAATCGATCGCCTTCGTGCGTGCGGCGGAAGGCAAGGAAGTGATCGAATGGTCCGCCGAGGAGCAGGCCAAGGTCGCCGATATGCTTCGCCCGATCTACGACGAGTGGCTTTCGCAAATGTCCGAACAGGGCATCGACGGCGCAGCGCTCCTGACCGCTGCCGGCGTCACGATGAACTGAGCCCCGAATGCTCGACGCATTCGAACGCGGCTTTGAACGCTTTCTCAGGCTCCTGGCATATGCCGGGGGCCTGGTTCTCGCGGGGCTGGCCATGCTGGTGCTCTACGAGATCTTCATGCGCTATTTCTTCGGCCGCCCGTTCCGGGGCGGCTTCGAGATGACCGAAGTCGCCATGTCGGTGATCGTGGCCTGCGGGCTTCCCTACACGGCGATCAAGAGCGGGCATGTCGCCGTCGACATCTTTTCCCGTGTGTTCGACCGTCCCGCCTTCAGATGGCTGAACTTCGCAGTCCACGGCCTCGGCGCCGCCGCGCTTGCCCTCTTATCGTGGCAAAGCGCGAAACACGCACTCTCAGCCCTCTCCTACGGCGATGTGACAAACATGATGCGGATACCGCTCTACCCCTTCAAGACGGCTATCGCGATCTCTGCGGCCCTCTTCGCAATTGTACTTGCAATCAACGCGCTGAAGGCGCTCCGCCCGGCCGTGACCCCGCAAGAGGATACCGTATGACACCGACGATGGCGGGGATCGCGGGCTTCCTGGCCCTGTTTGTACTTCTGGCGATCCGCATGCCCATCGGGCTTGCGATGATGATCGTGGGAGCGGCCGGGATCGCGATCCTGAATTCAACGACGGCAGCCCTGAACAACCTGGGCTCTTTCGCCTATTCCTATTCCGCGGTCTTCACTCTCAGCGTGATCCCGCTATTCGTGCTGATGGGCGCCTTCGCCAGCGTTTCCGGCATGGGAGCGGATATGTACCGTACGGCCTACGCCTGGGTCGGCCACCGGCGCGGCGGGTTGGCGGCAGCGACGATCATCGCCTGCGCTGGCTTCGCCGCGCTGTCGGGCTCCTCCATCGCCGCGGCGGCGACCATGGGCAAGGTCTCGCTGCCGGAAATGGAACGCTACAACTACAGCCCGCGGCTCGCGACAGGTTCCATAGCCGCGGGCGGCACGCTGGGTATTCTGATCCCACCGTCTACGGTGCTGATCGTCTATGCCCTTTTGACCGAGCAATCGGTGGGGCGGTTGTTTCTGGCGGGTTTCCTCCCAGGTCTCCTGCTGACAGTGCTCTTCGTCGCCACGGTCTTCATCGTCGCCATCATGAACCCGAACGCTGGACCACCGGGAGAGCGCATCGGCCTTGGCGATCGCTTCAAGGTGCTCCTGAACTCGGGCGCCCTGGTTTTCGTGGTGCTGATTGTGATCGGGGGCATCTACTCGGGTATCTTCACCGTAACCGAAGCCGCGGCGGTAGGCGCCTTCCTCACCTTCCTCCATGCGCTCTGGACACGCAGGCTCACCATCGCGAAATTCCTCGATGCGCTGCTCGACACCATCAAGACCACCGCGATGGTGTTCTTCATCCTGATCGGCGCGCATTTCTTCGCACCGTTCCTCGCGCTCACACGCATCCCGGTAAACCTTGCCGATGCGATCGGCGATCTTGCGATCCCGGCACTTGCCATCCTTCTCGTGATCATCGTCGTCTACATCATCCTTGGCACCTTCATGGAAGGCTTCGCGATGATGGTTCTGACCGTGCCCATCGTGCTGCCGATCATCACGACGCTGGGATACGACCCGATCTGGTTCGGGATCATCATGGTCCTCGTCCTGGAGATGGGGCTGATCAGCCCACCAGTCGGATTGAACGTGTTCGTCGTGAAGGGTGTGGCGCCAGAAGTGCCGCTGGGCCAGATCTATCGCGGCATCCTGCCCTTCTGGCTGGCGATGGCGGTGTGCGTCGCGATCCTCGTGGCCTTCCCGCAGATCGCCCTGTTCCTCCCCGACACCATGCTGGGAAGGTAGGAACATGACCCTTGTGAACCGGCGCGAGCAATTCATCGAGTGGGGCGACTGCGACCCGGCGGGCATCGTGTATTACCCCCGCTATTTCGTCTATTTCGACAATGCGACCGTCGCTCTCTTCGCCGCCGCGGGACTGAAGAAAGACGAGATGGTCAAGGAATTCGATATGGTCGGCTATCCGATGGTCGACACCCGCGCCAAGTTCTCGATCCCGTCTCGTTGGGGCGAAACCATAGTGATCGAAAGCCGGATCGCCGGATGGAAGCGATCGAGTTTCGACGTGGAACACCGTGTTCTGAAAGGCGACGCGCTCGCCATCGAGGCCTGGGAAACCCGGGTCTGGGTCGGGCGGCACCCCGACGATCCCGACCGCATCAAAAGCCAACCGATCCCCGAAGAGATAAAGGCGCGCTTCGCCTGAAACGCCAAAGGAGAAAAGCGAATGGAAGTCTCCTTTCACAAGGAAATCGAAAGCCTGAAGCTCGGCGATGGCGAGACGTTTCACGGCGAGGGCATCCTCGCCGTCACAAAGGCACTCCTGCAATCGGGCGTGGCCTACGTCGGCGGTTACCAGGGCGCGCCCGTCAGCCACCTTCTGGATGTGCTTGTACAGTCTGAGGATATTCTCGACGATCTTGGCATCCATCTCGAAACCTGCACGAACGAGGCGGCGGCGGCGGCGATGCTCGCGGCCTCGCTGCACTATCCGCTTCGGGGCTGTGTGACCTGGAAATCCATCGTCGGAACCAATGTCGCCGCAGATGCCCTTTCGAACCTCGCCTCTCCCGGAGTGATCGGCGGCACGCTAATCGTGGTGGGCGAAGATTACGGAGAGGGGGCCAGCGTCATCCAGGAACGCACTCACGCCTATGCGCTGAAATCTTCACTTTGGCTGGTGGATCCGCGACCCGACCTGCCGACCATCGTGAACATGGTGGAAAAAAGCTTCGAACTTTCCGAGGCCAGCAATACACCCGTCATCATGGAGTTGCGGATCCGGGCCTGCCACGTGTTCGGAAGCTTCGACACGAAGAACAACATTCCTTCCCCGAAATCGACACGGACGAAGTTCGCATTACCAGCGCCCTTCGACTATTCCCGTCTCGCCCACCCGCCGGTGACCTTCCTTCAGGAGGCCGACAAGGTGAACCGGCGCCTACCGGCGGCGCGCGAGTTCATCGTCCGAGAAGGCCTGAACGAGTTCATGGGACCCAAGGAAGGTGAGATTGGGATCATCACACAGGGCGGGCTTTACAACGGGCTCAATCAGCGGCTCGTTGATGCGGGGCTTTCGGATATCTATGGCGACCTGAAGGTGCCGACGCTTGTACTTAACGTCACGCACCCGCTGGTGCCCGAACAGATCAGCGATTTCGCGCGCGGCAAGAAGGCGGTGCTGATCGTCGAGGAGGGTTCGCCCGAATACATCGAACTCGCCGTGGGCAAGATCCTGCGCCAGGCCGACCTTCAGACTAAGATCCACGGCAAGGACATGCTGCCGGCGGCGGGCGAATACACCGCTCCTGTCGTCGGACGGGGCCTTGCAGCCTTCCTCAGCGAATACGGGATCGATCCCGGCGGGCTCGCCAAGTGGCTCGACCACGTGGACGAAAACCGCAAGGCACTCGACGCTGCGGACTCGCCAGTGCTGCCGCCGCGTCCCCCGACTTTCTGCACCGGCTGTCCCGAAAGGCCGGTTTTCTCCGCGATGAAAATACTTCGGGAAGAAATGGGTCCGGTGCATGTCTCGGTCGATATCGGATGCCACGCGCTCGCGACGTTTGCCCCGTTCAGCCAGGGCCATTCCATCGTGGGCTACGGCATGTCGCTTGCCGCGAATTCCGCCGTCTCGCCCACGCAGGAAACCCGCCCCTTCACGGTCATGGGCGATGGTGGATTCTGGCATAACGGGCTTCTGACGGGCGTTGCCGGATCGGTCTTCAACGAGGACGACTCCGTCCTCGTCGTCATGAACAACGGCTACTCCAGCGCGACGGGGGCGCAGGATTTGCCGTCCAGCCGCCCGAAGGACACGGGGCGTGGCAAAGGCCTCGACATGGAAAAGGCGCTTCGCAGCATGGGCGTCAAGTGGATCCGCAGGATCGACAACTACAAGGTGCCCAAGGTCGTCGAAACCCTGCGCGAGGCCCGGACCACGAAGGAAAAAGGGTTGAAGGTCATACTCGCCGACGGCGAATGCCAGCTTGCCCGCCAGCGCCGCATCCGGCCCGCCATGGCCAAGGCCGTCGCGAAAGGAGAGCGCGTGGTGCGCACGCGCTTCTGGGTTGATGAAGAAACCTGCACAGGCGATCACAGCTGCATACGGCTTTCGGGGTGCCCGTCCCTGACGATCAAGCCAAATCCCGATCCCCTGCGCACCGATCCAGTGGCGCATGTGAACAACGATTGCGTGGGCTGCGGACTTTGCGGCGAGGTCAGTCATGCCGCACAGCTCTGCCCCTCCTTCGCGAGAATCGACATCCTGCAGAACCCAACGGCATGGGACCGGCTGCTGCGCAGTCTGTCGGACAGCCTGATCAGGCTTTTCGGTGGCGAACCCGACATTCGTGAGCGCCCCGCTGGCGCGTCGGCCGGGGTGGGAGTGCCCGCCGAATGACTGCCGCCACCGACACTCTGCCCACTCGCCTTCTGATCGCCGCCATGGGTGGCGAAGGCGGCGGAGTTCTCGCCGGCTGGCTCACCGAAGCGGCGCTGATGTCCGGCCTCTGGGTGCAACGCACCTCAGTTCCCGGCGTCGCCCAGCGCACCGGTGCCACCACCTATTATCTGGAGTTCCTGCCCCGAACCGGCGACCGGCGGCCTGTGATGGGCCTTCATCCGACACCGGGCCAGGTGGACGTGCTGGTTGCCACCGAGCTTCTCGAAGCGATGCGCATGGTGCAGGCCGGACACGTGACGCCAGACAGAACGCGGCTCTTCGCCTCTACCCACCGCGCCTTCACGGTGGATGAGAAAAGCGCCATGGCCGACGGCCGGCTCGATCCCACCCCCATGATCGCCACCTGCCGGGCCTTCGCGCGGGAGGCGACGATCCGCGATCTTTCCGAAGTGGCGCGCGCGGCCGAATGCCACCTGAACTCGGTCATCCTCGGGCTTCTGGCCGGTTCCGGGGCCTTGCCGATCCCGAAAGACGCGTGCCGCAAGGCGATCGAGGCCGGAAAGCGCGCTTCAGAGGCGAACCGGCGCGGTTTCGAAGCCGGGTTGGCGCTTGCGGCCCAAGAGGCCGATGTGCCCGACCTGCGGGGTCGCTCCAATGCCCCGACTGCACTGATCTCGGCGGAGGCTCGCCCTGAACCCATTCTGCCAGCGTCTCCCGAAACCGAATTTCTGCCCGATGAAGCGGCGGGGCTTGCCGCGGAAGCCCTCAGGCGGCTTACGGATTACCAGGATGGGGATTACGCCGCGCTCTACCTCTCCCACCTGCGCCGCCTCGCCGGGCATCCGGCGGCAAATCCCGCCTTCCTCGCTGCACTGGCCCGCCACATGGCAGTTCGCATGAGCTACGAAGACACCCATCGCGTCGCGGAGCTGAAACTGCGCCAGACGAGACTCTCGCGTGTCAAAGCCGAGGCCAAGGCCCGAGACGGCGATATCGTCGATGTTGCGGAATACATGAAGCCCGGCCCGGAGGAGATCTTCGGAATGCTCCCAGAGGCGCTCGGGCGAAAGCTCATCGCGATCTCCGACCGCCGGGGTTGGGGCAATAAATCCTTCCCGATGAAAGTGCGCACAACACGTTTCTCAGGGTTCATTCGCCTGAAACTTCTCGCCGCCGCAAAGCGCTGGCGCCTGAAGAGCCTGCGACACTCCGAAGAAATAGACTGGCTCAACCGCTGGCTCGGCCACATCGGGGCGGCCCTCGATACGGCGCCCGCCGCAGCTCTCGAAATCACCGAAACGGCGCGGCTGGTGCGCGGCTACGGCTCAACCTACAAGCGCGGCCTCAGGAACTGGCGCCTGATAGAAGCAGAGGTCATCACGCCCTGCCTCGACGGCAGCTTCCCCGCTGACATGCTCGCCGATGCGGT
Organism: Ovoidimarina sediminis; assembly: GCF_032586175.1. Classification (NCBI taxonomy): domain Bacteria; kingdom Pseudomonadati; phylum Pseudomonadota; class Alphaproteobacteria; order Rhodobacterales; family Roseobacteraceae; genus Ovoidimarina; species Ovoidimarina sediminis. Next base: position 133,431 of record NZ_JAWHTE010000012.1, read on the forward strand.
CCTGCAGGCCCGCCTCGCCGCGGTGAAGGATCCCGACGGCGACGCGCTCGACAAGGTTGTCGCTGCGTTCCGGAAGGTGGCGGCAGACAAGGCCGCGTGAGCCCCGGAGCGCTTAGGCCTCGAAGGGCAGGCCCACATATTCGTAGGCCAGCGCACGCTGCACGTCCTCGGACCGCAAGAGCAGGTCGTACTCCGCCTGCCTCAGCTGCTGGTCGAACGGATCTTCATTCGGGAAGGCGTGCAATAGGCGCGTCAGGCGCCAGGACAGGCTTTCCACCGCCCACACCCGTCTAAGGGCGGTGTCGGAATAGGTGTCGAGGTAGTGGTCGTCCCCCTCGCCATAGTGGGCGATCAGGGCCCGGCTCAGATAGAACGTGTCTGAAAAAGCGAGGTTCAGCCCCTTCGCTCCGGTCGGCGGCACGATATGCGCTGCATCACCCGCAAGGAACAGCTTCCCCCATGCCATCGGTTCGGAAACAAAGGAACGCAGCGGGGCGATGGATTTCTCCACCGAAGGCCCGGTTTCGATTTTCGCCGCCATCGGTTCGGGGAACTTCTGCATAAGCGCGTCCCAGAACCGATCATCGGACCAATCCTCTACCCTGTCGGTGACGGGAACCTGGATATAGTACCGGCTCAGTCGCTCGTTCCGCCGGGACGCCAGGGCAAACCCGTCTGGATGATAGGCATAGGTGATATCCGGCAACGGCGGACGTTCCACCATGATGCCCAGCCAGCCGAACGGATAGACCCGCTCGTAATTCCGCTGCAGATCTGAGGGAACGTAGCCCCGGCTCGGCCCGTGAAACCCGTCGCATCCCACGATGAAATCGCAAGAGACGGTGTGGGGGCCCGGCGCCAGATCGAACGTCACGCTCGGCGCGCCGGCAATATCGTGAAGCCGGACGTTCTCCGCCTCGCAGATCACCACGCCTCCGTCACGCTCGCGCGCGGCATAGAGATCCTCGGTGATCTGCGTCTGCCCCCAGTTCATCATCGGCTTGCCCGTCCAGCGCACCGTGTCGATGAAATGATCGTCCTTCTCGTGCCAGACGATGCGGGTGCCCTTCTTGACCATGCCCTCCCGGTCCATCCGCTCGGCCAAACCGTATTCACGCAGAAGGGCAACCGTCCCGTGTTCCAGAACCCCTGCCCGTATCCGGCCCAGTACGTGGGCCTTCGTCTGCCGCTCAACCACGATGCTGTCGATGCCCGAGGCAGCAAGCACATGCGAAAGGAACATACCCGCCGGCCCACCGCCAATAATGCAGACCTGGGTTCTCAGCGTCTGGCCTACCATACGGCTATCCCGCCCGTCGCATCACTTTGCAGGTTCGCAATCGAACGCAATCAATCCGAGCGCCGTGTTCGACGCCGGATAATGGTAGAACCGGTAGGCTTCCCGCGGGGCGTCACCCAGCGCGCCACGCATCACAAGCCACATGATCAGTTCCATCCCCTCGCTTCCCGCTTCACGCACCAGGCTCACGTGGTCGAGCCCTGCGAGCCGTTCTGGATCCGCCGTAAGATCATCAAGGAAGGCATGATCGAATTCGGGGTTCCACATCCCCGCGCGCTCGCCCTGCAACTGGTGCGACATGCCGCCCGTTCCGATCACCGCCACGCGCAGGTCTTCGCCGAAGCTTGCCACGGCGCGCCCGATCGCCTCGCCCAGCCGCATACAGCGCCGCGCGGTCGGCTGCGGGTACTTGATGACGTTCACGGCCAGCGGGATCACCGGGAAGGGCCAGGCATCCGGCGCACCGCAGAAGACCGATAGCGGCACCGTCAGGCCGTGGTCCACATCCATCTCAAGTGCCTGCGCCATGTCGAACTCCTCGGCCACGAGGCGCTCCAGCAAATGTGTCGCAAGCTCGGGATTCCCCTCGACCGCCGGCACCTTGCGGCGCCCGTAGCCCTGGTCGGCCGGCAGAAACCGGTCGGCGAGGCCCAGCGTGAACGTGGGCGTCAGTTCGAGCGAGAAGGCGCTTGCGTGATCGTTATAGACGATGATCGCAACATCAGGGGCCACGCCCGCAATCCATTCCCGCGCCGGCTCGAACCCCGCGAAGATCGGACGCCAGTAGTCGTTGCCCGCCTCGCCCCGGTCAAGCGCCGCGCCCACGGCGGGAATGTGTGACGTGCCCGCACCAGCGACGATCCGCGCCATCAGACGGATTTCCTTGCCGGCCCCATACCCTCGGGGCCCATCCTGCCCTCGGACAGCATCTCGCGGAATTCGTCTACCGTCATTCCGGTCATCTGCCCGCCGACATGCTGGAGTGTCGAGCGGTCGTAGGAGATGAGCTTCAGCATGTAATATATGTTCCCCCCGACGCTGAGCATCCCAAGCCAGTCGCGCTTTTCCACGAGCCTGCGCTGTTCCGGCGTCATGGGATAGCGGTCGATATAGCCCGCAGGGTCGTCGGTGAAGGCCTTGCGGTTTTCCTCCCGCTCCATCGACTTGCAGAACATGTTCAGGTGATAGCCTTCCCGGCACCGGGCCCCGTCGAAAACATAGGTGCCCGGAATATCGTCGAATTTCGCGCTGTCGCTCATTTCTGTGCTCCCTGAAGCAACTCTAGCCGCGGGACACGGCGCTGTCATCCGTCCGGTGAATGCAGGTCACGCCAAGCCTGAAATGCTCAATACGAAACGTCCGCGATCCCCGGGATGTGCGGCATTCTGCAAGGGCAACCGTCACCACGCCCCATCCACCAGTCAGTTGCAGCCCGAACCAGCCCAGCTCTGAAGCGCCAGTTTGAAACCAATCCCATATGGATGTTCCAGGCCTAGCGAGCGCTGGGCCTGGCCCGTCAGGTATGTTTCCGCCTGCGTGCACAGGGAAGATCGTGTCCACTGGTGGCAATTCGAACACTGCTGGCCCTTCCAGAGTTCTTCGGGAAGCCCATCGAACGGCGGATAGAGGGGCGACCCAAGGATCAACTCCGAAATCGATTGGCCCGCGATCTCTTCCTCGATCTGATCGAGAGGCGAGGTAAACGTGATCCCAGCCCCTGGTTCGGGAATGGCGACATCGGGCAATTCCGGGGCGGCCTCCGCCGTGCGGTCGACCGCACCGTCGGACAGCGGATCCTTCTTCTCGATCGCCGCAAGCTCAGAGCGTGCGAATTCCGCGTAGACCCCGTCAGGGAATGCGTCGAGATAGGCGATCAGATCGGCTATATCGCCCGAGGCCTGCGCCGCCGCGATAAGAGCCTCTTCGTCCGCGCTGGGCTCCGTGACCGGTTCTTCGACCTCGGCGACACCCAATTCCTCGTCCATCAACTGAGACAGCAGGGCACGCGCCTCGGCCTCGAAAGGACTGTCTGGATAGGCACGCAGAAACAGCATCACCTGCACCGGATCCCCCGTTGCCTTCACGGAATTCCATATCTGTGAGGCAGCCACGATTTCGGGCGAGATGTCCGGTTCCTGCTCCGCTTCGGCAAACACAAAGGCGCGGGTAAGTGACGAGGTATCCCATGGGGTTTGCAGACCTGCCGTCTCCTCCAGAACGCGGACGCGAACGGCGCGGAACATCTCCTCGATCCCGCGCCCCGGAACAGTCATTTCTACGGTGAGGGCCGATGTGAAAGGACTGTTCGCGCCACTGCCGTCATAGGCCACTTCGCCGGGTGCCGTGGCATAGGCAAGGAACGTTCCGGTAGGCGCTTTCATCTCGGCAAGGCCGTTGTCCCCAAAGGACGGCAGATCTTCGAATGGGTTGTCGCGGCAGGCATCCAGAATGAAAATGTTTGTCTGGTTTCGTGCCGCGAACATCTGGCGCAGAACGGCTTCGGCCTCGATCGCGGCAAAATCGAGATCGGCTTGCGAACCAAGCGCAACATCCACCGGCAGAAGGTAATTCGCGCCGAACGACTGCACCCCGTGCCCGGCGTAGTAGAAAAGCCCGGTTGCGTCCGCTCCCGCGTCACGCAGATCGCGCCCGAACTGGGCAATGGCGGTGGCGAGCGAAATACGGTCGGCGTCGGTGACAAGCGAGACCTGAAAACCAAGCTCGCCAAGGGTCTCCGCAATCAGCGTGGCGTCTCCCACCGGGTTGTTCAGAGGCGACACGGCATCATAGGCGCCATTGCCCACCACAAGTGCAATACGGCTTTCCGCCATGGAAGCCACGGGCAGAAGCCAGAGGATAAGCGTGACGGCAAGGATCGGTAGTCGCTCAAGCACGGGTTAACGGGTCTCCTTTGCCCTTGAGCGAAAAGGCTACAGTGAAACGGCGCCGACTTGCGAGGATTATCCATTCAAACTTGCGCCGCCAGGCATGCGCTGCGATGCTTCATCGCAACAGAGATGGGTGTGCCCGTGTCGCGGGAAGATTTGAGGGGCTCTTTGGCAGACAGTCGGCTGAACACCCTATGAAGATGTTACGACATTCCGAGCACCACAGCGAGAGTTTCCAATGAAAGCGCATTTACGTCTCGCCCACGCCCTTGCCGCGCTACTGCTGTTCGCAGTCGCCGCTCAGGCGCAATCTCCATTCACAGGTGGCTGGACGCTGGATCCCGCAAATTCGAGACTGAACTTCACCTCGATCAAGAAAGGTTCGGTGGTCGAAACAAGTTCGTTCGCGAATATAAGTGGCGGTATCGATTAGACCGGTCGGGCTGAAGTGCAGGTTCTGCTCGATTCAGTCGATACCAAGATCGACCTCAGAAATGTGCGGATGCGGTTCCTGTTTTTCGAGACGTTCAGGCATCCAAGTGCCACCGTGGCGCTGCAGCTGTCAGACGACATGGTCAGCGACATCGCCACAGTTCGTCGCAAGTTTCTGACCCTGCCCTACCGGATCTCTCTTCACGGGATTTCGCTTGACCGGTCGGCAGAGGTAACGGTGACCTATCTGGGCGACAACCTCGTATCGGTCAGCTCGGCAGCACCAATTTCGCTTTCGACAACGGATTTCGGGTTGGACGAAGGACGGCAGAAACTCGAGGAGGCAGCCGGCGTTACGATTGTTCCTGCCGCCCTGATCACCTTCGACTTCCTCTTTGCCCGTGAGGGTGCGCCGCTTCAGCCCGCAACCCAGACGACCGGTACCGCCACGCCAGCGTCCGTCGCGCTTGAGACCCAGGGAAACTTTTCCCAAGAAGAATGCATCGGGCGATTTGAAATCCTGAGCCGCACCGGAAACATCTATTTCAGCACGGGCTCGGCCCGTCTGACCGAAGAGAGCGCTGCGGTGCTGGATGCCATCGGTGCCATCATCGCGCGCTGCCCCGACATGGTGATCGAAATCGGTGGCCATACCGACAGCGACGGGTCCGACGCGGCCAACCAGCGCCTCTCCGAAGCGCGCGCACGTGCGGTCGCGGCATGGTTTGCGGATGCCGGCATCCCTGCAAACCGATTGCTGGCAGTGGGCTATGGGGAAGCCCGCCCCGCATTCCCGAATACTTCTTCAGACAACAAACGTCGCAACCGGCGGATCGAGTTCGCCCTCGCGCAATAACCGGGCCCTCGCAGACGGGGCAATGCACCTTGTTCCGTCGCCTCTCGTGCTGGTGGTCGGAACGTGGCTTGGCCGTGGCAGTACAGGGGTTATGCGAGCAGTTAAGATGTCGATGCCGGCTTTCTAAAGGCCAGCAGGCCAGCCGGTGCACAGGCTGCGATCCCGAACAATCTCAACCTTGCGACGTGATCGTGGATCATGCCGGTAAGCATTGTCTCACCGGGGCGTTAGGTCTCGATATGGCAGGCAAGCTGATCCCTGACGGTCGCGGGAGACCCGACCGAAGCACTGACGTTGCCCCTGGAACCGGGCCTTATGTTGGCCGCGAGAGGGGGATCGTGCCGGCCTTGGCCGACATCGTTCATCCGGCTGCATGAGGTGCCCATTTCGGCCGCAATCACCAATCCGGTATTGCTCATGAGAACTAAAGTGAACCCAAATTCTCGATTGAGCTTCTTTCAACGTCTCTGCGCGATGCTTCCAGATCTCAGGCCAACGCCCCCCATTCGGATGGATAGGACAGATCTCTAGATCCACCGTGCCGTCTAAACTGGAGTTCCTCTTTATTTGCCTTAGTCGATGGTTTCTGCGACCGCGAAGCGCCGGAAAGCATATTGCAGTGCGACCAATGTCAGAAGTCCGATCAACATCAGTGTTAGCCAGCTGGCCAATCCAGGAAGAACCAATGTGGTTTCCATCATTTTGAATGTGACCAGCCCCACGGCACCCGACACCGCCATAGCGGCGAAAACGAAGATCGTTTTCGCGATAAACTCGACAATAGAGCGACCAAGAAATTCAAAGTCTGCCCGTCCCATCGCAACGAGCTTTGTTGGAAACAGGAGATGTACCGTGTTCTCGAGTGCATGGATGAGCAACGTCAAGGGAAGCGCAAAAGCCGCTAATACCAGAGCAATTTGCGTGGTGACTCTATCCTCAAAGACAAGCGCGCTTGCTATGATTACCAAAGCAATGACATAGGCCAGAAGCACCTGAACCACGAGTTGGCCTGCGCAAATGCGCCATGGTGTGATGGGCAATGTCTTGTAGATTTCCATCCGGCTCAGGTCACCACGAAAGTCGCAGATCAGATTGCGAGGGAGGATGAATGCGAAGAAGACATAGATAATCATCAAAGTCTGTGCTTGCGTAACCGGCGCACCAAACGCCAAGGAAATCGGCGCAATACTGGCCGCGAGACCAACAAATACGATGATAAGTTTGAACGAATTTCGCAATGCGTTGAGGGCCTGCCGCCAGGCAATGGGCCCCAAGCCGCCAGCAATTGGTGCACGACGGATCGAACGCACCTCGGTCCGCTGTGTAGCCCAGAAAGATCCACCTTGTTTGATGCGCTCCCATCGGTTGCTCAGTCGGGCGTTTTCCACGAGGGAGCGTTCGGTCGTGCGTGCATCAAGCACGATAACAGTCCGCAGCAACGCCGAGTTGATGACGACCGCGGCAAGCGTCCAAAGGGCCAGATGCGAAACCGATGGCGCCACGAAAAGTTGGGCGAACACGATGTAGGGGATCAAGATCAAGGTCCCGATCCATGAGTGTCGAAACTCGGACAGAAGATCGATAATACCAAGGTCTGGCTTGGCCCATACGTAAAGCACGGTTGCAGCTGTAATTGCGCAAAGCAACGCAGTCGCGGGCCTTCGCATCCCGGCGAGCCTGCTGCCGTCGAGCGCATGCCCAGCCATACCTATGACGGCGCTGTTCAACTGAACGAACACAAGCGTCAGGAGCGAGGAGATAAAGACAGACAGGGCCGATCCTGTTAGCGGCTGCACAAGGAGCGTGATGAACGCGCTGCTCAAGGTGACGCCAGCGACGTAGGCGCCGAACTTATAGACGATCAAATCCTTTCGTCGGAACGGCCCGGTAAAAAGAAAATTGATCTCGTTCGGCGAAAAATGAAACGTAGGACCAGTTGTCATAAATACGGTGAGTAGCGACAGCCCGAGCATGCTGAGCGGCATGAAGGTAGTGATCTGCTCGCTAAATGCTTCCCGGTCCAGAGCCGCGGATCCGAAATAGATCGTGTCCGAGGAACTGTTTGAAGCGATCAGGAACCAAATGACCCCCCCGAACGCAAGAGAGAAAAGCAGGCCGCGCAAGGTTGCCAACTGGAGCAGGCGCTGTCGCAGACCGCCACGCAGTCGCAATATGAGAAGTTGGCGAAGTGCAGGATCCATCACTTAGACCACCGCGGTCTCTGAGGTCTGGTCTGGTGCTTGCGTGATCGAGAAATATACTTCTTCGAGGGCTGAAGTGCTGTCCGTATGGCCGACCTCGCTCAGCAGGTCCTCCATGGTGCCAAATCGGCGGCACTCGCCAAGGTTCAGTACCATGATGTGCGTGCACAAGTTCTCGAACAGGCTCAAAAGGTGTGAGCTTATGATAATCGCCGCGCCAGCCTGCGCGCGTTCGCGGATTGCTTGTTGGATCCCCCGGATACCTTGGGGATCCAGCCCCGTCAGGGGTTCATCGAACAGGATCACTTTTGGATCGTGCATAAAGGCACAGGCGATCGCCACCTTCTGCCGCATACCGCGCGACAAGTTATGGACGAGCGTATCGCGCTTGTGTGTGAGTTCGAATGACGCAAGGAGTGCTTCGGCATCCTTTTCGAAGTCTGCGAGTTTGTAAGCCGCCGCCGTGAAAGCCAGGTGTTCCCAAACCGTCATGGTGTCAAAGAGCCGCGGATCGTCGGGAATATAGCCAAGGTTCTCTTTGGCTGCGATCGGAGCCTGGACAATGTCATGGCCGGCAACCAGGAGGGTTCCCGAGCTGGGCGGGATAATCCCGCACAATGTACGCAATGTCGTTGTTTTGCCCGCCCCATTCGGCCCGAGCAATCCAAGAATCTGGCCTGGTTCGACCGAAAAGCTGAGGTTCTTCACGGCCGTGAAGCCTTTGTACTGCTTGCTGAAGTTCGTGACTTTGATCATGTGCTCTTTGCTCAACACTTTACGATTTGCCGACAGAGTGACGGCCTGGCATGCATTCTGACACCGCTCAAGTCGTCGATGATTTGCACCGATTCATGTCAAATCTAAGTTCAATACCGTTGCCCAGCCGATTACTGTGTCCGGATCTTTGCGAAACATGGGAAAGATTTGGTTAGCTGCTCTATTACCGAAGGGTATTCTCAAATCCCTACTGCGCAAGATCAGTGATCTTTTTGCAAACAGTTGAGCAGCACTTGGCGCAAAGACAGCGAGGGTCGAAAGCCCGCACCTACCGATCTAAAGCCACCTCAAAGCTCGCGCTCGCAGCGAATGGCGGCAAAGCGCGTTGCGTGTGCAGCATCATGGAAGTCAGCAGATGACGGCTTTGGGCCGCAAGGAGACTATGCCGGTTTCGCCGGCACCCTTATGTCGCCAAGGACCTCTGCCGCGATCTCGAACGACCTCACCCTTGCTGGATGGTCGTGGATCATACCGGTGAGCATGAGTTCGTCGGGCTTATAGGTTTCAATCAGGCTGCCAAGCTGATGCCTCACCGTCGAGGGTGAGCCTACCGCAGACACCGATAGCGAGGCCTCAACCTGCGCGAGCATGTGTTCAGGAACCTCGGCTGCCACATCGCGTGTCGGGCATGGGAGCTTTCCTGGACGCCCGCTGCGAAGACGTGCAAAGGCCAATACTTGGGATGTTCTCAGATACGCCGCCTCCTCATCGGTGTCCGCCGCGCATAGTCCGGCGACCATCATGAAATAGGGTCGGGCAAGCCACTTCGACGGCCGGAAGGTATTGCGATAGGTGACGATGGCGTCTTCAAGCATCGCTGGAGCGAAATGCGAGGCAAAGGCGTAAGGCAGCCCGAGATAGGCGGCAAGCTGTGCTCCGTAAAGGCTTGACCCGAGAATCCAAAGCGGCACATGCGTGCCCGTCCCCGGGATCGCCCTGACCTGCGTGTCCTCGTCGGCATCGTCGAAGTAATGAAGCAGATCCACGACATCCTGGGGGAAGGTGTCCTCCTGCGCCAAGTTCCGCCTCAGGGCCCGTGCCGTCGCCATGTCCGTGCCCGGGGCGCGACCAAGCCCCAAGTCGATGCGCCCGGGATAGAGCGTTTCCAACGTTCCAAACTGCTCGGCAACGATGAGAGGCGCATGGTTGGGAAGCATGATGCCTCCGGCCCCAACCCGCAGAGTCGTCGTGGCGCCCGCGACATGGCCAATAACCACCGCCGTGGCGGCACTCGCAATTCCCGGCATGTTGTGATGTTCGGCCAGCCAGTATCGGTGATAGCCGAGATGTTCCGCAGCACGGGCAAGATCCATGGTATTCGCTAAGGCATCTGCCGCGCTTTTCCCCTCGGGGATGGGTGACAGGTCGAGAAGCGAGAAGTGGTGAAGCGGTCTCTCCATAGAATGCAGCTAAACACTATCTCCGAGCGAGCCAAGTGGTGGTGATCGGTTGAGGTCTTTGGCGTCCGTGCACTCGCCTCGGCGTGCTGGCCGCGGTCCAAGCGACACGGACTTGCTTGACCGCAGAACACCCATCAAATAAGCACTGACGCGCTGAGCGGGCGTTGTGTAGTGGTAAGACCTCAGCCTTCCAAGCTTTAGTGATATGTTTCCTTCCGTGTCAAACTGCTTCTAGTACGTTCTTTTTATTGACTTATGTATGTCACATGGTGTCATGTTGGTTCCTCTCGTTTCTTTCTTAAACCGACAAAATACCGACATAGATGCCAAAGCTCACAGAGACCTTCGTCAACAAGCTTCCTCACGCCAAGGAAGGTACCCAGAAGTACTGGGACACCGAGATCAAGGGCTTCGTCCTGTTCGTCGGAAAGCGATCGAAGACCTGGTACTATCAACGCGACGTCGGCGGGCGCACGCAGCGGGCATTGATAGGTCGCTACCCGGTTATCACCGCTGCGACAGCCAGGCAGACAGCCCTCGGCTTTGCGCTTGAATGGGGCCGCGGCGCCGGCAAGGCGATCCAGATAGGAGCACCGACGCTCGCGAAGGCAATGGAGGCTTACCTGGCACGCCCCAGGCTGCGCTCTGAGGCGCACCGCCTGAGCGTTCGCCAGCAATTCGAACTCCACCTCAAAGAGTGGCTGAACCTACCACTCGACGAAATCACGAAGTCCATGGTCGTCTCGAAGCATCAATCGATGGCGGACAGGCCCTCCGCGGCCAATCACGCTCTCAAGTATTTCCGCACGGTCTGGAACCATGCACGCCGCACGGCCGACCTGCCCGAGTGCCCTACCCTCGCGATCGAATGGTACGAGGAACCACCGAACGGGTCGATCATAGAGGACCTCCTGGATTGGCGGCAGACGATCGATGCATTACCGAACCCTATCCATGCGAGCTTCTACGAGTTGCTCCTGTTCACCGGGTTTCGCAAGACAGAAGCGCTGACGCTCGAATGGAAGCATGTTCACGAAGATCGTATACATCTGCCGATGACGAAGAACGGTCGAAGCTTCGACCTGCCAATCCTGCAAGTACATCACGAGATCCTTGCACCCGTACGCGGCCTCCATCGACGCTGGGTCTTCCCATCACCTCGAGGACCTGAGGGACACCTGAGTGGACCCAAGCGGCTTAAGTGGGGTCCGCATGCTCACCGGCGCACTTTCGCTACGGTTGCCATGGAGGCCGGGGTTCTCGAAGAGGTGGTCGGGCGCCTGCTCAACCACACGCCGCTCTCAATCACCGGGCAACGCTACGTTAGACCTTCCTTGGATGCCTTGCGACCAGCAATGCAGACCGTTTGCGATGAGCTCGCGCGGCGCACCCACCCATCACGGGACAAGTTTGTCTGGAACGACGGGGATCTGAGAGAGGTTCCAACTTAGGGGTTTAGGCTAGGTGGACAGTGAACTTAAGTTCACTGCCACTACCACGACGAAGATCTACGTAGATGTCCGCTACCCGAGGAAAACCGGTCATCTGACCAAATTGCTCGGATGTCTCAGTAGAGCCCGAAGCGGAAACATCGATGAGCTATTCCGACTAGACCTTCATGCGTGCGGCCTTCTTACCGAGTTCCCGCCGGCGATGATCCGGTTGATCATCGCCGCGACTGCCTGGTGTTCCAGCACTTCGCCTTCCGTTCCGATGACGTTTTCATGAGTGGCTGCGGCGTCGCGGAGCACGCCGACGATTTCGTGCTCGGGCAGCAGCCCGTGATCGTTCATCGCAAGCAGGAGCGCCTCGCAGATCGAGAGAGCGGCCATGCCGGCATGTTCCGTCTGGTCAGGCATCTTGGGAAGTCCCTACTTTATCAAACTGGCGTGCAGAGGCTTGGCGGTTTCAACTGCCCGCTCATTATTGCAGGAAGTCTGGTACACTCGACTGATCTGAAGCAGTCGCCGGGTAAGAACATTCCGGTATTGCCAGCTTGGGAAATGATCTGCACCAAAGGGAGCCGCATGACAATCACAGCGAGCAGCCCGCTTACCCGCAAGCTTTCGACCTTTGTCGCCTTGTCAGACGCTGAGTTGGCCGTGCTGGAACGGCTGCATCAGCGCCGCCGGTCCTTCGCCGCGGGGCGCGATATCGTGCATCAGGGGCAATCGGATCAGGCCGCCTACATCCTATCCGCAGGCTGGGTCTGTTCGTACAAGATCCAACCCGACGGAACGCGGCAGATCGTCGATTTCCAAATACCGGGGGACTTCCTCGGATTGCGCAGCGTACTGCTGCGCACCTCGGATCACAGCTTTGAGCCAATCGTGAATATCCAAGCGGCCGAGGTGCTGGCAGGCGACCTATTGGAGGCGTTTGCGAAGATGCCGCGACTTGCGACGGCCATTCTTTGGGCGGCGTCGCGGGATGAGGCAATGGTGGTTGAGCATCTCGTGGGGCTTGGCCGGCGTGACGCGGATACCCGTCTGGCGCATTTCCTGCTTGAGCTTGGTGCAAGGTTGGCGTTGGTGGGATTGGGGAACAAGGCAGGTTACGATTGCCCCCTGACCCAGTATCATTTGGCCGATGCGCTTGGACTGAGTGCCGTTCATGTCAATCGCGTCCTGAGGCAGCTAAGGGAAAACGGGCTTTTAACCTTCCGGGACGGTCGTGTTTCGTACGACGACCATGATCGGCTGATGGAGTTCGCGGAGTTTGATTCTTTGTATCTGGATCAGAGTGGTCCGCTTCTCAAATGACCACGGCCGCCCTTCCGTAAAAAAGGGCGGCCATTGTCTTGATGTTGCACTAGTTCAGCTCGTAAAAATTTGATCCTTTATTCTCGCGTTTAGAAAACTACCCGTCGCGACCATCAGTTTCGAGGGCGTTCAGGAGGATCACGACGTCTGAGAGCGTCAGGGTGCCGCACTCGCT